>CAYSWZ010000031.1:0-43069 GCA_964434945.1 uncultured bacterium | reverse complement strand
AGCACCCGGAGACCGCATGAGCTCGATGCTGCAGGCCGCAGCGCCGCAACGGACCGGAATGTTCGCGCAACTCGCCCGGTTGTCCCGGGCGTTCTGGATGCTGAACCTGATGGAGATGTTCGAGCGCCTGGCCTACTTCGGCGTGCGCGTGGTGATCCCCATCTACATCGCGCAGGCCGACGAGATCCACGGCCTGCACTTCACGCAGGCGCAGAAGGGCACCATCTTCACGCTGTGGGCGCTCGTCCAGACCGGCGTGCCCATCTTTTCGGGCGGGTTCGCGGACCGGTACGGCTACAAGAAGACCATCGCCGTCTCCATCGCCATCAAGATCACCGGGTACCTGCTCATGGCCACGCAGCGCGGCTACTGGCCGTTCACCATCGGTTGTCTCGTGCTCGCGTTCGGAACCGCGATCTTCAAGCCCGGGGTGTGGGGCTCGCTCCAGCGGACGATGGACAAGGGCAACTCGTCGGTCGGCTGGGGCATGTTCTACATGCTCGTCAACGTCGGCGGCTTCCTCGGGCCACCGCTCGCGCACTTCCTGTACGGGTTCTCGTGGCCGACCGTGTTCTACGGCTGCGCGGTGATCGTCTCGCTCAACTTCCTGATGTTGCTCACCTACCCGAGCGTGGATGCCGGAGGGACCAGGTCCGGAGGCGTGCTCGAAACGGCGAGGCTCACGTTCACGAACCTCTTCAACCTGCGCCTCGTCACGTTCATCCTCATCATGTCCGGCTTCTGGCTCATGTTCATGCAGTTGTTCGACCTGCTCCCCAACTTCATCGTGGACTGGGTGGATTCCTCGAGCGTCGTCCGGGCGCTCCACCTGCCGGCGATGTTCACCACCCGGACGCCGCGCGGTCCGATGGTGGCGCAGGAATGGATGATCAACCTGGACGCATTCCTGATCGTCCTGCTGGTGGTCTGGGTCTCGCACCTCGTGGCACGCATGCGGCGCGTGCACTCGATCTTCATCGGCATCACGGTCTCGTCGCTGGGCTTGCTGGCCGCGGGGTTCACCATGTCGGGCGTGTCCTGCCTGCTCGGCATCGCGTTGTTCGCCGTGGGCGAGATGCTGGCGAGTCCCAAGATGAACGACTATCTCGGCATCATCGCGCCCGAGGGCAAGAAGGGCCTCTACATGGGCTACGCGAACATGCCGACCTCGATCGGCTGGGCCTACGGCTCGTTCCTCGCGGGCGATCTGTACGGGCGGATGGGCGAGAAGGCCGGCCTCGCGCTCCGGTATCTGGGGGAGCACGGCGGCTCGCCGGCGGGCGTGGATCGGACGACCGCGATGCTGGCACTTCAGCGCGCGACGCGCCTTGATGCGAGCGCCGCGACCCGGCTGCTGTGGAGCGCGTACCAGCCGTACCGGCTCTGGTACCCGTTCTTCGCCGTCGGGATCGCATCGGCCGTCGGCATCTTCCTCTACGCGAGGTGGGTGCGGAAGGACGAGGCCGCGGACATCTGAGCGTGGAACTGCTCAGCACCGGGAGAGAAGGTTCTCCAGGTACTGCTCGAGCCGGACGAGCTGCGGACCGGTGAGACGATCGTCGAGACCATCGTCCGGCAACAGGTCGACGAGGCAGCGCAGATCCCAGTAAGGGTGGTGCTCGTGGCCATCGCCGCTCCGTTCGCAGTAGCACTCCAGGAACGCCCGCGCCACTTCCTCGCCGTGGTCGAGCACGAGGTTCCATCTCATGTGGCCGAGGTCCACACCGATCGGGCCGCGCGAGGCGGTGGTCCAGTCCACGACGCCCACGAGCGTCTCGTTCAGCCACAGTGTATTGCCCGGGTGGTAGTCCCGGTGGATGAAGACCTCGCGACCCGGTGGCGGCGTGCCCGCCACCACGGTGAACGCCCGCTTCCACCGGTCGGGGTGGGCGGATCGCCTGGGCGGCGTGGTCGCGCGCAGGTCGTGGTACGGCTGATAGCCGGGGATGCCCGGCCACGGCCCCGGGATGCGATGCAGGGTCAACGCGGCTGATGCGAGCTGCTCGAGGGAGCGTGCCGATGGCAGCGGCGCGTGATTCGCGGACTGGCCCGCCAGGCGGGTCATGAGCAGGGCCGGGGTGCCGCAGCGCTCGCCCCCGGCGTCCGCAGCGAGCAGTCGAGGCGCGGGGAAGCCCGCCCGTTCGAGCAGGACCAGGGCGGCGACCTCCCGCTCCACGGTGTGGTTCGGATCCCGCTCGCGCCAGTCGGGCCGCACCCAGCGACGGAGGACCACCCGCCGCTCGTCGGGCGGGCCGAGCGTGATCGCGACGTTGGAGTGCGAGCGGCCACCGGTCAGGACCTCGGCGGCAACGATCTGCGCGCCGCCGGTATGCTCCCGCACCCACGCCAGTGCGGCGCGAGACGGCGGCAGGTGCAGGGTCATGCGTCCCTCATGGCTGGCTCCGATCGTGGAGCGAACCGGGCTCGAAGCGGTCGCCCGGCCCGGCGGCACTTAGCGAAGCACGACGAACGGGCGGGTGACGCTCGTCCCTTCGGCCTCGAGCCGGTAGTAGTACGTCCCGTCCGATAGTCCCAGGGCATCGTAACGCACCACGTGCTCGCCGGCGCCCTGCGAGCCATCCACGAGCACGCCGATCCTGCGCCCGGTGAGATCATAGACTGCAACCCGCACCCGGGATGCCTGACTCAGGACGTAGCGGATCGTGGTGCGCGCGCCGAATGGGTTGGGGGCATTCTGCGCAAGTCGTACGGGGGTGTGCGCCCCGATCCCGGGGGTGCCGACGCCGAGCAGCGAGTAGAGCCCGGCCGCGTTCGCGGCCGCGATCCCCTGCGGGTAGGCCGGAACGTCCCGCGGCCAGATCTCGAAGTAATGGGCGCCCTCGGCCGCGCCGTAGGCCAGGAGATTGAAGAAGTGTCCATCGGGAGCGTCCGGCAGGCACGAGCCCGCTCCACCCCCGCCGCAGCCTGCGCCAGTCCCGCCGTGCTTGTTCGACTGCCAGCCGATGGACGCCTCGTTCTCGCGCGCGAGGCTCATGACCGAGTTCACCGTGACCGCCGAATCGAGATTGTCGGACTGGATCAGCAGCCGTCCCGGCGCGATCCGCGCCACCTCCTGTACCAGTTGCGCTGAAACGTAACCGGCGGAATCCGCGGTCAAGTTCGGGAACGCGATGCCTGCCCCGGACCCGTGCGGGAACAGGGTCAGCCCCAGCACGCGGTCCGGAAATGACCGCGCGAACGATGTCGCGATCGCTTTGAAACCGGAGATCACCTTGGCGTCGGAGTAGCCGTAGGTCAGCCACCGCGCTTGTGCCGCGTCGTCCATCACCGTGGGGTAGGCCGGACGCATGTCGGGACACGGCAGCGTGTCGGACGGCGACGGACTCGGCGAGCCGGTCGGCAATCGAAGCTCCTCGTCGTACACGCTGAGCCCGGGCACGTGCACGAGCGTCAGCGATCCGTATGCGCCGATGTCGTGGAGATGCGCCGAGAGCGAGTCCGCGGTGACACTCCAGAATTGCTGCACGTTCGGGACCCACGGCAGCAACACGTAGGAGCTGGTGCAGTTTCCTCCGCTCCCACCCGTCGCCCAAACGTCGAAGAGCGGGGCGCAGTCGCCCCCCGCACGCGGCGCTGGAAGCTCCACCACCGTCACGGACCAGAGAAGCAGAACGAGCGCCACGGCGCGGGGGCGCGGCACGAGGAATCCTCCGACTGGAGTTGCGCGCCGCGGGCGCCTCGATGGGGCGCAGGTCGAACATCAGCGGCGTCCACCGAAAACCTATCAAGCATCAGCGACGCGGGGGAAGTCCCAGGCCGGCGTCGGCGCGCTCCCTCGGATCGAGTCCGCGCCCGTCGCTGATGGAGCCTCACTGAAGGTGCAAATCCATCCGCACGATTGCTCGTATCGAACCAGTTCCCTCGCGCGCGGAGAGATCGTTATCTCTTGACCCGCCAATATTCACGGGTTCACGCTTGCTCTGCAGCGAACTGAACCGCTGTCCGGGACGCGGCCGCAAGCCCGCTGGATTCATCGCATCCTCTCGAAGGAGGTCAGGCATGCGTCGAGTGTTCCTCAGCTTCGGGACCATGTGTCTCCTTCTGCTGGCGATCGCCGGCAGCTCGGTGGCGGCGGTCCACGTCCGAATCGCGGTCAGCCCCAGCATCATTCCCCAGTGCAGCGAAGGGCACGGCATTCTCCTCATCGCGAACGACGGCACGAGTCCCATCCTCGCTCGCGTGTGTTTCGCGCTCTCGAGGAACGACACGACCATCCTCGGTCCGTTGTGCGGGCGGGTACCGCTGGCAGCCGGCGAGCGCCGGACGCACGAGTTCACGTTCTTCATTCCGCCGCGCACGCGGCCGGCGGACTACGCGTTCGGGGTTCGTGCGCAAGGCTCCGACGGCTCGAGCGACCAGGCGATGGCGCCGTTCACGGTGACGCAGGCGACGTCGCCGTGCGTACCGCCGGTGGCGAGCGCCGCGGATCCCAACGCCGACATGCTCAATGGCGTGATGCAGGGCGCCAATCTCTCGACCGACCAGCCGGCCTCCATCCTGCCGACGACGTGGGGTCGTATCAAGCTCATCTACCGGTAGTCTCGACTCCCTCGGCCAGGGGAGGGCCAGTCTCGACTGGCCCTCTCACTCGGTGACCCACTTCGTGCGATCCTTCGCCCTTGCGCTCCTCGTGGCCGCGGCCCTGGTTTCACGCCCCGCGTCCGCACTCGACGTCGCGCGCCTGCGCACGTGGGACGGTTCTGTGCAGAACGGCCAGTTCTCCATCGCCTGCGTCGTGATCGGCGATATGGACGGCGACGGCCACCCCGAGTACGCCATCGCCGCGAGTGCGGATCCGACGCCGGGCCCGGGCGCGGGCCGGGTTTTCATATTCCGCGGTGGCAGCGCACATCTCGGTGAACCCCCGGCCTGGATCATCGAAGGGTTGCCGGGGGATCTCCTCGGCACCTCGCTCGCCGCGGTGGGCGATGTCGATGGTGACGGCTACGCGGATCTCCTGATCGGCGCACCCGGCAGCACCGACACGAATCCGGGTGCGACCGGCCGCGCGCTCCTGGTCTTCGGCTCGAATCCGCTCGGGACCCGCGCCCCGGTGAGCATCCCCGGTCCGCTCGCGGGCGGCGGCTTCGGCGCCGCGGTCGCGGGGCTCGGCGATTTCAACGGGGACGGACGTCCCGACTTCGCGATCGGGGCGCCGCGGGCCAATGCGGAGGCGGGCGAAGTGCTCGTCTACTTCGGAGGGCCGGGGGCCCCCGGCAGCCCCGCGTTCACGCTTCATGGCAAGTTCGCGGGCGATGACTTCGGCTCTGCCGTTGCGGGCGCCGGCCACACACGCGGCAGTTCGTTCCCGGACCTGGTGGTCGGCGCACCGTTCAACTCCGACGCCACGATCTGGGCGGGCAAGACCTACCTCTACTTCGGAGGCGCGGTGCCGGACACGGCCGTGCACCGGAGTTGGGCCGGCACCGACTTCGGCGACTTCTTCGGAACGTCGGTCGCCGGCGTCGGTGACGTGAACGGCGACGGTCGCGACGACATCCTGGTGGGCGCACCCGGCGTCAACGTGGGCGCGCTCATCGACGCGGGAAGCGCCTACCTGTTCCTCGGCGCCCCGATCCCGCCCACGACTCCCGCGCTCACGATCGGTGGCGCCACGGCCTCGGACGAACTGGGGATCGCGGTCGCGGGAGTCGGCGACCTCAATGGTGACGGTCTCGAGGACTTCGCGGTCGGTGCGCCGGGAGGAGCGGACAGCAGCACGCTGGGCTCGGTGCAGGTCTTCCTCGGCCGCGCCGTGCCGGGTTCGTCACCCGACACGGTGCTCTCGGGCGAGAACGCGGGCGACATGTTCGGCCACACGATCTCCAACGGTGGGCCGATCACGTTCGCCGGGCGTGACCTCTTCCTGGTCGGAAGCTACCTTCACGGTGGATCGGGCCGCGCGTACCTCTATGGCAGTCCGTCCGCGCTGCTCGATGCACCGCCGCCGACCGTGGCGGCGGACGAGGAGATCGCGTTGGCCCCGCCGTGGCCGCTGCCGGCCGCAGACCACGTCCACCTCGGCTTCCGGCTCGCCCGCGCGACGACCTTGCGGCTCGATATCGTGGACGTGAACGGGCGGCTCGCGGCGCGCGCGGCGGACGGCGAGTTCGGACCCGGCCGGCACGAGATCGGGTGGCCCGCCGGGCGCAACACGGTGCGCGCGGGCGTCTACTACGCCGTGCTGACCGCCGGCTCCACGCGGTACGCGAAGCGCTTCGTGCTGCTCGGCCGCTGAGGCCGCACCGGGGGTGCCGGTACCGCGCACGAGGCGCATGACGACTCTCTGGCGGCGGATCCTCGCCTGCCAAGTTGGCGGCGTCCGATCGCGATTGTCGACAGATCGTCGCAGCGACGGCAGGCTCCGCCGCCGTCGATCGATCACAAGCGCTACGCGCGCAAGCGCCTACGGTTCGACGACCGTGGCCGCCCTGTCCGGCACGTGGTATGCGACATGCGCCCGCCGGAGGGCACCGCCATGGAGACCATTCTCGAGGCTCACAGACGAGTGACGACCCCCGGGCCATTGGCTCGCGCCGACGCTTTCTCCCCGGAGCGGCTCGCTCGCATGCACCGCGCGATGCAGCGCCACGTCGATCAGGGGTGGGCGCCCGGTCTCATCACGTATGTGAACCATCGTGGCCGGGAGCACGTGGAGAGCTTCGGCCATATGGCCTTCGACCGCCGCGTGCCCATGCGGCGCGAATCGATCTTCCGACTTGCGTCGATGTCAAAGCCCATCACGGCAGTAGGCGCGATGATCCTCGTCGAGGAGTGCCGGCTCAGGCTCGATGATCCCGTGAACGAGTGGTTGCCGGAGCTGAGCGATCGCAGAGTGCTGCGAACGCTGGATGGCCCACTCGACGACACGGTGCCCGCGAAGCGCCCCATCTCGGTCCGGGATCTGCTCACGTTCCGCTCGGGCTACGGCGAGGTGGCGTTTCTCTCCCCCGCCTGCCCGCTCCAGAAGGCCATGGCCACCGCGCGGCTGCCGCTCTCCGAATGGATCTTCGCGGGCACGCCGGATGAGTTCATGAGGCGGCTGGGTGCGCTCCCGCTCGCGTTTCAGCCGGGCGAGCGCTGGCTCTACCACATGAGCACCGAGATACTGGGGGTGCTGATCAGTCGGGTCTCCGGAATGTCGCTGGGCCGGTTCCTTCGCGAACGTCTCTTCGAGCCGCTCGGCATGAGGGACACGGGCTTCCATGTCCCGGAAGCGACCCTCGACCGGCTTCCACCCTGCTATGCCACCGACATGGTCACGGGAAGACTGATCGTCCTGGACCCGGCTCGCGGTGGCCAGGTCGCCGGGCCGCCCCTCTTCGAGGCCGGCGCCGGCGGGATCGTCTCGACGATCGACGACATGGCGGCCTTCGGCCTGATGATGTTGAACCAGGGCACCTCCGGCCGGGAGCGGATCCTCTCCAGGACATCGGTCGAGCTCATGACCATGGATCATCTCACCGCGGAGCAGAAGCTCTTGTCGCCCTTCTTCCCCGACTTCTGGAACACACGCGGTTGGGGCCTCGGCCTCGGCGTGACGACCGGACGCAGCGATCTCGCGGACTCGCCCGGAAGCTTCGGCTGGGACGGCGCGTTCGGGACGTCCTGGAGCGTTGATCCGAGAGAGCGGCTGGTCGGCGTCCTCATGGTCCAGCGCAGGCCGGACGTGCTGAATATCCCGAACCTCACCCGCGACTTCTGGACCTCGGCGTATCAGCTGATCGACGATTGAGGGGAACGGGGCGCGGTCGCACCGCGCCCCGAAGGCAGTGGCGCCTATCGCACGGGCATCGGGAACGCGGGCACGCCGCGGTGGCCCTGGGCATCCACGGCGCGCACGGCGAAGAGCCAGTTGTCCTTGGAGTAGGGCATCGTCACCGCGGTCACGTTTCCCACGTCGCTCACGTCTGTCCAGACCGCATCGGTGGTCTTCCGCCGCACGACTTCGTAACTCACGGCGCCGGGAACGGCAGCCCAGGTGAGCTGGGTCCTGTTGTCGAGTTCCTTCGTGAGGATGAAGGCGCTCGCGGGACGTCCCGGACCGATTGCCAGAGCCGCGAGTACCGCGACATTGTAGCGGGTGACGCGCGCGAGATAGTCGAAATCCATGTACTTCTGCAGGTCGCCGTATTCGATGCCGTTCTCCGTGCGCACGTCCTGGTGCTGGTGCGTGAACGTCTCGACGGGCTCTACGAAGCGGATGGCGGCGAAGCCGGCGGCATTGAAGGATTCGTGGTCGCCGCCGCGCAGGAACCGATCGGCGCGGAAGACCAGGTCGCCGTGGAACTCCTGCTGGTAGCGGTCCCCGATCTCCCGGGCGAAGCGCGCCAGCTCGCGTGACGGGGAGTCGTTCTCGTTCCCGATCGCGTTCACTCTCGCGGGATCGGCGCCGGCCGCGATCGCCTCCGAGAAGATCCGCACGATGCCGGGGTTCTTCTCCCCCTGGTCTCCGACGGACGCACCGATGATGTCGTTGTTGACGTCACCCTCGACGTCGACGCCCGCCGCTTTCAGCGCCGCCGCGTGGTGCGCCGATCCGAACAGGCCCTGCTCCTCCGAATCGTACGTCGCGAAGATGACCGTGGCGTGCGTCGGCAGGCCCGCCATCACCCGGGCCGCCTCCAGCACCGCCGAGGTCCCCGACCCGTTGTCGTCGGCGCCCGGCGCGTCCTTCGTCGTGTCGGCGTTGTCCGAGTTACGCGAGTCATAGTGGCTGGACATCACGTAGGTCCGCCCGCCGGGCTCGTCGCCCTTCAACGTGGCGATGACGCTGGAGATCTCCACGTCGCGCACGATGCGCTTGCCGTCGGCCTTCTGGACGTACGTGTCGTAGGCCACGGTCATCCGCCCATGGCTGGCCTTTGCGAACTCGCGGAACTGGTCGGCGATCCATGACCGCGCAGCGAAGACACCCCGCCCCCCGCCCATCTTCTCGGAGAACGTGCTGCGCGTGCCGAACCCGACAAGCCGCGTATCGAAGGACTTGAGTTGCTCGGCAGAGACCTTCGCGACGATCGTGGCGATCGCCGGGTCGGGGCCCGGCCCGGGAGCGGCCTGCGCGGCGGGAATCACACTCATCAGTGCAAGAGTGGCCAGTAGCCTGCGCATCCTGTCTCCTCCCTTCGCGAACACGTGATCCGAATCCGCCCGTCCCGGAACCCGCCTACTTGTTGAACCGGATCTCCAGGCAGTCCCCGTCCTGAACGACGTAGTCGCGGCCCTCGAGCCGCCTCCAGCCGCGTTCACGCGCGGCCGCTTCCGACCCGGCCTCGAGCAGCCGGGCGCACGGCACCACCTCGGCTCGAATGAAACCTTTCGCCAGGTCCGTGTGGATCTCGCCCGCGGCGTCCACCGAGCGCTCGCCCTGGCGGAGGGTCCATGCCCGCACCTCGTCGGGCCCGACGGTGAAGAACGAGATGAGGCCGAGCAGCCGGTAGCAGGCGCGGATGACCAGCGACAGGCCATCCTGAGCGATCCCCAGCTCGCGGCGAAACGCGTCACGCTCCTCGCGCGGCAGCCCCACCACCTCGCGCTCGAGATGGGCGGAGAGACCGACCACCAGCGTGTGCGCCCCGGCGGTCGGCAGCGGGTATGCCCCACCCTCGCCCTGGTTCACCACCACCAGCAACGGCTTCAGGGTCAGGAACTGGAACCCGCGCAGCAGCTTCGTCTCCTCGCCGTCGAATGTCTCGCCGCGCAGCGGGTGCTCGGCCTCGAGCGCCGCCTTGAGACGGACCAGGAGCACGTGCTCGCGCTCGCCCTCCTTGCGACCGACACGGAGTTCCTTGGTCAGCTTCTCGAGCCGCGTCTCGACGATCGCGAGGTCGTTCAAGATGAGCTCGCTCTCGAGGTGGCGCAGGTCGCGCGCGGGATCCACACCGGCGGCGACCGGCAACGCCGCGCTCTCGAACGCGCGCACGACGCCCAGCAGCGCGTCGCAATTCCTCACGCCGGCGAAGAGATCCGGTCCGCGGGCGGCGGCACGGGCGCTGGTTTCGGTGACGGCGACCGTGTCCATGAACTGGATGCGGGCGTGCGCGATCTTCTTCGGCTTGTAGAGCGCGGCCAGCTGGTCGACCCGCTCGTCGGGAACGACGATGACCGCCACCTGTTCGCGGCCGGAGGTCGCGGCCGCCTGCGCGCCGGCGCCCTGCACCAGGATCTCGAACAAGGTGGTCTTGCCCGACTGCGGCAGACCGAGGATGCCGACACGTTCCATTGGAGGGGATCCGGGGAAGCGGCAAAGAACCGCCCGCGGACGGGAGTCGCGCGGGCGTTCGAATGGTTCTCGAGCGCGCCAGTCTACGGGCCGGTTCGCGGACCCGTCAATCGATGCGGTCCCCTTCGATGCTCGCGCCCCGATTGCGGGTGGCGTACAACGTGCCGTGCCCGGTCTGCCGGAGCGTGCGAGGGCCGGACGCCCTTCCCTTGACGCCTCATTTCAGCACCGCCAGCCGCCGCGACAGGTCCACGCCGTGGCCACGCAGTCGCACGAAGTACATCCCCTCGTGGAGCTTCGACACGTCGAGGGAAACGTCGTGGCGACCGGCCTCCTGGATGCCATCGCTCAGCAACGCAACTTCGCGACCCTGGAGGTCGAGCACGGCGAGCCTCACATCCTGGCCGAAGGGCAGCGCAAACGAGACCAGGGCATGACCGAGCGCGGGATTCGGCTGCGGCGCGGCAAGGACGAACGAAGTGGATCCATTGCCAGGCGGCACCGTCAGAATGGAGGGATCGACGAACACCCACGCAGCTCCCACGCCGACGTTGTCGTTCCACCCGCCCAGGATGGCTGTCTTCCCGTCCGCGGAGAGCGCGACCGAGTATCCTTGATTCGCATTGCCGACCGCGCCGGTGCCAACCAGCTTCTCGACCTGCTGGCTCCACGCGCCGCCGCTGCGCGTCCATACCCACGCCGCGCCGGCAGCGGAGTTATCCCCCGGCCCACCCACGATGGCGGTATTCCCGTCCGAGGACAGCGCGACCGCCGAACCCTGGCCGGCAGTGCCGACCGGGCCGGTCGCGACCAGCTTCTCGCCCTGCTGCGTCCACACCCCGAAGCTGCGCGTGAACACCCACGCGGCACCGGTGGTGACAAGGTCGCCGGGTCCGCCGATGATCGCGGTATTGCCGTCTCCCGACAGCCCGACGGAGATTCCCTGGTCGGGAATGCCGGCGACGCCGCTGCCGACCAGCTTCTCGCCCTGCTGGCTCCACACGCCGCCGCCGCGCGTGAACACCCACGCTGCGCCGGCACCACCATTGTCGAACGATCCGCCCTCGATGGCGGTGTTCCCATCAGCGGCCAGCGAGACGGAATAGCCCTGGAGCGCAGGGTCGAGCGCGCCGGTGCCAACCAGCTTCCCGCCCTGCTGGCTCCACACGCCGCCGCTGCGCGTGTACACCCAAGCCGCGCCGGCACCGGAGTTGTCCCCGGTCCCGCCCACGATGGCGGTGTTCCCGTCCGCCGAGAGCGCGACGGAGATCCCCTGGCCCGCGGCGCCCACCGCGCCGGTTCCGGCCAGCTTCGTGCCCTGCTGGCTCCACACGCCGCCACTGCGCGTGAAGACCCAGGCGGCGCCCACGGGGTCGTCGTTGTAGCCGCCCACGATGGCGGTGTTTCCATCGGCGGAGAGCGCGACCGATGCCCCCTGGTACGTGATGGCAGAATGGACTCCGGTGCCGACCAGTTTCGGACCCTGCTGGACGCTGGGCGCGGGGCTCGCGTTGGCCTGGCGCGAGGCCATCAGGAGAACGGTGGCGATCACGAACGGCTTCGCTGACATCGCAAACCCCCATCGCTCGCGGCACTCCACGGACGCGTTCGCGTGGCGCGAGGCCTGCAGCAGTGCCGCGATGAGGCGCACGGGCCGCGCGAAGGCGGGTGCGGGATGATGGCTGTTGAGAAGTATAAACTGGTCCCATTGTCCCGAGAGAAGGACGAATCCGTGGCGAGTCCACATGAATTCGCGTTTCCATTGTCACATAGCGAGGGGCCATTCGGCGCCGGAGTGCCGCCCGGGAGCCCGGGGGACGCTGGCCGGTAGTGCCGCAAGGCAGGCGGCAGCGTCGCGTGAGTCAGGTCCGCGCACGCCCTCGGGCCTGCCGTCGCTTTCGCACACGGCGGACTCGCTTCGGACTGAACGGGAGCCCCTCGTCGACGAACGTCCTGTAATCGGCGGTCAGCTCCTCGCCCTTCCGGATCTTCCGCAGGGTGTGGAAGCGACCGTCCTCGTCCGCCTCGACGTTCGGGCGGTCGGAGTGGTTCAGGTACCAGCCGACGGACAGCATGTTCAGGGTCGGAGGCACACCGATCCGGTCTCCCCAGACCATGCCGAAGTCCTCGTACAGGTCTCGCACCGCGGCGGGCAGTCGCCGCACCGCGGCTCGCGACACCCAGACGACGCGTTCACTCTCGCCACGGAACACACGTGTCCCTGCCGGGATGTCGCGGATTGCCCTTACGCCCACGCCGTGGACGCGGGAGAGCCCGATCCGGGCGTACACGCCCTCATGCGGCCATCGTCGTTTCACCGGCTCCCCCGGGTGTGAGCGGCTCGGCACCAAGAGCCCTCCGATCGGTCGTGGGTCCGGAAGGCGGGAGCCCCGCCGTCCACGCAGATGCGCGAACGGCGGGCTCGCCACCGGACCCTTCCGCCGTCAGAGGGATCTCAGGAAATCGATGATGTCCTGCTGCTCCTCGGCGCTCAGCCGGTTGAAGCGCTCGATCACCATGTTCGCCTCGCTTCCCCGGCTCCGGTGAGCCTCGATCGCCTGGACAAGGTCTCTCGTTCTGCCGTCGTGAAGCAGGAATATCCGTTGCCCGACACCCCAAAGCGGGGCGGTGCGGAACTCGTCCGGACCCGCTCCTCCCTGCGTGATGCCGTCCGAGAGGCCCTTGCCCATGTTGTGCACCAGCAGGTCGGAATAAAGCTGGACCGTCTGGTGGCTCAGCGCCGCGCTCGGGGATTTCGCGGCACCACTCGAGATCATCGGCCCGGTGGTCATGGAGGGCGTGTGACAGGCCGCGCACCCCGTGGTGTTGAACAACCCGCGCCCCCTCACCGTGTTCGGGGCATCGGGTGCGGGAACGGGCGGGGCGAGAAGCCGCATGAAGATCGAGAACAGCTCCACGTCCGAGGGGACCGCGGTGCTCGGCGTCGCAGAGAAGTGGACGCCGTCCTCGGGCGTGGCGTTGAAGAGACAACCGGTCGTGTCCCCGCGTTCCTGGGGGAAGATCTGGTTCGTCACCCCCATCTCGACGTTGTACGCCTCTCCCGAGAACATCAGGAGTGACTTGTTCTGGGCCTTCCACCCGAACCGCGTGATGGTCCCGTCGTTGCCGCTCAGGTTCGCCGTGCCACTGATGAGCGCGTTGGGATGGCCGCCGATCTTCCACTGCGACCGCTGGTCGTGGCTGGCCCGCATGTTCGCCCGGATCGTCTCATCGGGTATCGCCTCGATGAGCCCGGCCCCGAACACGGGGGTCGGGATACGGAAGATGATGTTGGGGTTCCCGCCCGCGCCGCTGTGCGGGTCTCCCGCCGGCAGAAAATCCGGCTGGGCGGCTTCGCAACCCGGCGCGTCAGTCCTCCCGCTGATCGTGAAGACGGCGTGTACGCCGCCGTCCGGGGTCCCGTCGGGATTCAGCTTGAAGCGCGCCTCGCGGACCGGCCCGTCCGCCGTGACGAACCAGGGCACGAGGTTCTTCGCCCCCTCCAGCGATGCCACGGCGACCTGCGGGTTCACGGCCGGACTCGATCCGCCCGTGCCGGGCTGCGCATGGCAGGAGAAGCACGAGTTGGAGTTGAAGCGCGGTCCCAGTCCGTCCTTGACGCCGTCCACTTCCACGAACTTGGCGAGGCCGCTCACGAAGAACGTCGTCTCGTCCGCGGTGAGGCCTGGAAGCGCCCCTCCCGCCCCAGCCGCGCCACCGCGGGGACCCGGGTCGTGGACGCCCGCGGCGGGTCCTGAGGACTCGGGAGCGGCGCAGGAACCGATCGACACCGCGGCCACGCACGCGACCGCGAACATCGAAACCGGTCTCAGGATCTCCCGTCCCCGCGAAACGCGATCACTGGCCGGACTTCCGGCGCGGAAGCCGTTCGCTCGCCTCATGGTTCCTCCTCCTGAGGAAGTTTGAGAGCCGTTCAGCGCGACAGTGGTCCGGGGCGCCGCTCGCGATCGTGTGGCGGGAGGCGGTCCCGGGCGAAGCGCGGCCCGTGGGGATCGTCATTAGTAATCTGGGGAGCGAGTTTCGCAAGTCGCTTGCTGACCCGTGATCAGGCCAGTGCGGCCAGCAGGTCCGCGCTGCGCCGGACACGGCCCAACCGCGGGAAGATGCGCGTGACGGTGTGCAGGTGTTCGGCGGTCGACATGGCCGCCATCGCGTCCTCGACGAACACCTGCTGGTAGCCCCGCTCGAACGCGTCACGCGCGGTGCTCTCCACGCCGAAGCAGGTCGAGATGCCGCACAGGACGAGCGTCGTGATGCCGCGCCGCCGAAGCTGGAGGTCGAGGTCGGTGCCGTAGAAGGCGCCCCACTGCCGCTTGGTGACGATGTGGTCGCCCGGGCGCGGCCCCACCTCGGGAACAAGGTCCGCGAAGTCGGCGGGCGGCGCCCCGGAGCGGCTCCAGCCCGGATCGTCGCTCACCGGGCGAAGCGCATCGCGCAAGTCGGGCGAGTACGAGACCCGCACCAGAACGACGAAACCCGCCCGCGCGCGCTGGGCATCGGCGAGGCGCGCCGCGTTCGCCACCACCACGCCGGAAGCGAGGGGTTCGGTGCTGCGTGACACGATGCCCTTCTGAAGGTCGATCACCACGAGCGCGGTCGTCGCCGCAGCGAGCGAAAGCGTCTTCTCGTCCGTCATGTTGCCTCCCTGGACGCGGCCCAGGCTCGACTCATCGTTTGCGGGCTCCCGACTCACACGTAGCGCGCGACCGCCATCGCCGCAGCGGCGATGATCAGCAGCACGCTCGCGATCCGGCCGCCACGCTCGAGCTTGTCGCGGAGCAGGTTCATCCTCGCGACCTGCGCGGGGGTGGGTGGGCCGCCGGCGCCGGCGATCTCGCGCGACAACGCGGCGAGGCGGCTCGCGTTCGGGGCCTGAATGGAGGCGCCGACCCCCAGTCCGGCAATGCCGAACAGCGCCCCGACCTGGAAGGTGAGGCCTGTCGGAGAGGTCATCCAGCCGTGGTCGAAGCGGCCGGAAACGAAAACGAAGAGAATCGCGCCCGCGACGGTGGCGATCCAACCCGAGATCGTGAGCGCGAGCGACATGCGGCTGTCGGTCACGAGGCTCTGCATGAACTTCACCGCGTCGGGGCCCAGTCGCTTCGCGGTCGGAAGCACGTGGCCGTGCACGAGCAGCGAGCCCCCGACCCAGAAGATGGCGGGCAGAACGTGCAGGAGACGCAATACCACGATCAGCGGGGCCAACGGAACCTCCAGGGTTCAAGCGCATCTGCGCGATCTCAGTGGACGCCCCACGCCGCGGCCGGCCGGGAGGCGGCGAAACGGGACCGGAGCGAGGCATCGTTCACCGGAGTTCCGTCACCTGGAACTCATCCGTCCGCTCCTTCGCGCCCTGGAGCCAATGGACGGCGAGAGGCCTGCGCGCGGAGAGCGCCTCGTCCCAGCTACGGGGACTGTAATTGCGTACGGGCCGTTCATCAATGCTGAGGATCTTGTCACCCGGACGCATCCCCAGCCCCTCGGCGGCGGAACCCGGCACGACCGCCTGCACGCTTCCCTTGTCGTCGAATCGCAGCGTGAAGCCCACGCTGAGGTTCCCTCCGATCCTCGTTCCACTTCCGGAGTGGAGCGGCTGGAATGCGACGATCATCCGCTCGGGCTCGAACTCGACGTTGAAGTCCTGGAGGAAGTCCACGCCGAAGTCGGCCACCGGCAGGGCATCGTTGATGCCCACCACCGCGTGGTCGATCGCGAGCGGACCGAACAGGAGCCTGCTTTCGAGCGTACTCACCGCGGTCGGGGACGAGTTGGCACCGTTCAACACCGTCTCCGCGGGGGACGGCGGATGGGCGAGCGCCGCCCCCGCGAGGTCCTGGGTTCGCACCTCCAGAGCATAGGCGTCGTCACCGGTATCGAGGAGCGTCGGGACTTCGCGGGTTCCCACGGTGACCGCGATGGTGGGGACTTCGTGTGTGAGCTGGAACGGGACCTCGAAGCTCCGAGGCAGCGGCAGGGGTTCCCGGCTCACGAGCAACCGCCGGTGGCGGAGCTCGAAGACCAGGTTCATGTCGCCGAACGCCTTGAACCCGAACACTCCGTCCACCCCGAAATCATCATCGCGCACCGCGACGAGGTTCCGGATCTGGAGGCCACCGACCCTCACCTCGTCGACATGCACGAGGTCGTGGTACCCGCCCCGGTCGACCTCCACCGGAATCCGTGCGGCCTGGATCACCCTGCTGCTGACGATGGTGTAGGACGAGCCGGTGTCGAACAGGAACGTATACGGGCCGTGGCCGTTGAGGGTCACGCGCATGTAGGAACACCGGTAGAATCCCCGGTCATCCGTCCCCTCCAACGGGATCCGGGTCACGGACTCCCTCATGCTCACGGAGCCCGGCTTCCCGAGGATGAGCGCGCGCTGTTCGGGCGTCAGTTCCGGTGAAGTCGCGGCGCAACAGCAGACGACGAGTGCCGGGAGCAGCGCAATCACGGGATTCAGCCTGCGAATCATCTGGGGCCCCCGGTTGCCTCGGTGCGGAGTTCCGATTATCGCGATGCACCGTTTCACCCTGGCGGGCGACTTGCAAGCGCACGGAGTTCCGCGCCGTGGGCCCGCCGTTCGCCTGCGTCGGCCGGGTCCCTCGAGCCTTGCGGCGCGCCCTCCGCGTCTCGTGCTAGTGTCGCGGCCCACCTGACGAGGGGCGATTCGATGACCAATCATACTTGGAAGTTCTTCCGCGCCGGCGGCTTCGACCAGGTGAAGCTCGAGACCGGCGCCGACCTCATGAACCTCGACCAGCTGGACCTGAAACTCTGGGTCGCGCTCGCATGTCCCGCGACCAATCTCGAGTTCAGCAGCGAGACCGCCGCGCTCATCGATACCGACCACGACGGCCGCATCCGGGCCCCCGAGCTGATCGCGGCCGTCCAGTGGGCCGGCTCCCGGCTCAAGGACCCGAACGACCTGTTGAAGGGCGGGGACTCGCTCGAGTTCTCCGCGATCGCGGACGCCACGCTGCTGGCCTCGGCACGGCGGATCTGCGCCAACCTCGGCATGCCGGAAGCCAGGGCGATCACGCTCGCGGAACTCTCGGATGCCCACCGCATCTTCGCCGACACGACGCTCAACGGGGATGGCGTCATCATTCCCGAGTCCGCGGAAGACGATGCCACCCGGCAGGTGATCGCCGACATCGCGGCGTGCATGGGCACGGTCCCGGATCGTTCGGAGAAGCCGGGAGTGAACCAGGCGATGGCGGACGCCTTCTTCAGCGAGTGTGCCACCTTCGACGAGTGGCACCGAAAGGCCGAAGCCGATGCGGCGACCACCCTCCCGCTCGGCGGGGCAACGGCGCCGGCCGCCGACGCGGTGCGGGCGATCCGGGCGAAAGTGGATGATTACTTCGGCCGCTGCAGGCTCGCGGCGTTCGATCCGCGCGCGATCGCGATGCTCAACCGCAAGGAGGAGGAGTACCTCCTCGTGACCGCGCAGGACCTGACCATCACCGCGGCCGAGATCTCCGGATTCCCACTGGCGCAGGTGGCGCCGGGGAAGCCCCTCCCCCTCAGGCAGGGCGTCAACCCGGCGCATGCCGCCGCGGTGGAAACGCTGCGGGCGTCTGCGGTGCGGCCGTTGCTCGGCGAACGGAACGAGCTGACCGAGGAGGACTGGCTCGCGCTCCAGGCGAAGCTGGCGGCGTTCGAGCGCTGGAACGCGGCCAGGGCCGGCGCCATGGTCGAGAAGCTGGGGCTCCCCCGGGTGCGAGCGATCCTCGCGAGCGGCGCCCGCGAAGCCGTCGCGGCCCTCATCGCCAGGGACACGGCGCTCGAGTCGGAGTTCGCGGCCATCGCCAGCGTGCGCCAGTTGTTGCTCTACCGGCGCGACCTCTACGTCCTGTGCAGGAACTTCGTGAACTTCGTGGACTTCTACGGTGCGAGCGGCCCGGCGATCTTCCAGGCCGGCACGCTCTATCTCGACCAGCGCTCCTGCACGCTCACGCTTCCGGTCGAGGACGTCGGCCGGCACGCCGCCATGGCGGGCCTCGCGGGCTCGTACCTCGCCTACTGCGATTGCGTCCGAAAGGGCACGGGCGAGCGCCGGCAGATCGTCGCCGCGTTCACGAACGGTGACGCCGACAACCTGATGGTGGGGCGCAACGGCCTTTTTTACGACCGGAAGGGGATCGACTGGGACGCGACCATCACCAAGATCATCGAGAACCCGATCAGCATCCGACAGGCGTTCTGGTCGCCCTACAAGAAGCTGGTTCGCATGATCGGCGAGCAGATCGCCAAGCGCGCCGCAGCCGAGGACGCCGCGGCGGATGCGAAGCTCGCCAGTGCCGCCACGACCGTGGCACAGGCGGACAAGCCGAAGCCCGAACCGAAGAAGATCGACGTGGGAACGGTCGCGGCCATGGGCGTCGCGTTCGGAGCTTTGGCCACGGCGTTCGCGGCCCTGGCCGGCTATCTCTCGGGCCTCTTCAAGTTGCCGTTCTGGCAGGTGTGTCTCGCGTTCGTCGGGCTCCTGCTGCTGATCTCCGGACCCGCCATGATCATCGCGTGGCTGAAGCTCCGGCTGCGGAATCTCGGTCCGATCCTCGATGCGAACGGCTGGGCGGTGAACGCCAAGGCCAAGTTGAACGTGCCGTTCGGAGAATCACTCACCGGCGTCGCCAAGCTGCCGGCGGGGCACGTCCGAACCACCGAGGACCGATTCGGGGAGAAGCCGAGCCCCTGGCCGAAGGTGGTGCTCGTCGTCGTGATCGTCAGCTTCCTCTACAGCCTGTTGAACCACCTGTACCTGCTCGACGCCCTCTATTTCGCCATCACCGGCAGCCACAGTCCGACCTGGTTCACGCCGCCGCCGGGCGGCGGGGCCGCGCGATAGGCGGGTCGTGCCGTGGTCGGCCTCGTCGGTCAGCTCGATGGGCCGCCCGGGGGTGGGACGTGGCCGCCGGCGTCACGCTCGGGAGGGCGCGTAACCGCGTGCTGGCCTGGCCGCGTGGCGGCACCGAGTTCGTGTAGGTGCCTTTCTCCACCAGCACGGGCGCGATTTCGATGGGGACCGTCGCACCGGGGCTGATCGGAAACGAGTTCCCTGCGAGGTCACGGTAGAGCAGGTATTCCGGCCCGGGCGGGTTGTACGTCGCGGGGCCGTTCGGGTTCCACACGACCTTGGCGACACAGCCTCCGGGCCGCGTCAGCTTACCGATCCAGGTCCCGTCCGATCCGCCCGTGAAGGGCGTCGCGATCTTCGCTCCCACGACCCAGCTGTAGACCGCAGAGTAGGCATTCCCCGCGGTATTCGGCGCGCCGGTCTTGGTCTCGAGATCGCCCCAGCCGAACCCCGGGTCGGCCCAGCAGAACCACGACGCCATCTGCAGATTGGTCGTCGAGTTGAGTCCCGCCTGGAGCAGCATGTAGCGCGCGAGCCACGCGACCTGGATCGTGGGATCGGTCACGTTCATGTTTCCCCAGCTCCCCTCCGTCATCATCATCGGCTTCCCGGCGAGGCCGCAGGTATCGAACACCGCGCGCATCCGCGTCGCCCGGGTCGGGGTCGAGCCAAATCCGCCCTCCTACTCGGGCATCGGGAACGAACCGAGTCCGTTGGCTCCCATGTAGCCGTGGTAGACCGCCACGTCGGCATACTGCGCGCCGCCGGCTTCCAGGTAGCCGGCCATCCACGTCGCCTGATTGTCGATCTTGCCCGCCACCGAGGGTGTGGTCAGGAGCGAGACCGGGTCCCGGAGAACGATGGGGTAGGCCATGCGTGCGAGTCCGATGAGCGTGGAGTACGTCGTGTCGCCGGGCGGCGGCGTCCACCAGATGGCGTCGTTCGCCTCGTTCCAGAGCTCGTAGAACTGGATCTGCGGTTGCGTGACCCCGTCGTAGTGGTCGACGAGGTGCGTGAGGAGGCTGATCCAGTCCGTGCTGTCGTCGGGTGCGCAGGAGTACTGGGTGAGAGCGCCGGCCCCGGCATGACTGGTACAGCCGGTCGTGTCCGCCAACGCCCAGGAGGGCGTGAGCCCCAGCTTGATCGCCATGTGGACGGTGTTGGTCGCGGGGTCAAAGAGCCCGCGCCCCATGGCATCGGTGACGAAACCGTCGAGATGCGTGAAGTCGAACACACCGCGCGAGGCCTCGACCCACGTCCAGGCGAACGGAGGGTGCCCGACCGTGCCGAACGAGAGCGGCGGGAAATCCGCGACGTGAACCGGGTTGATGCCGAAGAACGTCGCGGGGATCGGGGTGTTGGTTTGCGCCGAGCCGGCGACCGGAAGCGCGAGGAGCGCCAAGAGCAGCAGGACCCGCCCGACTCCCGATCACGACGGGCTGGGCGACTGTGCATTCTGCTCCACCTCTCGCTCGCGGCGAGCCGCGCCTCGCGGGCGGACGGGCGTGGCGATCGAAGCCAACGTTCGAGCGCGCCACCGGCCGTGCTCCAAGCCGCAATTCTATCGGGCTCTCCTCGCGGTTCCAAGGCTGGATGCCGGGATCCGGTGCGCGAGCTCGCGACGCTGCAAATGTGGGTTCATTCCGCGCGGACGGGCGCTCTCGATCGACCGTTCGGGACCGGCGATCGCCGGCGACGTCCGCTCGCGTCCGCTCGCGTCCGCCGGAACTATCCGATGCGCCGCCAGCGGAGCGTGCGCGTGATCGGTTCCCCGCTGCCGGTCGCCGTCTCCAGCCGGATCGTGAGCTCGTCGTCGGCGACGGTCATAGCGCGCGTCAGGACCAGCCCGACGTTCTCCTGCGAAAGCGCCCCGATCAGCCGCTGCGTCACGGTGCCCGCAGCGTCGTCGACCGAGTAGAGGCCGAAGTACGCATCGTATCCGCCCCGCGCGCTGCTGTTGTTCGGGGCCGCGATCGCAACCTCGGCCTCGGGCAGGCGACTGCGCTCGCGCTTCATGAACTGTGCGGCGAAGTGTCCTGTCCGGTCGTAGACGAGCAGCCCGACCGGGTCGGCGCCGAGCGCGGGGTCGAAACGCCGCTCGTCCGTCCTCGTGTGATCCTCGCGGGCAATCAGCTCCCAGGTTCCGACCAGCGCCTCCGAGAGCGGTCGCGGCGATCGGGATTCCGTCGGCATCGGGACAATCCTCGTGGAAACCATTCGTGCCGGTTGGCCGTGGAGGGGGTTGTGATGCGGCTCGGTCCGGGGCGACTCATGCTTTCATCCGGCTTCGAGGGCCGCAAGCGTCGGTGGCCGGTGTCGATTCGTGGCGAGGAGTACACCGACTCGCCGATCAGAACACCATCCGCGTCGCGTGCACGGAAGCATCGCCCCCGCCCGCGACCGGCTTGCCGGCGACATCGAAGAGTTCGAGCGTCAGCTTCGAATCGTAGGAGCGGCCGTCGGCCGCGAGGACGATCTGCTCGGTCAGGACTCCCGATCCCGAGGGCAGCCAGCCACCGCCCGTGGCGAGTGACCTCAGGTCCTGGGGCGGATTCGTAGTGAAGAACGTGTACTTCGCCTCGAACCGGCCCGCCCCGGTCGCGCGCCACTGCCCGTACCCCGGAGGGGACGGCGGGCTCGAATCGTAGTTGGACGACTCGGTCATGGTCCCGCCCGGATTGAAAACGTACATGAACTCGAGGTCCTTGACCGGCGCGAAGACGCCACCGCTGAACTGAACGCTCGACCGCCACGCGCCGACCAGTGATCGCGAGCCGCCGGAGCCGGGCATGCCGGCACACCCCGCGATCGAGGAGAGCGCGACGGCGAACAAGAGCGTGCGAACGAATCCAGGCGTCAGCAATCGAGAGGTCGCGTGATCGGCCATCACCCGAGCATAGCGCCTCGTCCGCGGGCTCCGGAAACGCGGGCGACCCGTCAGCGGCCGTTCGTGGGAGGTCTCCATCGGGGAAGTGCCGCGAACTTTCCCCTTGCTTACCGAGGGGAGACGCTCTTATCCTTCCCCTAGGAGACCGATATGAGCAAACCCAACGACCTCGTTCAGGGCACACTCGATCTGCTGATCCTCAAGATCCTGGCACTGCAACCGCTGCATGGCTGGGCGATCAGCCGCCGCCTCAAGTCCATCTCGGGAGAGGTGCTCCAGGTCAGCGAAGGGTCGCTCTACCCCGCGCTCCACAAGCTGGAGCAGGAAGGCTGGATCACCGCGGAGTGGAAGCAGACGGAGAACAACCGGCGGGCGAAGTTCTATTCCCTCACCCGCGCCGGAAGAAGGCAACTCGAATCGGAGGCGGCGAACTGGGAGATCCTGTCGTCGGCGATCTCGCACGTCATCCGGCTCTCCGAGGCCTAGGAATCCATGCGGCTGGAACACTGGCGGTTCACGGTTCCCCTGCGTCTCCGGTCCCTCCTGCGCCGGAACCGGGTGGAGCACGAGCTCGACGAGGAGCTCCAGTTCCACCTCGAGCACAAGATCGAGGAGGGGATCGCCGGCGGGCTCACCCCGCGGGAGGCGCGCGATGCCGCGTTGCGTGCGATGGGCGGACTGGCGCAGCGGAAAGAGGAGGCGCGCGACACGTGGCGCATCCGCTGGCTCACGGACTTCGTCGACGACGTGCGCTACGCGTTCCGCAGTTTGCGGCGCGTCCCCAGCCTGACCGCGTTCGTGGTGATCACGCTCGCGCTCGGGATCGGGATGACCGCGGCGAGCTACAGCATGGTGGATGCGTTGATCTTCCGGCCGTACCCCGTGCCGCATCCGGGCAACGTGGTGACGCTCGTGAGCACGTCGCGAGACAACAGCTTCGACCTGTTCTCGTACCGCGAATACCTGGAGATCCGCGACAGGACGAAGAGCTACGACGGCGTGATCGCGAGCGGACTGCCGGGCCCCGTCGGCTTCAGCGCCGACGCCGCCGCCACGCCCCGGGTCAAGGGCGGGATGCTGGTTTCCGGGAACTACTTCCGGGTGCTCGGCGTCGAGCCGCGGCTGGGACGCGGTTTTCGAGCGAGCGAGGACGAGGTGCCCGGGCGCGATCCCGTCGTGGTGCTGGCGTGGAGCTTCTGGAAGCACGAGTTCGCGGGTGACCGGAGCGTGCTCGGCCGGACGGTTCGGCTGAACGGAGTCGCCTTCACCGTGATCGGTGTCGCGCGCGAATCATTCCCGGGCCTGTACATCTTCGCGCGGCAGGACTTCTACGTCCCGCTGGCGATGGCGCGGGTCTTCTCCACGAATCCGCAGAAGAACTTCCTCGAGGATCGGGACGATCGCGAGCTGAGCGTCCGGGCGCGCCTGAAGCCGGGCACGACGCTGCAGCAGGCGCGGAGCGAGCTCTCCCTGCTGGCGCGGGACTTCGAGCGCGAGTTCCCGAATCTCAATCGCGACCGCGGCGCGGCGGTACGCACCCGGCTCCAGATGCGGACGCAGGCGGATGCCGTCGAATGGAAGTTTGGCGTGATCTTCACGATCCTCGCGCTGTCCATGCTCCTCGTGGCGTGCACCAACGTGGCGGGCCTTCTGCTCGCCCGCGCCCGCACTCGGACGCGCGAGATCGCGGTGCGATTGGCGCTCGGCGCCGGGCGATCCCGGCTCATCCGGCTGCTGCTGACGGAGAGCCTGCTGCTCGCCGGCATGGGCGGACTCGGCGGAATCGCCGTCGGGTTCGGAGTCATCTCGTTCTTCGGCAACTTCCGGATCCCGACCGAGCTGCCGATCACGATCCCGTTCCGCATGGACGCGCGCGTCCTGCTGGCCGCCATGGCACTGTCCGTCCTGAGCGCGATCCTGTGCGGCCTGGCACCGGCGCTGCAGAGCACGCGTGCGGACCTGGTCCAGGGGCTCAAGGCGTCCGACATCGAGGAGCCCGGACGCAATCGATTCCGGGGCCGGAATGCACTGGTGGTGGCACAGGTGTCGATGTCTCTCATGTTGCTCACGGCATCGTTCCTGATGGCCCGCAGCTTCCAGCGCAGTACGCTGCAGGCGACCGGATTCACGAACGACCACCTGCTCATGGCCAGGTTCGACCCCCGCCTGGTGCAGTACAACGCCGTCCAGACGGAGCACTTCTACGAGCTCCTGACCGCACGCATGCGGGAACTGCCCGGGGTGCAGGGCGCTGCGCTGACCCAGGACCCTCCGCTCGGACTCGATACCTATGACCGTGTCGCACTCGTACCCGACGGGTTCGATGTGCCGCGCGATCGCGAGAGCCTCACCTCGACGATGGACACGATCGACGAAGGCTACTTCGAGACGATGGGCATACCGCTGGTACGCGGCCGCGGCTTCCGGGCGTCGGACAACCAGGAGGCACCGCGGGTCGCCGTCGTGAACGAGCATTTCGCGAACCACTACTGGCCGGGTGAGGATGCCGTGGGCAGGCACCTCCGCCTCGGCGGCCGCGGCGGCACGCCGGTGGAGATCGTGGGAATCGCGCGCACGATCAAGTATCGACAGCCGAGCGAAACGCCCATGGACTTCGTCTACCTGCCACTCGCCCAGCATCCGACCGCGCGCATGGTCCTGATGTTGCGCTCGAGTGGCGATCCGCTGCAGCTGGTCCAGTCGCTGAAGCGCGTCGTCCGCGCGCTCGATCCGAACCTGCCGCTCGTGGAGATGAGGACGTATCAGGAGCTCTTCCGCTACAGCACCGTGGAAGGGCCGCGGGTCGCGATCGAGCTGGTGGGGACGATCGGCGCGGTGGCGCTCCTGCTGGCGATCGCAGGGCTGTACGGGCTCGTGGCGTACAACGTGAATCGCAGGACCCACGAGATCGGCATCCGCATGGCGCTCGGCGCGGAGCCCCGGGACGTCCTGCGCCTGGTGATGGGCAAGGGGCTCGTCCTCGTGGGCATGGGAACGCTGATCGGCCTGGGGTTGGGGTTCGCCGTCGAGCAGCTCATCAACACGCAGCTCTTCAATGCCGGCGGAGTCGATCTCGTGGCCTACCTCATCGTCGTGCCGTCCATGCTGCTGGTGACCGTGCTCGCCGCCTACCTGCCCGCGCGAAGAGCGACGCGCATCGCGCCCACCCGGGCGCTCCGGTACGAGTAACGGCCTCGCGTCGGGCCCGCAGGCCGCTCAATGCAGCCGGCCGGCCAGCGAGTCGAGGATCCCGCCGACGCGCCCGCCCCTGGCGGGTGTCCGGGGACTGCCCGCGGCGTGCTGCAGGACCTGCTGGACATGGACCTCCACCTGCCGCAGGAACGACGGGGCGACGGCGTACCCGTCACTCTCGTAGGTCAGGATCGGCATTCCGCTCCGGATGCAGTGCGGCTTGAGGATCGCCTCCGAGATCCGGTACGGGAGGCAGTTGAACGGGCCGATCACGACGATGCCATCGTAGCCTTCGGCGGCGGCCTCGACCCCCTTCCCCACGGTCGGCATCAGCTCGCCGTAGATCGCCGGCGAGACGTGCTCCGAGCCGTGTGCGAACAGCGCGGATGGATCGTTCGCTCCGGCGACCAGCAGGCCCGTGCGCCGGAAGAGCTGGCGGAAATGGCCCTCGTACTGCCGCCCCGCCTGGTAGCCCAACCAGCCGAGCAGGTAGCGCTGGCCGTCCGACTGGAACATCCGCGTCAACGCCTTGGCGAGGGCGAGGCCTCCCGGTTTCATTCCCCAGCCGTCGGCGATCTTCGCAAATCCGTTGTAGGTGCCATAGAGGACGATGTCGCTCAGGTCCACAGGCTTGAGGATGATGCCACGTTCCGCGTAGAGATCGGCGACGCCTTCCATGAAGAACGGGCTGAAGCGGGTGAAGAAGTCCCCGGTGACCACGACCCGCGGGCGGCCCGCCGGATCCCCGGTGCGCGGCATGGCCACCAAGCGATCGACGAAGGCGGGCAGCCGGGACTGGAACTCGTCCAGTGACGCGACGGAACCTGCCCAGCGCGCCCATTCGGCGGCGAGTCGCTCGACGCTGCCGGGGACCCCGACGACCCGCAACACCTGCTCGATCTCCACCAGGATGTCCGCGACCAGGATGGCCGGCATGAGATTTCGGATCAGCGTGGCCTCGCCGAAGCCCAAATGGTCGTTCTCGGGCTCGGGACTGAGCAGGAACAGGTCGGGCAGCCGCTGCTCCGCGATGAAGCGTTCGAAGTAGCCCATGTAGCAGTCGAGGACGCAGGGCGCCCCGCCGCGCAGCATGAGGAAACCCGCGACTTCGCCGGGCGGCCGCCGCTCGTGCACCTGGAGCATCTGCCCGACGCAGATCGGCAGCGGCAGGCACTCCCGGCCGGACGTGTACTGGAGGCCGCGGTCCAGCTGCGCTCGATCCAGCCGGATCGACTCGCCGGGATGCAGGCCCAGCCAGCGGGCCGCCATCGCGGCGGCCTCCGCGTGATACCCGGAGAAGGTCGGGAAGTAAAGCTTCACCCTCGGGTCGGTGAGCGGGACCTCCTCCCCGTTCGACATCTTGACCCGCCCGCCCCGGGTGAGTCGGGCCGCCGCGAACGGCTCGACCGTGCTCGTTCGCGCTGTCGTGTAGCTTCGCACGATGTCGAGAAACGCCTCGAGCCGCGTTTGAACCCCGGCATCGGCGGTGTGGGCGTCGATCTCCAGGATCAGGTACGGCTTCGCACCCATCTCCGAGGCCATCTGCGATTGGGTGAAAGCGTCGATGGTGCAGCTGAAGTTGCTCACGCACAGCAGGAACAGGTTGGGGTGCCGCCGGGCGATCGCCGCCGCGTTCAGCAGCTGGTTCGGGAAGTGCCACGACGTGACTCCCTCCCCCATCGGCGCGAGACAGTCCGCCGGAATCGTGACGACTCCCATGCTCGAAAGCTTCCTGCCGACGGACTGCGAGGCCTCCGGGGTGAAGGCGCTGTAACTGTGGCCGGCCAGGAGCACGGCGGGCTTTCCCGTCGCGATGGCCTCCTCCAAGGCGCGGCGCCCGAGCTCGAGCAGGGTGTGATCCGCCGCGCTCTGGGCGCTCACGGCGGCGTCCCACGCCCGCCGCGCCAGCTCCGGTGATGCCCCCAGCTCCGTGATCGCCAGCTTCATCAACGCCGGGCTCACGGCGTAGCCCTCGGAGAAGTCGAGCACCGGCGACAGGATGCGTACTTCCGGGAATGCCTTGGCGAGGAAATAGGGGCTGGCCTGCGTGATCGGGCAGAGGTAGCAATCTCGGGCGGGCTGCACGTGGGGCATGCGCGAGACGTGTGGGAGGAGCACGAGGTCGACGCCCTTCCCCGCGAGATCCAGGACCGCGCCGTGCGCGATCTGGGCCGGGAAGCAGAAACCGGCGTTCGATCTCAGCTCACCACGCGGGTCGATGTCGGACAGGACCACCTCCATCCCGAGCCCGCGAAGGAAGGTCGAGTAGAGTGGGTGGAGCGAATGCGTGGTGAGCGCCTTGGGAAGGCCGATGCGCCGGCCGCCGCTCTCCGCATCGGCGGCCGGGCCGCCGAACAACACTTCCGTCCGCCGCTCGACGAGATCGGGCGCTGCCGCCGCTCCCGACCGGCGTTTCCAGATACCCTCGTACAGACTGCACCTGCCGCCGAACGGGAACTTCCGCCCGGCGACCTCGAAGCGATCGATGCTGCAGTACATCTTGCAGGCCTTGCAGGTGAACCGGCTGACGAGCTGCATCTCCGGCGCGGCGAGGCCGGACAGTTCGGTCACCGGGCCCATCGAGCCCTCCGCGCGCTCGAGCGCGAGCAGCGCGACACCGAGCGCTCCGAGCAGCTCCGGGCTCGGCGGAATGACGACCTTTCGTCCCACGCTGTGGGCGAAGGCATGCCCGAGCGCACGGTTCAACGCCACGCCCCCCTGCAGGAACACCTTCTTCCCCACGCTCCGGGGCCCCTTGACGCGATTGAGGTAATTGGACGCGATCGCGTAAACGAGACCGGCCACGATGTCCTCGCGCGAGTGCCCTTCCTGCTGCGCGATGCGAATGTCGGAGTTGATGAACGCCGCGCAGGTCGACTTGAAGTGAACCGGCGCCGGCGCGGCGAGCGCGAGGTCGGCGATCGCCGAAACCTCGATCCCCAGGTCGCCGTGCGCGCTTTCCTCGAGGAACGATCCGGTCCCGGCCGAGCAGGCATTGTTCATCGCGTAGTCGATCGGGACGCCGTTCCGCAGGTAGATGTACTTGGAGTCCTGACCGCCGATCTCGAAGATCGTGTCCACGTCGGCGTCGAAGTGATGCGCACCGGCGGCGTGCGCGGAAATCTCGTTGTAGACGTGCTCCGTGCCGAGGTAGGCGCCGATCAACTCCCGGGCCGAGCCCGTCGTCCCGATCACGCCGACCGGGCGATCCCCGACCTGATCCGCGAGCGCGTGGAGACAGTGCCGAGTCGCAGCGACCGGGTCGCCATTCGTTCGTGCGTAGTGCGAGGCCACCACGTTCCGCGTCGCGGGATCGATCAGGACCGCCTTGGTCGTCGTGGAGCCCGCATCCACCCCCAGCGTCATCGGGCCGTCCGGGGGCGGCTGTGGCGGCGGTGCGGCGATGACCTGGACCCGGTCCTCCTGCTCGCGAAGCGGCGGAAGGCGCGTGAGCTTCGCGGGACGAAGGATGTGGGGAGAGGTGTGGAGCGGGTGGTCGCGCGTGAGCAGCGCAGTGCCCCAGGCCTCGAACCAGGGACTCTCCGGCAACACCACGAACTCGGTCGCGGGCAGCTTTTCCCGCAGCGCCCCGACCATCGCGCCGTTCGCCGTCACGCCGCCGATCAACAGCACGCGGCGCAGTTCGCTCTGCCCTTTTTCCAGCAGGGCCACGACCTTGTTCGCCATGCTGTCGTGCAGCGTGTGCAGGATGTCTTCCGGCGTCGCCTCGTTGCGATTGAGCTTGTGCGTGATGTCGGACTTGCAGTGAACCGAACAGCGCGATGCCAGCGGCACGACCGTCCCATCGAACGATCGCCGGATCGCCTCCTCCATCCCGAGGCCCATCCGGCCGATCTGCTGGACGAAGAATTCGCCGCTTCCCGCAGCACACTTGTTGTGCGAGAGGACGTTCACGATCCGGCCGCCGGCGAGGACGTAGATCAGGAAGGACTCCCCGCCCAGCGAGGCGACCGCGTCGAACGGGCCCGGCGCGTCGCGGATGGCCCGCTGGATGGCGGCCACTTCGGAGATGTCGCCGAGGCGGCCGGAGACCCCGAAGTACTCCGCGTCGGAGAAGTCGGGTCCGGCCAGCACCTGCTGCAGGAACTGCAGCGGGCGGCCGCGGTGGGCCACCACCGCCGCAACTCTCGCTTCGCCCCGCACGGCGGTCACCTTGACCGTCAGCGCACCGATGTTGATGCCGACGTACGACATCGCACGGCTCCTTGCCGGTGCCTGCGGTCGCTCGTCGTGCCCGAGGATGGAGACTCCGAGCGACGTGAACCTGAGGCTACCACCTTCGGGCTCCTCGTGGTTCGAAACTCCCGTCGCCGGCGCTGCGGAGCACGGAATGATACCAATGGACCATGGCGGGTACTCCCTCTTCTCGAGCTCGCGCCGGGGTCGCGGGCGGCGACGAGCGTTGCGGTCGATCGGCGGGTGGCTCGCGCCCGCGGAATCCGATCCCGTTCGAGCCCCGGAGGGTCAGGGAGACCACAACTCTTCGACACCGGACGACCGGCGGAAGCTCAAGCATGCCTGTGCGCTGCGTCGTTCCCTCGCGACTTGCGGATTTCGCGCTCTCACCTCTTCGGCTTACGCTCCGGACCGACTTCTCGTAGGCTCCCCGAAGGTCATCAACGATTCGATGTGCCGCACCGGGATCCCGCGAGACGTGACGCGGCCGTGCTTCACCGCCGTCGCTTCGCGAAGGTGCTGGAGGACGTGGTCGTCCCGCGCACGCTCACGGCGTTCGCCGTCAACGACGATGAGGGCTCGAGGCCGTCCGAGATGTCAGTGACCGGTTGGTTGAAACGCTTTGCGCGAGAGTCCGCCTCCGCGGGCCGGCATTCCATTGCCCGCGCGGGCCACGACGAGGATGACCGAACGTTGCCCGGTCGCCTGCCGTCTTCCGGCGGTGCGGGCACCGCCCGCGGTCCATCTCGCGTCCCGGGCCCGGCGGCCTCGTCCGGTATCGCGGGAGGCGTGACGGTGGCCGGCTCGCCGCGGGCCGGACGGTCGGTGGAGCACACGCGCTCGCGTGCGGAGGCTTCCCTCGCCGGCGTCGACTCCCGCGGCGGCGACTGGCGCGGCTCGGGCGGTGGCGCCGAAGCCGCCTGGACGGCTGAGGCGTCCGCTGCTGCGAGCGCGAGCGCTACCGCCGGGCGCTCGGTCGCGATCCTGCTGATCGTGCTCGGGACGGCCGTCCGCTGCCTCTACACCCTCCGCCACCAGGTCAACCAGGACGAGCCGCAGCACCTGCACGTGGCCTGGGGCTGGGTGCGCGGCCTCCTCATCTATCGCGACATCTTCGACAACCATTCGCCGTTGTTCAGCGCCCTGTGCGCGCCATTCCTGGCGCTCGCCGGTCCGCGCGCGGACATCGTGATCGTGATGCGGTGGCTGATGGTCCCCATGGTGCTCGTGACGCTGTGGGCGCTCTGGCGCCTGGTGAGCCGGCTGTTCGGCCCGCGCGCCGCGCTCTGGGCGGTGGTCCTCGCCGGGGTGGAGCCGGATCTCGTCCTCCGCGGCGTCGAGTACCGATCCGACGTCCTGTGGACCATGTGCTGGACGCTCTTCCTCGCCGCGGCCCTCGGTGGCCGGCTCACGGTGCGTCGCGCGCTGGGCTCCGGCCTGCTGCTCGGCGCCACGTTCGCCGTCTCGATGAAGACCTCGCTCCTCAGCACCGCGGCCCTGATCGCCTCGGTCACGACGCTCGCCCTCGCGCTACGCCGTGGCTGGCGCCCGGGGCCGCGACTCGCGGTGCTCGCGGCCTGGTTCGTCGCCGGCGCGGTGACGGTGCCGGGAATCCTGTTCGCCTACTTCTCCGCGCGCGGAGCACTGCCCGAGATGCTCTACGCCGTCTTCACGCACAATGTCGTCCCCGGCCTCGGCACCTGGCAGGCGCATCCCTGGTTCCCGCTCCTCTTCCTCCCGGCGTTCGTCCTCCTCGTCCGCGGCGCCGCGAAGGTGCTGGACGAAGCGCCGAGCCTCGCGTCGGGCGGGCGTCGCGTCGTTCTCTTCCTGACGGCGGCGATCTACTGGCTCGCGGTGGAGACGACGTGGCCACTCGTGACCCGGCAGGACTGGCTGCCGCTCGTGCCCATGGTCACGGCTCTGCTCGTGCCGGCGCTCCTCGCGGGGACCGAAGCGCTCGCGCGACGGTGGGCGCTCTCGCCCACGCGGGCAGGGCAGGCGGCGTGGGCCGTTGCCGCGCTCGCGTTCGCTCTCGAGACGGCGGCGCTCTGGCAGGCCGAGCCCCTGACCGCGGACCGTACGCAGCCGCAGCAGGTGATCCTCCGCGAGCTCCTCCGGCTCACCACGCCGGCGGACTCCGTCCTGGATCCCCGGGGGGAGGCCATCTTCCGTGACCGTCCGTACTATTACGTTTGCGAGGCCGTGACGCTTGCGCGCATGGAAAAGGGCCTGCTCCCCGATCGCATCCCGGAGCGTCTCGTCTCGAGCCGGATTGCCGTGGTGTACTGGGATTCGGGAGACTACCCGGCGCGCGCCCGACGCTTCATGCGGAAGAACTACGTCGCCGTGGGCGGCTGGCGGGTGGCCGGCGCCGTGCTGCCCGCTCCGGCGGAGAGCGCGCCGCGGCCGTTCCAGATCGCGGTCCCGCAACGCTACTCCCTCGTCTCGGCGGACGGGCCGGCGCGCGGCACGCTCGATGGCCGCCCCTATGCCGGGCCGCTGGAACTGTCGGTCGGATCGCATTCGTACGTCGCGGCGGCCGGAGAGCGGGTCGTGGTCGCGATCTGGGCGCCGGCCGTGGAGCGGGGGTTTTCCCCGTTCCCGTTCCTCCCCGCCTCGGGAGTGGACAGCGTGCGCACGAGCGGCACCACCCTCACGGCGCACGACCGCCTGATGGTCATCGCGCCGCACCCGGATGACGAGACACTGGCTGCGGGCGAACTCCTGGCCGGCGCCGCGTTCGACGAGTTCCCGGCCAGCATCCTGTTCGTGACCGACGGCGACAACAATCCGTGGTCGCAGCTCGCGTGCGAGGGCCGCTGGCCCTCCGGGCCGGCCGACCGGCGGCACTGGGGCGCGAGGCGGATCGGGGAATCGCGCATCGCGCTCGGCCGGCTCGGGATTCCGCCCTCGGCGGTCCAGTCGCTCCACCTTCCGGATCAGCAAGTGACCGAATGCCTCGTCGGCGGATCGTCCACGCCCGTAGACCGGATCGTCTCCGCGCTCCGCGCGTTCCGGCCGACGGTGCTCGTGGTGCCCTCCCGGTGCGATCGGCATCCGGACCACAGCGCCACGGGCGTGCTGGTCGATCTCGCGCTGGCGCGCCTCGGCGCCGAGGAGATGCCGCGCCGCATCCTCGAGTACAACATCCACCCCGGACCGGGCGAGAGATCCGTCCCCGGCGGATGGGGTACGCCGCCCGCCAACTCGCCGCTGCTCGCGGCCAAGCGCAACGCGGTGGGCTCCTACACGTCGCAGCTTCCGCTTCGCGCGCACTTCCTCCGCCGGTTCGCGGAAGTCCCCGAGCGATTGAGTGCCGACGAGAGCGGTGCGGACGCCACGCTGCCGGCACGAGCGCTCTCGGTCGCGGGCGACGTGGAGACGAAGTGGTCCATCCGCGTCACGGGCTCCCTCCGGCTCCTGTTCGGGAATCCGCAGCTCATCCTCGTGGGCTACCAGGGAACGCAGACGAGCGTCGCACTCGTGGCCCCGCTGCGGACCGGGCGCGTCACCATCGTGGATGCCCGGACGAAGCAACCCCTCGGCGAGGCGATCGTGCGGCGCACCGCGCTGGACCTCGACGTCCAGCTCATCACGCCCGCGTTGCGGCAGTGGTCCGCGGGCTACTTCAAGCTGGACCTTGCACGCGAGCGCCGGTTCGGTTTCTTCGACGTGTGGGGCTGGCAGCGGATCCCGCTCGCGCGACGCGTTCCCGCGGGCTCCGCACCGAGCGTCGCGGACGGTTCGCCCGGCGGAATCCGGCCGTACGACCGCGCCGCCGGTCGCAGGCCAGGCGCCATGCCGTGGTCGATGAACGTCGACTCTCGGACCGCACGCTAGCGCCTTCGGCAGGACTCGGGGGCACGCGCCCCCCGATCGGGAGCGCCGCCTTGGTCCCGGTGCCGCGGGGCAGCACGCCGGCGGGAGAGCCTGCGCGGTCGCGAGCGCCACTCCCTCGCTCGCCTCCCACGAAAAGCGCCCCTCGCGCGAGTGGCGGGATCCGTCCCGCGCGGCTACGCTGCCGCCGCTTCGCACGTGACCGGCTGGCTGTCGCCGCCCCGGCAGAGCACCTCGCCAAGGATGGTGATGACGCGCATGGAATCGCGAGATCCGAAATGACGATGGCGGCCGCCGGATCCCCGCGTTCCGCCCGCCTCGCCGGCAGGCGCTGGCTCGTGCCGGTCCTGCTCGGCGCACTGATCGCGAGCTGGCAGTACAGCTTCAACTCCGCCTCTCCCGAGGCGCGTGGCTCCTACGCCATGACGGCCAGCATGGGCCTCTGCCAGGATGCGCCGCTCTTCTTCTACTTCTTCTACCACTTCGGAGTCTTCCCGGTCGGCGCATGGGACGTACCCCGGCTCGGTGCCTCGAAGCAGGCGGCGGCCGAGTTCGTTGCGCACCACGGCGATCGGCTCAAGATGGATTTCGGCGAACCCACGAACACCCCGCGGTTCGGAGACTACGGGAAGTTGTTCCTCTACTTCCCCGGCACGTGGTTCGGTGGCGATCCCGCGCGTCCCTCGACCATCCCGTGCAACGAGTACCTGTTCATCGGCGCGCTCCTGGCGGTGTTCTGGGCGTTCTGGCACGAGGGGCAGGGCGTCCTCGGCACGCTGATCGTCGTGCTCGTGGGCTCCGACCCATTCCAGATCCTCGAGACCTACGGCCGGGGCAACATCTTCTCGATCCCGATCTCCGTCGCCCTGCTGGTGCTCGCGGCGCACGTGCGCTTTCTCACCCGGCGCGCCGGCGTCGACGCATGGGCGTGGGGAATCGCGATCGTGAGCGGCGTGATGCTCGCCACGTTCCGTGAGATCCGGACGGAAGCGGCCGTCATCGCCGCGTCCGCACTCGCCGCCTACCTCGTGGCCCGGGCGCCGCTCGCCCGGCGCCTGGTGCTGGCCGGGGTGTTCGTGCTCGCGTTCGCCACCACGGTGTTCGCGTGGGGTCGGTACTGGGACGGCAAGTTCGCCCAGGCCGAGCGTTTCGTGGCGCATGCGGGGGGCGAGGTGTTTCGTGCACCGCACAACACGCACCACGCCTTCTGGCACGCGGTGTGCTGCGGCCTCGGGGATTACGGCGAAGATCGCGGTTTCAGCTGGGACGACGAGCTGCTGTTCGAGTGGGCGACGACGGGTGACGCGGTGACGAACCCGAATCCCCTTCCCTACACCTACGATGACGGCTACTACTTCGAGGAGACCTACGACGGGATCCACCACATCGCGCCGACGGATCTGCCCGAGTACAACCGCCTCGTGCGTCGGCGGGTGCTGACCGCGATCCGGACGGACCCGGCCTGGTATGCGGGTATCCTCTGGCAGCGGGTGCTCGCGATCCAGCGCGAGGCCACGCCCGCGGCGCTCTCGCTCGGGTCGACGACGCTCGCGCTCCCGGGTGCCGGCTGGCTCACGGTGCCGGTGCTGCTTTTCACCCTGTGGCGGCGGAGGTATTTCCACGCGATGCTCATCCTGTTCCTGTTGCCGCTGAGCGCGGTCGCCCTGCTGGTCTACAGCGCGAAGGGCATGACCTCGTACGGCATCGCGCACCTCGTCGCACTCGCGGTCGCGATCGACCTGCTGGTGCGGGCCCGGTGGCCCGCCGCCGGGAGGAGGCTTGATGTCCGCTGATCCGGCCGGTGCGGGTCGTCCAACACTGTGCGTGGTGAGCCCGTGCTTCAACGAGGCCGCCGGGATCCGCGAGTTCTACACCGCGCTCAAGCAGGTTCTCTCCGGGCTCGACGGGTTCGAGCATCGCATGGTGTTCGTGGACGACGGCAGCAGCGACGCGACGCTCGAGGTGCTGAACGAGCTCGCCGGCCGCGACGAGCGTGTGGAGGTCTACTCGCTCTCGCGCAACTTCGGGCACCAGGTCGCACTCACCGCGGGCTGCGACGAGGCGGCGGGCGACGCCCTCGTGCTCATGGACAGCGACCTCCAGCACCCACCCGCGCTGATCCCGGCGCTGGTGGCGAAGTGGCGCGCCGGCGCCGACATCGTCTCCGCGGTCCGCGTGCGGACCGCGGATGCCTCCGTCCTCAAGCGGCTGAGCGCGCGCCTCTTCTACGGGCTCCTCAACTCGATCTCGGACACGCGCATCGTTCCCGACGCGGCAGACTTCGTGCTGCTCTCGCGACCGGCTCACGAGGCCCTGCGGCGCATGCCGGAGCGGCATCGCTTCCTGCGGGGCATGGTGTCGTGGATCGGATTTCGCAGGGAGTTCGTCGAGTACCAGGCGCCGGCGCGGGGCGCGGGCGAATCGAGCTATACCCTGCGTCGCATGATCCGCCTCGCCTCGGATGCGCTGTTCTCCTTCTCGACCGCACCCGTACGGCTCGCCACGCGCCTCGGGTTCGCCGTGGTCGCGTGCGGCGTGCTCTATTTCGGGTACATCGTCTACACGCTGTTCGCCCACCCCGAGCAGGTCGTCCAGGGCTGGACGTCGCTCATCATCGTGGTGCTGATCCTGAGCGGCGTTCAGATCGTGTTCATCGGCCTGATCGGCGAGTACATCGCGCGCATCTTCGAGGAGGCGAAGGGCCGGCCGCTGTATTTCTTCAAGCAGCGGCCCGGGAGCGCGAAGCACCCGGGCGGAGCGGGCACCGGCACGCCTTCCGGACGCCTGTGACGCGCGGGCCCTGCATCGCGTGCGGGGCGGAGGCGTGGAGTGCGCTCTATCGCGGCTTGATCCGCTGCTCCGGATGCGGCTTCGTGCGGGCCGCCGAGTTGCCCGCGCCGGAGGAGCTGGCGCGCCTCTACGGTCCGGGATACTTCCAGGGCGAGGAGTACGCCGACTACCTCGGCGACGAGCCGGCGCACGCGCAGAACTTTCGCCTCCGCTTCGACCGGATCACGGCGGTCGCCGGAGCGATCGAGAGCACGTTCGAGATCGGCTGTGCGTATGGCCTCTGGCTGAGAACGGCGGCCGGGCGGGGCGTCCGGGCGGCGGGTATCGACATCTCGCCCGATGCCGTCCGTCACGCGGCCGATGCGCTCGGGCTGGACGCGAGGCTTGGCGCTTTCGAGGACGCACCCCTCCGGGCAGGCGAGTTTCAGACCTTCTGCATGTGGGACACGATCGAGCATCTCCCCACCCCGGAGGCGTACGTGGAGAAGCTGTCGAGCCTCCTGCCGGCGGGCGGCTGGTTCTTCCTCACCACCGGCGATATCGGCTCACCGCTCGCCGAGCGTCAGCGGGACCGCTGGCGCATGATCCACCCGCCCACCCACCTCCAGTACTTCTCGCGCGAGACGATGAGGCGATTCCTCGCCCGACACCGTCTCGAGGTCGCACACGTCGAATCGACGTCCGTGTGCCGCAGTCTCCACGGCACGCTCGAAGGCTTGAAGCTCTTCGGCTCACCCGCCATGCGAACCGCGGCGGGCTTCGCGTCGTCGCTCCTCCCCCGGGCGATCACGACCCGTCTCCGGTTCTCGATCGATCTCGGCGACATCATGCTGGTGTGCGCGCGGAAGACCTGAGCGCGGGCGGGCCCGACGGCGAACCTCGGGACCCGCCCGCGCGGCGGACCTACCGCACCTGGATCTCGTTCCTCACCTCCGACACGCCCGGCGCGGACCAGGCGGCCCAGCCCGCTTCCGATTTCTCGGCGAGCGAATCCACGGTGCCCCGCAGCGTCACCCGATCGCCTTCCGCATCCACGGTGATCCTCTCCGCGTCGAGCAGCGCGTGGCGCTCGAGCGCGGCCGCGATCGTCTTCTTGACCTCGGCCGGCGTGGCGCGTGGCGCGACGAACACGTCATTGATGATCCCTCGGACGCCCTGGAGGTGACGCACGGCCCGCTCCGCGGCCACCTTCTGGTAGTGCCAGTCAACCTTGCCTTTGAGCGTGATCCAACCCTGGTCCACGGTCACCTTGATGACGTCGCGCGGCAGCGACGAATGCCACTGAAGCGCACTTGCGGCTGCGCTCGCGATGTCGGAATCCGTGCGCACGCCACGTGCCGGGAGCGCGATCTCGAGTTCGTTCGCGACCGCCCTCACCCCCGACACACGTTGCGCGGCATGCTCCGCCGCCACCTTCTCCGTCCACGACTCCACCTTGCCGGACAGCGTCACGACGCCGTCCTTCACGATCACCCCGATCTCCGCCTCTCTTATGCTCGGCTCCCACTTGAGCTCGTTCAGGACCTTGTCCTTCAGTTCCACCGCAGCGCTGGACATCGCCGTTTTCATGGCTTGCCTCCTTCTCCCCGAGCCTTGGTCCGCCTCCTGGCGGACGTCGTTCCGGCCGGGCCGCGATCCCGCCGGGCGCGTGAGGGAGTTGCACCGCCCATGCCATCGCCGTCGATCCGACAAGCCCCAGCGCGACTTGAGGTTGGTGCGCGAAGCCGGTTGCCGCTCGCAGTCGGTGACCGCCATCCGCGGCAAGGGCTGTCACGCTGGCAGCCGCACGGGGGGGCCCGCGCGCTGGCTGGCGTGCGCTCCATCGACGATCGCACCGCGGTCGTCCTCGAATCCGACTCGTCTTGACGATTCCTTGATCCGCTGACGGCGCATGGCTCGAGCGCTCGGCGTGAGCGCCGACCCGGCCGATAACCGGAGGGCTGCCGCGCCGCGACCGGCCGGGCTCACGTCCCGGCTCGGTCCCGGCAGGCATGGACATGGACCACGGAAGAGACGGCAACCTTTCAGGAGGAGGAAGACGATGGCGGAGCACCGGACGACATTCACGGCCCACGAATGGCTCGCCGTGCGGGTGCTGGTCGGACAACTCTTGCGCGCGCCCAAGGAGGAGCAGGAACTCCTCCGCGGCGGACTCCGCGGCCTCGGCTTCTACATCTCCGACTTCACGCGGGCCGAGAATCGCTTCGTCGTCTCGGACCTCGACCGGATCCTCGACTCGGGCGACGTCAAGATCCGCGGATAGGCGGCGGCGGGCCGCGGGCACTCGGCCCGCGGCCCGCCCGCCCGGCCGTTACTCGAGCCGCACCACGCGGCGAGCGAACTCGGCGCCACCGGTGCGCACACGTACGAGATAGACCCCGGGGCGTGCCGGACCACCGTCGTCGCGCGTGCCGTCCCAGCGGATCTCTGCTGCGCCGGACAGCAGCGCAGGCGTGAGCGTCTTCACCCGCCGGCCCGCGAGGTCGTACACCTCGGCGGAGACCGTGGTGGGCGCGCTCAGCGTCAGCGGGACGGACGTGGCCGCACGAAAGGGATTCGGCCGACCGTGCCCGACGACCGTGCCGGCCCCGGCCCGGCCCGGCGGGTGCGGCACGGCGGTGGTCGCCCCGGTCCACACGTCGGTGATCGGCGACTCGGTGACGGCGGCGCCGAACGGGGCGATGCCGAGCCCGTCGCAGATCGTGCGCAGCAGCGTGTAGTGGTTGGCGAACCGGTGCGCGAGGTAGCCCTGCCTCACCTGCGGGCCTGCGAGCACGGTGAGAACGTGGTTCCCGGACAGGCTGTCGTCCTCGTCCCAGGTGAGCACCACGAGTCCCCAGGGACCGACCGCGGAGATCATCGCCGGCAGTTCGCTCGCCAGCCAGGCGTCCGCGGTGCTCAGTGCACAGCCGGCGTTGTGGCCGCTGTGGCAGTTGTTCGGGATCACGAATGCCAGGTTCGGCAGCGCCTTCGCCGCGATGTCGGTGGCGAGCTGCGTATAGGGCACCTCGTTCGCGTGGTTCACGTTCGTGAAGCTCACCCACGGGGAACGGTTTCGCGTGTAGAGCGGTCCGTCCGGCGTGGGGCTCGCGCTGCACGCCGTGCTGCCGGCGGCCGGGAGGTCCTCCGCATACGCTTTCCAGCTCAGCGCGGCCGTCTGGCAGGCGTGGCCGAGGTTCTCGCCGGAATAGGGCGCGCCCGCGGGTGGACAGTTGTCGTTGACGATGCCCTGGGTGCTTCCGGACCAGAGCGAGAAGTAGTTGGGCTGGGACGGATACGTGATGCCGTAGCCATCGGAAAGCGAGGAATTCGCCGAGCTGAGACCGCCGATGTACGAACCGTCCTTGGCCGTGGCGTAGGATTCGCTCGACATGACCACGACGATCACGTGATCGAGGTAGGGCACGGTGGCGGTCGGAGGCGAGCTGGAGGTCTGGTACTCGATCGCCCCTCGGTCCGCGAACGGGATCGGTCCGCGGCCAGAGTTCGCGGTCGCCGGGTCGTCGTGCCTCGGCGCCCCGGTGGCGTCGGCGGCGGGCCAGTTCGCGACGCCGGAGTTCCCCGAGTCGATCAACGGGGATCCGGCCGTCGGGTGGAAATCGCCGTGGTCCGGATCGACGAAGCACGGGTCCGCCTGCAGCGATCTCGTGTCCTGACCGGTCGCCGCCGTGAACGCCGGAAGCGTGAGGTAGTTCGTGAGACCGACCCGGACGACGGGCCGGGCGGTGGGATTCCAGAACAGGTTGTCGTCCGAGGCGAGCCCGGCGGTCGAGGCCGCATCCAGCTCCAGGTTGGCGGTGCCGGTGACCAGCCCGTTGTTGATCGCGACGCAGTCGTGGAGCGTCGTCCCCGTTGCGCCGCCCTCGATGGCGAACCCGTTCCAGACATTGCCATACGAGACGTCGCCCACGTGCGTATTGCCGGTGCAGAAGATGTCCTCGATCCCCTGGTGCGCGTTGTTCCACGACCGGTTCTGGAGCAGGACGGTGTTGTTCGCGCCGGCCGACATCATGATGCCGTTGTAAGCGTTGTCGTGGGTCAGGTTCCGCTGGATCAGGTTCGCCGGAGCGCCATAGTCGAAGATGCCCGATGCCAGGTTCGGCGTGAGATTCCGGAACGACTCGTTGTCCTGGACCGTGCAGCCGGTCGAGCCGGCCGTCAGCACGATGCCGCTCGAGAAGTTGTCGGAGGTGAGGTTCGAGCCGATCACGACGGCCGTGCAGCTGTCCACCTGGATCCCGTAGACGTTCGCGAAGGTCGCGACGTTGTGCGTGACCTGGAGGTTGTTCGAGGCGTTCGTGAGCTCGATGGCGGCGAACTCCTCGCGCGTCACCGTGAACCCGTCGATCACCACCCACGAACGCCCGGAGAGGTAGAAGCCGAACGACAGGTCCCCCACCTCGGCATGGTGGTTCCCCGGATTGTCACCGCCGACGTTCACGTAGAGACCCTCGCCCGAGACCCACGCGAAGCTGTTCGTCGGCAGCAGCGCCGGCGCAGCGTTCGAGAGTACGAGCCTCGCGCTGTCCGCGAAGACCTGCTTCGGACTCCACGTCACGCTCGGCGCCCGCCACACGCTGCCCGAGTACGGAAGCCAGTTGGCCGGAAGCGCGTAGTCGTCCGCGCCATCCACGATGACCGGACTTCCCGGCGAGCCCTGGGCTCGAAGGACGATCGGACTCCCGGGAGCGCCCGAGGCGGGAACGTTCACCCGCTCGCGATAGATGCCGGGAAGCACGATGATCGAGTCACCCGCCAGGTGGTGTGCAACGAGCGCCGCGGAGATGGTGCAGTAGGGTGCTGCGGGAGTCCCGGCCCCCGCATCCGAGCAGGACGGGCTGGCGTTGTTCACGACCACGGTGCCGGCCGTGGCATCTCCGACGCGGATCGCGGCAAGCGCAAGGGCCACACACGTCCCTGCGACGAGCGTGAGGCGTGGGCGGTTCATCGCGGAAGTTTGCTGGTCGTGAACCAGGTCACCAGGGGTCATCACCGATTCGTTCGTCGTCTTCGCGGCACCGGGACCGGGCCACGGAGTGAGCCATGTGCCCAGCGTCACGGTCACGCATGGTGATACCGCGCGCAGGCCTACGGCGTGGTCAGACAGATGGTGAACGTGGGGAAAGCCGCATTGGGAATGCGGCGGGAGAGGTCGGCATGATAGCCAATTCCTCCGGCACCGGCGAAGGCTTTCTTACACCTCGGAAGTGGATCGCCCGGAGAGTCTCGCGGAGGTTTGGCGAGGCTAAACTGTGCGATGGTCGTAACGACGGGGCCGACGGCGAGGGTCGCCGGATCGGCGCTCCCCTGGTTTGGTATGCCTAAACACGAGCCGGCGCCGGACGTGAATTCATACTGGCGGCTGAGACGCGGAAATCGAGTTCAGTGCCCCGGTTCGCTCAGGCGACGGTCGGTCTCCGCGTGAGCAGGAGGCCCGCGCCAGCCACGATCACCAGGGCGCCCGCCAGCTCGGCCAGCCGGAGCACGAGGTGGTCCACGACGCGGATCTCGTCGGCGACCAGGCGTACGCGCAGCGAATCCACGTCCACCATGGCACGCCGGCGCTGCTCGTCCACCGTGGAGAGCGCGATCGTCCGCTCGTTCGCCACTGCCGCGAGCAGGGTCCGGATCGTCGCGACCCGCTGGCGGTCGACGTCCTCGAGCACCGCTTCGCGCTCGCCCCGGACGAGATCGGGAGCCCTTTCCACGAATTCGCGCGTGCTGCCGAGCGTGCCCGTGAGGTCCGCGGCCTGGGGCGAGGAACTCAAATCCAGCGCGGCCAGCTGCGACAGCCATGTCGCCTGCTTGACCCCGAACTCGTTCATGAGCCCGACCCGGAACTCGAGCCGGTCCAGCGACGCCTGCATCCCGCCGACGGCCGCTCCGATGGAGGAGTCCTCATCGCGCAGCGTGTGTGCCAGACCTCCGGCGAGTGTCGCGCGCGTGAACGGCACGCGTTCGATCGGGTGGGCCCGGACCCAGGCGATGAGCCGATCACGGTTCGCGTCGGACAGGTGCACTCCGGCGGAATCCGCCGCGGCCGACCACCCGGTCTCGACGCGCGCGAGAGCACGCTGGGCAATGGGGAGGTCGGCGCCGAACGTCTCGGCGCCGGCCGGCGAATCGAGGAAATTGCGCGTCTGGCCGCGGAATGCAGTCAAGTCGACCATGGAGATGACGGGGTCCTCGCGAAGCACCGCTTCCTCGATCGCCGGAACCGAGGAGAGCTTCCATTGCAATGAGTTGCGCCGGATGGCGACGTCCTTCGTCTGCGCCTCGATGCTGTCGCCCGCCGTCTCGATCTCGCGCAGGAAGTCACGGCCGAGCGCCACAGTCGCGGTTCGCAGCTCCAGGTCCGAAGCTTCGATGCCGGCCCGCTTGACCGATTCGGAGTGCTGCGGGACGTGCGCACACCCCATGCACGCCAGCAGGAGCACGGCGGGGAGGAGTGACGAGGAGGAGATGCGGGCCGGGGAGGTTCGCATGCGTGTCAATCGGGTCCTGTTCACCTGGCGCGGGCGCGCGCACCGGGCGACATGCGCCCGTTCGGGCCTGGGACGCGGTCGCACGGGTTCGCCGGGAGCGGTTCTCGAGTCGGAAGACCGGCGGGGGACGGCCGCCCACCACTCTCCATAGTAGCTTCGCGAGCGCCTCGAGCGACACTGGATTCAGTCCCGCCTCCTGCCGCGGCGACACGCGGCCCCGGCCCGGCACCCCGCGACGCGCCGGCGTGTCCGCACCTGCGACCCCGAGCACAACGTCGGCACGGCCCATTCGATCCACGGGTCGGCTCGCGCCCTCCGCGCTCACAGGCCATCGATTCGGGTGATCGCGGTCGGGCCGGCGGAGTCGGCCGTGCTGTCCGGCGGTCGGTCGGGATCCCAACGCATCGAAGGGATCGGGGGGGGGTTCGTTCCGCCGATGAGGCACGTCGGCGAGTTCGACGGGATCCTGGCCGTTTCGACCGGCGTTGCGATGGCGATGGAGCAACGGCTGGCGCGCGAGGAGGGCAGCTTCGCGGGAGCGTCGACCGGCGCGA
>CAYSWZ010000030.1:0-12333 GCA_964434945.1 uncultured bacterium | reverse complement strand
CCAATCGCACGGTCAGCTCGCGCCCGGTGATCCGCGGCACGGTCGCGTCGAGGTCGAGCGATTGCGACAAGGAGGTTCCGCCGATCACCGGCGGCAGCGCCACCGACACGGGATTCGCGTCCACGTCGCGACCCAGGACCGTCGTGGTATACCGGAACACCGCCGGTGGGATCGGCCCACCCCCGGGGGGATACGGATTGGAAGTCGCGAGGGGGTCGGGGTCATTCGCGAAGTAGTGGAGCTGCAGCACCCGGCTCGGCGAGATCGCGATCTGTCCGCCGTTGTATTCCGGTGGCTTCGGGAAGAAGGACGTATGACCGAAATCCGGGATAGGGCCGCGGTCCACGTAGAACGTGAGGATGAGCGGCCGGAGCGCGAGCTCGGCGGGCGTCGCGACCCCTGCCTCCACGTGCGCGACGATCGCTGCGGCTTCGCTCATGCCCGCAATTCTCCGGTCCACTTCGCCGCTGCCATCCACGGCCCTCGCGACGGCGTACGCCCGCCCAGCCGTTCTCTCCAGCCAGTACCCGGCGATCACGGGCTGGTGGAATATTGAGGCGTAGTCGAACCATGGGTAGGTGATCGTCTCCGAGGGTTGGTCCACACCGGTCGTCGCGAACGTGGGCGACACACCCACCTGGAGCCTGAAGCCGATCGGCGATCCGTTCGCGGGACCGGGCTGCAACACGACGTTCGGCGAGATCATCGCGCACGGCTCCAGCTGCGGGAAGGACTGGCCCGGTGCCACGTGCACGGCGTAGGGCGAGTCGCGATCGAATCCACCGCTGTGGAAGAACACCCAGGAGTTCAGGTGCACGGTGTCACCTTCGCTGCGCACGTACAGCCGGTCATCGAAGATCTCGAAGAACGTGCGACGATTGGGGCGTCTCGCCGGCAGCAGGTGGAGTGAGTCACAGTTGAACAGGCTGCCGTCGATCGCGGGCGGGGCGGACCAGTCCGCGACCGTGAGGAAGCGCTGGCCGCCGCTTCCGGGGACGATCGGCACGAGATTGACGTCGGGGCCCGACCACCACGTGTCGGGCGCGAAGTTCATCACGAACCATCGCGTGATCGTCGTCGAGTGCCCGAGGTCGTCCGTGGCGCGAAGCATGAACGTCTTCACGCCGTCCGGCACGGAGTCCGGGGACCCGCCTGTGTTGAAGCTCACCGAGTGCACGCTCGAGTCCACCGTCGTGGGTGCGTTGCCGACGTCATCGAACTTGTACGCGTAGCTGACGATCGCGGTGGCCGGGGGCACGGGCGTCGCGCTCCAGGCGAAGTCGAGCCGCGAGTGCGAGGCGGCCGTGTCACGAGGTGCCGGGTTGCCGCCGGTGGTGGGCACCGTGTCGGTGAGTGCGACCGTGGCCAGGTGCGGGACCGGATCACCGGTTGGCGGCAGGCTGAACACGACGCCCGTGGCACTGGCGTTCGTGAACCGGACCACCGGACCCTGGGCCGCCGCGGCAGGGGCGAACGTCGTCCCCGCGAGCGCGAGGAATCCGAGGCTCGCAAGCGCGCGGGACGCGCGACGCGGAAATCGGAGCATGGCTGCACCCTCCTCGAGTCGCCCGCCAACGGAGGTCTGCCCCGGTGCCCGGACGCTAGCACAATCCGTGGAACGGACCACGCGAAATCAGCGGCTTCAGCCCCGGCCGCGAAAGAGCGGGAATCCCGGTTCCGCCTCGGCGCTCAGTGCAGCCGCTTCCTCCGGTTCCGGACGAAGTCGCGGAACACGTACGTGCCGACGTTCTGCGGGTCGGTCTCGTAGATGCGGCCCTGGTTGAGTTCGGTCAACTTGCGCACGAACTCCAGCAGCGGTGCGTCCACCGCGAGCATGAACGTGGTGATGCTGATGCGTTTGCGGCGCATGTAGGCCGCTTCCTCGAGTGTCTTGTTCACGATCTTCGGATCCAGCCCGAACGGATTCTTGTAGAGCCGCCCGTACTCGCGGATCGCGGACGGCTTGCCGTCGGTGATCATGAACACCTGCTTGTTGACGCCCTTCCGTCCGGCGAGGATGCGGGCGGCGAGCTGCAGCCCGGCTTTGGTGTTGGTGTGGTAGGGGCCGGCCTGGATCTTCATGAGTTCGCCGAGCGGCACCTGCACCGCGTCGTCGCCGAACAACACCACGTCGAGCGTGTCCTTCGGGTAGCGCGTCTGGATCAGCTGCGAGAGCGCGAGTGCGATCTTCTTCGCCGGCGTGATGCGGTCCTCCCCGTAGAGGATCATCGAGTGGCTGATGTCCACCATCAGCACGGTGGCGCACGCCGACAGGTGCTCCTGCTCGTAGATCTCGAGATCGTCCTCGGCCAGCGTCAGGTCGTCGATGCCGCTGCGCTTGACCGCATTGTTCACCGAGGCGAGCGGGTCGAGATTGGCGAGGTCGTCGCCGAACTGCCAGCGGCGCGTCTCGGACAGCCGCTCGCCGCCCATCCCCGCCACCGGCGTCCGGTGGTCGCCGGCACCGCCGGCGCGGAGTGCGGAGAAGATCTCGTTCAGCGAGTCCTGGCGGATGCGGCGCTCGCCCTTGGGCGTCATGACGAAGCCCTGCGGCGTGCGCGAGGCCTCGCCCGATTCCTCGAGCAGCTTCTTGAAGTCCTCCAGGCTGAACTCCTCGGAAAAGAAGCCGTACTCCTTCCCGAAGTGCTCCATCCAGCGCAGCGCCTCGTCGACGTCGCCACCGGTCTGCAGCAGGAGATTGCGGTAGATCTCCATGAGCTGCTTGAGAAACGCCTCGTCGCCGGGCCGCGGGCCCTTGTACTTCTGGTAGTCGAAACGCATCGCGCCGCCCGCCCCTAGTCCTCGCCCAGGCCCGACAGCATCTGCTTCAGCATGTCCTTGTACCCGGTCGTACCGGTGTCGGTCCGCTCGCGCGACAGCATGCTGTTCTGGGTCAGGCCCTCGAGCACCAGCTCCATGGCCACCGCGTGCTCGTCCGCGTCCTTCGGCTCCAGGTAGCGCGCGGCGAGGTCCGCGAGCCCCTTCACCTTCGCGAGCGAGGCCGCGTACTCCGGCTGCGGCACGTCGTCGCCCAGCTCGAGGTGATTGCCCGACGAGAACCACTCCAGAACCGGCCGGTACTCGGCCGTGGCCTGCGACTCGGACTCGTCAGGCGGCTCCGCGCCACGCCGCCGCACGCGACGGGGCTTGAACGCGTCGGGGAAGCGCTGCGCGAAGATCGCCTTCACGCCGCGCCCGAGCAACGCCCGGGCCACGTTCAACGCGCCCTCCTGCTCGCCCTCGAGCACCAGTTCGACCTTGCCGCTCACGGCGCTCACCGCGGATTGCAGGTCGCACACCCGGGTCACGACCCGCTTCTCGCCGGTCGCGAGCCCGCGGCGCTCGGCGTTGCTGACGACGTTCTCGAGCAGCGCGATGGTGAGGCGGGCCGAGACGCCCGAGTTCTGGTCCACGTACTCGCTCTTGCGGGCCTGGATCGCCACCTCCTCGATCAGCTCGCGCATGAACGCCGGCACGCGCACCTCCACGCCCCCCTTGCGCTCCACCCACGATTCCTGCGTGGTGATCTGAACGCCCTGCTCGCGCGTCAATGGATAGTGGGTGAGGATCTGCGAGCTGATCCGGTCGCGGAGCGGCGTGATGATGTTGCCGCGATTCGTGTAGTCCTCGGGATTGGCCGAGAACACCATGGCCACGTCGAGCGGGATGCGCACGGGGAAGCCGCGGATCTGGAAGTCCTTCTCCTCGAGAATGTTCAAGAGCCCCACCTGGATGCGCGGCTGCAGGTCGGGCAGCTCGTTGATCGCGAAGATCCCGCGGTTGCTCCGCGGAATGATGCCGTAGTGGATGACGCGCTCGTCCGAGTAGTCGAGCCGCAACGTCGCGGCCTTGATCGGGTCGATGTCCCCGATGAGATCGGCGATGGTCACGTCCGGCGTGGCGAGCTTCTCCTGGTAGCGCTCGTCGCGGTGGAGCCAGCGGATCGGCGTGTCGTCGCCGAGCACCTCGAGCTGGTGCCGCGCATGGTGCGTGAGCGGCAGGAGCGGATCGCTGTTCAGGGGACAGCCCTCGATGGCCGGGACCCACTCGTCGAGGAACTGGGCGAGCGAGCGCAACAGCCGTGTCTTCGCCTGCCCGCGAAGTCCGAGCAGGATGAAGTCGTGCCGCGACAGCATCGCGTTCACGATCTGAGGTTCCACCGTGTGCTCATAGCCCACGATGCCGGGGAAGAGGGGCACGCGCGCGCGCAGGCGCGCGATGACGTTGTCGCGCAGCTCGTCCTTGACGCTGCGGTGGCGGTGCCCGGCGGAGCGCAATTCGCCGAGGGTACGTGGGCGGGACATGTGAAGGGCTCCTTCGCTGGGCGCCGGGCGGGTCTGCATCGGGTGGGCCGGGGCGCGTCGGGGGTACAGGTGGGTGCGTGGGTGGGTGGATTCTAGCGCAACCCCCGCGTGCGCGGCGGGCCTCGGGCCAGACCGGACAGTTCCTTGATGTGAGATGCCGCCGGGCGGTGCGTCCGTTAGCCTGCGTGACCATGAACCCCGAGCCGGGAGTGCCGGAAGCCTGCCGCACGCACCGCGGAAGGGCGGGCGGAGGCGCATGACCCCACCCGCCCCGACGCCGCCCGATCCCGCCCCGGCCGCCCCCGGCCGCCGCGGCGACCCCGCGCGCGTGGCTGAGGCGCACGCGCTGCGCCGGGCGCTGGCGCCGTTCCCCACGCTGCAGGCGCTGCAGGCCTCGCCGGACTGGCCCACGCTCTCGGCCCGCGTCGCGGCGCTCCTCGATGGCGTGCGGCTCCACCCGCTTCCCTCCCCGCGACCGTCCGGCACGGACGGCCGGCCGCTGCGCGTGGTGCAGTGGAACATCGAGCACGGCAATCGGTTCGAGGCCATTTCGAACGCGCTCCTCCAGCGCCCCGGACTCGCGGGGGCGGGCCTCGTGACACTCAACGAGGTGGATCTCGGCATGGCGCGGTCGGGGAACCGGGACGTGGCGGCCGATCTCGCCGCGAGACTCGGCCTCCACGCGGCATGGGCCGCGATGTTCCTCGAGAGCACGCGTGGCCGGGACGATGACGCGCTCACCGCCGTGGCGGACGACAACGCAGAATCGCTCTTTGGCCTGGCGATCCTCTCGCGCTGGCCCATTTCGGCGGCGAGGCTCGTGCCCTTGCCCGGACCCGAGCGGGCGCTCTTCGAGCGCGAACGCATGACCGGACGGTTCGTGGCGCTGGTCTGCGACATCGCGCATCCGGTGCGGCCGTTCGTGGCGGTCACGGTGCACCTCGAAGTGCACCGCACGCGGGCCCACCGGGCCGCGCAGATGCGCGTACTGGTGCAGGCGCTCGCGGGCGAGGAGCGCCCGATCCTGCTCGCGGGTGACTGGAACACGCACACGTTCGACCGGGGCGACCGGCGCGCGGTCTCGGCGGCGGCCTGGCCGTTGCTCGGGTGGACCGACCGTGCGCTCGCAGCGCGCCTGAGCCGGCCCGACCGCGGTGCGTTCCGCGAGTCGCTGTTCCAGGAACTGCGCGCCGCCGGCTTCGAGTGGGAGGCCTACAATGACGACGTCGCCACGCTGAGCCTGCGCTTCTCACGCCTCCGCGAGGTGCACGTGCTCCCGGGTCCGTTGCGCGCGCTCGCTTCGCACGGGCTCCGCTGGGCCGAACGCCGCGCGCGCCTGCGGCTCGACTGGATCGCGGCACGCGGGTTCCACCCCGTCGTCGGCAGCGCCCGCACGATCACCGGGCTCGACGGGACGGCGGAGCAGGACCGCGGCAAACCGTCCGCGCCGGACCACGACCCGCTCGGGCCCGCCAGCGATCATGCGCCGATCGTGGCGGAGCTGGAGCTGGAGTCGCCGCGGCCCATGCACCGCTAGCGTCGGGCGCTCCGGCTCGCTAGTCTCGCTCCCCCACGCACCGCGGTCCTCGAGCCCCGGGCGACCGATCCGATCCGTGGAGCGCTCCAGTGAGCCCTGACGCGAGGCCTCCGATGCCCGAGACACGCCACGTGATCCAGACGTTCGAGCTATCGCGCTCGTTCGGCGGACGTCCCGCGCTCGACGGGCTCACGCTCGAGGTGCCGGAGGGCTCGTTCTTCGGCTTCCTCGGTCCCAACGGCGCCGGCAAGTCCACCACGATCAACATCCTCACCGGCCTGCTGGCGCCGAGCAGCGGCTCCGCGAAGGTCCTGGGCTTCGACGTCGAGACGCAGGGACTGGAGATCAAGCGCCGGATCGGCGTGGTGCCCGACGGCCTCCATCTCTTCGAGCGGCTCTCGGGCGAGGAGCACCTGCGCTTCGTCGGCGAGGTGTACGGTCTCGCTCCCGCAGAGGCGCGCCGGCGCGCCGGCCAGCTCCTCGCCGCGATGGACCTGGCCGACGACAGCCACAAGCTCGTCTCGACCTACTCGCACGGCATGCGCAAGAAGCTGGCGCTGTCGTGCGCGCTTATCCACGAGCCGCGCATCCTGTTCCTCGACGAGCCGTTCGAGGGAATCGACGCCGTCGCCACGCGCGAGCTGCGCGAGCTGCTGCAGAAGCTCGTCGCCAGCCACAACGTCACCGTGTTCCTCACCTCGCACGTGCTGGAGATCGTGGACAAGCTGTGCACGCACGTGGGCATCATCACCCAGGGCAAGCTCGCCGCGTGCGGCACGCTCGACGACCTGCGCCGCGGCGCGGACGGCACGTCGCGCTCGCTCGAGGACCTGTTCCTCGACACCGTGGGCGGCGGACGCGACGACGCCAGCGCGGGGCTCGACTGGCTGACGCGGAAGACGGACCCGGCTTGAACACGCTGCGCCTCCTGTTCTGGCTGCGCTGGCGCATCGCCATGAACACCACCACCCGGCGCGGGCGGTGGGCCGCCATCGGCATCACCGTGCTGCTCGCGCTCGCCATGTCGCCGTTCTACGTCGGCGGCGCATTCGGGGCGTGGGCCTACACGTCGCACACCGGCGCGCCGGCGCTGCTCGTGGTGTTCGGCATCTGCCAGTTCGCGATCCTGTGGGTGTCGCTGCTCACCGGCGCCATGGGCCGGCTCTTCGAGCTGGACAAGCTCAAGCGCTATCCGCTGCGGTCGCTCGACGTCTTCGCCATCAACACGCTCGCCTCGCTGGCGGAACCCGTCGTTCTCATGACGCTCCCGTCGCTGGTCGCCGCCGCGCTCGGCGTCGGCCGGCACGACGGCGCGCTGGCCGGGGTGGCGGCGATGGGGGGCGGCATCGTCATGCTCCTCGTCACCGCATCGCTGCTGCAGCTTCTGCTCGCGCTGCTCGACGACCTGCTGCGCCGCGAGTGGATGCGGTACGTGGCGGCCTTCCTGTTCACGTTCACCGTCATCGGCTTCCAGCTCACGGTGCGCGGCTCGACGTCGAAGCTCGTGGCCGAGGCCCGGAAGGCCGGGTTCACGCCCGAGCAGCTCGGGCAGGAAGCCATGCGCGTGTTCGCGCGCGTCCCCACCCTGGCCGCTCCGGCGGCGCTAGCGGGGGCGCACCCGGCCGGGCTCTTCGGTCCGCCCGCGGTGGCCGGCGCGACGTGCCTGCTGCTGATCGCGGGGCCGGTATGGGTCGGTGCCCGCGTCATGGCCACCGGCTCCCGCCGGGCCAGCGTCGGCGGAACGGTCCGCAAGGCTCGAACCGCGGCGCCGGCGAGCACCGGATTCGCGCCGCGACTGCCCGGTCTCACGTCCGTCCAGTCGCTGCTGGTCGGACGTGAACTCCTCTATATCGCGCGCACGCCGTCGATGATCTACCAGATGGCGGTGGTGCTCATCACCGTCATCGCCCTGTCGTTCTTGCGCACCGCGCGCGATCCGGCGCTCGGGGCGTTCCTGCCCATGTTCATCCTCACCGGCACGTTGGCCGGCCGGAACCTCATGCTCTGGGGCTACGATGGTCCCGGGGTGCGCACGCTGTTCCTGCTGCCGTTGCGCCCGCGCGACCTCGTGCTTACGAAGAACGTCGTGTGGCTGGCGAGCGCGCTCGCCGAGGCGATGATCGTGTTCGTGTTCATGGCGCTGACCCGGCCGCCGGCTCTGGTCGCCCAGCTTCCCGCCTACGCCACCGGCTACGCCGCCGTGGCATTGATCGGTGGCGTCATGGGGAGCTGGGTGTCGATCACGCGGCCGATCAAGCCCCCGCAGCAGGGCATGGCGCGCCGGAGCCCCGGCGGCGTGGTCGGGCTGCTCGCGTTCCTCGCCATGCTGGTCGTGGCCGGCGGCGTGGTCCTGGCCGTGGTCGCCGTGCGAAAGCTGACGCCCGATCCCTACCACAACGCCGCATCGCTGGCCGTCACGTCCCTCCTGCTCGTCGCCGCCGCGGCGGTGTGGTGGATCGCGCTCGACCGGAATGCCGACACGCTCGAACAGCACCGCGAGGGGATGATCGACGTGCTCGCGAAGAGCGTGGACGTCTAGTTGAGGCGAAGCACCGCGCCCTGAGCGGTGCGCGCGCGGCCCGCGCAGGCTATACTCGCCACCCGCGGCCGCACCGCCCATCCCGCGCCACCCCCCCGGAGCCCCGATGCCCGAGACCTCCCGCCATTCGCTCGCGATTCTCGGCGCCGGGCCCGTGGGCCTCGAGGCGGCGGCCGCCGCCCTCGAACTCGGGTTCGACGTGCACGTGCTGGAGCGCGGCGAGCCCGGCGCGCACGTCATCGCCTGGGGTCACGTGCGCATGTTCACGCCGTGGCGGATGAACGTCGGGCCGGCGTCCGCGGGGTTGCTCGCGCGCCACGGCTGGACCGCACCGCCCGCGGAAGCGTGCCCGAGCGGGCTGGAACTCGCCGAGCGCGTGCTGCAGCCGCTCGCGGCCACGCCGGAGTTGAAGGGACGGGTGCATGCGCACTCGCAGGTGGTGCACGTCGCGCGGCACGGTGCGCGGAAGAACGAGAGTGCCGGCGGGAGCGCAAGGAGCGCGCATCCGTTCCGCCTGCTCGTGCGCGATGCGGGCGGGCGCGAGAACTTCCTTCATGCGCACGCCGTGATCGATGCGACCGGCACGTTCGGCCAGCCCAACTGGGCGGGGACGGGCGGCATCCCGGCACGCGGCGAGACCTACCTGGCGCCGCAGATGAGCTACCACCCCGATGACGTGCTCGGGCTCCGCCGCGAACGCCACGCCGGGAAGACGACGCTGGTGATCGGCGGCGGTGCTTCCGCGGTCACGACGGTCACGATGCTCGCCCAGCTCGCGAGCGAAGTCCCCGGCACGCGCGTGGCCTGGGTGACGCGGCGGGCGGCACCCGGGTTCGCGGGCGAGATCCCGAACGACTCGCTGCCGGCCCGCGCGGCGCTCTATGCCGAGGGACGCCGGTTGCAGGGCGGCGGCTCCGAAGCGGTCCACTGGACCGGCGGCTGCGAGGTGGAAAACATCGAGTACAACTCCGCGACGCATCGCTATCGCGTGCTGACCGTCACCCCGGCGGGTGCTCACGTGGAGGAAGCCGACCAGGTCATCGTGAACTGCGGCTACGGGCCCGACACTTCGATCACTCGCGAGCTTCGCGTGCACGAATGCTACGAGACACTCGCGCCCATGAAGCTTGCCGCCGCGCTGCAGGGGGCCGGCACCAGCGACTGCACCACGATCCCGGCTTTCGGGGTGGACATGCTCACGAATCCCGAGCCCGATTTCTTCATCCTCGGCGCCAAGTCGTACGGCCGCTCGAGCGAGTTCCTGCTCCAGAGCGGCTACCGGCAGGTCGCCGACGTGCTGGCGCGGCTGGCGGAATCCGCCGGCCTGCGCGCGCCACAGGAGGCCTGATGCCGCTCACCGCCGCCGATCTCGCCGAGCTGCGCGCACTGCTGGGCGAGGACGGCGTGCTGGCGAGCACCGCGGCACTGTTCACGTACGAGGCCGATGCGCTCACACTCGAGCGCCGCCCACCCGATGCGGTCGTGTTGCCACGCTCCACCGACGAGGTGTGCGCGCTCGTTCGCTGGGCGAAGGCGAAAGGCCTGCCCGTCGTGGCCCGTGGAGCCGGAACGGGCCTCGCCGGCGGCGCCACGACCGAGCAAGGCGGGCTGTCGCTGAGCCTGAACCGCATGGACAGCGTCCTGCGCGTGGATGAGCCGCGCATGTTCGCGTGGGTGCAGCCCGGGCTCGTGAATCTCTGGCTCTCGCAGCAGCTCGCGCCCGCGAAGCTCTACTTCGCGCCCGACCCCGCGTCGCAGCAGGTCTCCACCATTGGCGGCAACGTCTCCACGAACGCCGGCGGGCCGCATTGCCTGAAATACGGCGTCACGTTCAATCACGTGCTCGGCATCGTCGTCGTGCTGGCCGACGGCACGGCCGTGACGCTCGGCGGCGAGGCGCTCGACTCGCCCGGCTTCGACCTCGCCGCGGTCGTGACCGGGAGCGAAGGCACGTGCGCCATCGTCACCGAGGTGTGCGTGCGGCTCCTGCCCACGCCCGAGGGCGTGAAGACGCTGCTGTTCGATTTCGCCACCGTCGAGGACGCGTGCCGGACCGTGTCGCGGGTGATCGCTTCGGGCATCGTTCCCGCGGCCATGGAGATCATGGACAAGCACACGACGACGCTGGTCGAGGAGTGGCTCCACATCGGGCTCCCCACCGACGCGGCGGCGGTGCTGCTCATCGAGGTGGACGGCCCGGTCATGACGCTGCCGGCGCAGGCGGAGAAGATCGCGGCCATCGCGCGCGAGCAGAATGCGCGCAGCGAGCGGATCGCGAAGGACGCCGACGAGCGCGCACTGTTGTGGAAGGGAAGAAAGTCCGCGTTCGGAGCCTACGGCCGTGCGGCGTCCGGGTTCACCATCATGGACGGCGTCGTGCCCCGCACACGTCTCGCCGAGGCGCTCGCGAACGTCTACGCGTTCTCCGCGGAGAAGGGTCTCGAGGCCGGCAACGTCTTCCACGCCGGCGACGGCAACCTTCACCCGCACGTGCTTTTCAACGCGGACGACCCGCAGCAGCAGGCCGACGCGCTCGAGGTGTCGCACAAGATCCTGCGCATGTGCATCGCCTACGGCGGGACGATCTCGGGCGAGCACGGAGTCGGCATCGAGAAACGCCCGATGATGGCCGAACTCTTCACCGCGGACGACCTGGCGACGATGGACCGCGTGCGCGCCGCGTTCGATCCCGATCTGCGCCTGAACCCCGGCAAGATCCTGCCCGGTGGCGCCGGCTGCGGCGAGGCGAAGCAGCACTCGTTCGAGGCCATGCGCGGATTCGCGGCGAGCAGCACCGCGGAGGGCCCGTGGATCTGACGGCGCCGACCGCTGCCGTGGCTCATCCGATTGCCGCCGAGCGCTTCGCGCTCTCCGGCAAGGTTCCCCGCCTGGCCTGGCGTCCCGAGAGTGCGAAGGAAGTGGCCGAGGCGGTGAGCCAGTGCGTCACCGAGAACCTCGCGCTCGTGCCGTGGGGCGGCGGGGTGGCGCTCGCGCGCGAGGCGGCACCCGAGCGCTACGATGTGGCGCTCGACCTCACCGCGATGAAGCGCGTCACGATCTACGACCCGGAGGACTTCACGGTAACCGCCGAGTGCGGCATCACCCTCGCCGACCTTCGTGACGTGCTCGCGGCGAAGCACCAGGAGTTGCCGCTCGAGGGAGCCGAGGCGTGGGGCGCCACCCTCGGCGGCGTGCTCGCCGCCAATGCCAGCGGCGCGCGGCGCCGTGCGTTCGGCTCGCCGCGTGACCGCATCCTGGGGGCGCGCTTCGTTGCCGGCGATGGCGTGATCGCGAAGACCGGTGGCCGCGTCGTGAAGAACGTCGCCGGCCATGCCGTGCACCGCCTGCTCGTCGGCTCGCGCGGTGCGCTCGGCATCTTGACCGAGGCGAGCCTGAAACTGCTGCCGCAGCCGCCCGCGCGTGTCGCCATGACATGGGCTGCCGACGCGGGCAACCTCGCGAATGGCGAGCGCTGGCGGGACTGGCCGCGGCGCGAGCCCGCGGCGCTGACCGTGCTCGGCCGCGCGGTCGCCGCGTTGAACCAGGTACTGGCGTCGGACGCGCCCTACACGGTCGTGGCCGGATTCGAGGACCACGCGGACTGGGTCGAGGACTGCGCCACGTTCGCCCGCGACTCGCTTGGGACGCCGCGCGCGAAGGTGCAGGACGCGAGCGTGCCGCCCCTGTGGCAGCAGCTCGCCGACGCCGAGGAGATGCCCGGCGTGCGGCTTACGTTCACGACCTCGGCGAACACACCCGACGCCATCTCGTGCCTGCAAGGCAGACCGGTGGCGGATCGATTGATATTCCATGCCGCCTGCGGCCGGCTGCACCTGTGGCCGGCGGTGGAAGAGGCTCCGGCGCTCGTGGCCGAGTTGGCCGGGCGCGGGTTCGCGCTCATCGAAGCGCGGGGGCTGATGCTGACCGGGACGTCCGCGAACCCCGCCATCGGC
>CAYSWZ010000029.1:0-4693 GCA_964434945.1 uncultured bacterium | reverse complement strand
CGTGCTGCACACGGCGCTGCGCGCCCCGCGCGATGCACATATCTACGACAACGGCGTGGACGTCGTGCCGGAGGTGCACGCGGTGCTCGATCGCATGCAGGCGTTCGCGCGCCGGGTACGTAGCGGCGAATGGCGTGGCCACACGGGCAAGCGGATCCGGAACGTCGTCAACATCGGCATCGGCGGCTCCGATCTCGGGCCGGTGATGGCCTACGAGGCGCTCCGGCACTATAGCGACCGGACGATGACCTTCCGGTTCGTCTCCAACGTCGACGGCACCGACTTCGTGGAGGCGACCGCGGACCTCGATCCCGCGGAGACCCTGTTCATCGTGTCCTCGAAGACGTTCACCACGCTGGAGACGATGACGAACGCGCAGAGCGCGCGCGACTGGTCGCTGCGGGCGTTCGGGGGCGACACGAAGGCCGTCGCCCGGCACTTTGTCGCGGTCTCGACCAACTCGGCGAAGGTCGCGGAGTTCGGCATCGACACGGCCAACATGTTCGGATTCTGGGACTGGGTCGGAGGGCGCTATTCGATGGACTCGGCGATCGGCCTGTCCACGATGCTGGCGATCGGCCCGGACGAGTTCCGCGCGATGCTCGACGGCTTCCACCAGATGGACGAGCACTTCCGCACCGCCCCGGCCGAGAGGAACCTGCCGATGCTGCTGGGCCTGCTCGCCGTCTGGTACCGGGACTTCTTCGGCGCCCAGACGGTCGCCGTGCTGCCTTACGAGCAGTACTTGAAGCGACTTCCGGCCTATCTCCAGCAGCTGACGATGGAGAGCAACGGAAAGCACGTGACGCTGGAGGGATCCCGGGTCCCCTGCGACACGAGCCCGATCTACTGGGGCGAGCCGGGGACGAACGGGCAACACTCCTTCTACCAGCTCATCCACCAGGGCACCTCGCTCATCCCCTGCGACTTCATCGCGTTCGCCGAGCCCATCCACTCGCTCGGGCGGCACCACGACATCCTGCTGGCCAACGTGCTCGCGCAGTCCGAGGCGCTCGCGTTCGGGAAGACCCCCGAGCAGGTGAAGGCCGAAGGCACTCCGGATTGGCTAGTGCCGCACCGGGTGTTCGAGGGCAACCGGCCTTCCAACACATTGTTCGTCGAACGGCTCACGCCCGGGGCGCTCGGGAAGCTCGTGGCGCTTTATGAACACGCCGTCTTCACCCAGGGCGTGATCTGGAACATCGACTCGTTCGACCAGTGGGGAGTCGAGCTCGGCAAGGTGCTCGCGCAGCGCATCATCCCCGAGCTGGAGAGCAACACCGAGCTGCCGCTCGCGCACGACAGCTCCACCAATCACCTGATTCGGCGCTACCGGAGCCGTAAGGGGAGCCGGCGATGACGGCGCCGCGGTCGGACGCGCTCGTGTTCTTCGGGGCCACCGGCGATCTCGCTTACAAGAAGATCTTCCCGTCGCTCCAGGCAATGCTGAAGCGCGGTCACCTCGACATCCCGGTCATCGGTGTGGCGAAGGCGGGGTGGACGCTGGAGCAGATGAAGGCCCGGGCGAAGGACAGCCTCGAGAAGCACGGCGGACTCGACGCCGCCGCGTTCGCGAAACTCTCCTCGCTCCTCCGCTACGTGGACGGCGACTACAACGATCGCGCCACGTTCACGGCGATCAAGCGGGAGCTGGGGAACGCGGGACGGCCTGCCCACTACCTCGCCATCCCGCCCGTCCTGTTCGAGAAGGTCGTCGAGCAGCTCAGCGAATCGGGATGCGCCGAGGGCGCCCGGGTCATCGTCGAGAAGCCTTTCGGAACGGACCTCGCCTCGGCGCGGGAGTTGAATCGTGTCCTCCTCGCCAGGTTTCCGGAGTCGTCGATCTTCCGGATTGACCACTACCTGGGCAAGAGACCGGTCCACAACATGCTCATCTTCCGGTTCGCGAACGCGTTCATGGAGCCGTTCTGGAACCGGAACTACATGGAGAGCGTGCAGATCACGATGGCGGAGGACTTCGGCATCCAGGGACGCGGTGCGTTCTACGACCAGACCGGAACGGTGCGCGACGTCATCCAGAATCATCTGTTCCAGGTCCTCTGCAATCTCGCGATGGAGCCTCCCGTCCGGACCGACAGTGAGTCGATCCGGGACGAAAAGGTGAAGGTCTTGAAGGCCATGCCGGATCTGGAGGTGAGGAATCTCGTCCGTGGGCAGTTCTCCGGATACTTGCAAGAGTCCGGCGTGGCGAAGCAGTCGAGGACCGAGACGTTCGCCGCCATGAAGCTCGAGATCGACTCGTGGCGCTGGAAGGGCGTGCCCTTCTTCATCCGCGCCGGGAAGTCTCTCCCGGTCACGTGCACGGAGGTCCTCGGCCGGCTGAAGAAACCGCCGTCGGTCATCAGGGCCGGAAAACTCCGCGAGAACTACCTTCGCTTCCGGATCAGCCCCGAGCCCACGATCGCGCTCGGCACGACGGTCATGGTGCCGGCGGAAGAGATGACCGGCGAGACGGCGGAACTCGTGGCGATCCGCCAGCCCGCCGCCGGGGAGGTCGACGCCTACGAGCGGGTCCTGACCGAGGCCATCGAGGGAGACGCGACGCTTTTCGCGCGCCAGGATTACGTGGAGGAGGCGTGGCGTATCGTCGACCCGGCCCTCAAGGCGGACACCCCGGTCCACGACTATGCAGCAGGCAGCTGGGGCCCGGCGGAAGCGTTGGAGAGACTCTCGCCCCCCGGCGGGTGGAACGATCCGATCGTCATGGAGCGGGAAGTCGCGGCGGGGCACGGGTAGAGTTCCGAGTTCTCGAGGGCGCGGCCCCGGTCACGCCCTTGCCCGCGACCAAGTTCGCTGCGGAGGCTCGCGCAGCGGCTGTCGTCGAGGTGACGACCGAATGATGAGGAGGAAGAGGCATGCGCATCGGCATCGCGACGGACCACGGCGGGTTCGCGCTGAAGGAAAAGCTGGTGGACCGGTTGCGGGCGGCGGGGCACGACGTCGTGGACTACGGCGCCACCACCGTGTCGCCCGGCGATGACTACCCCGATTACGTCGTCCCCATGGCCCGCGCGGTCGTCGCCGGAACGGTGCAACGAGGCATCGCCATCTGCGGGAGCGGCGTGGGCGCGTCGGTGTGCGCGAACAAGCTCCCGGGAATCCGCGCGGCGCTCGTCCACGATCACTTCTCGGCGAAGCAGGGAGTCGAGGACGACCACATGAATGTCCTCTGCATCGGCGGCTGGACGATCGGGCCCGAGGCCGCCTGGGATCTCGTCCAGACCTACCTCTCGGCGGACTACAGCCAGGCCGAGCGGCATCTTCGCCGTCTCGGGAAGGTGGCCGCGCTCGAAAGCGCAAGGACGCTCGAATGACGATCTCGACCGAGGACGGGACCCGCGCTTGCCTCGAGCGGCCGGCGAGGCGGCCCGCGGAATGAAGGCCATCACGGTGGAGCCCGGGCGGGCCGGCACGGCGAGGCTCGAGGAGGTCGCGGAACCGGATGCGCGCGAAGGCTCGGTCCTCTGTGAAGCGATCGCCGTCGGCGTGTGTGGGACCGACGTCGAGATCGTGGAGGGCCAGTACGGTTGGGCGCCGCCTGGCCACGCGCGCCTCGTGCTCGGCCACGAGTCGCTCGGCCGCGTGGTGGATCCCGGCCGCAGCCGCTCGCTCCAGCAGGGGGATCTCGTGGCCGGCATCGTCCGCCGCCCCGACCCCGTGCCCTGTCCCAACTGCGCGGTCGGCGAATGGGACATGTGCTCCAACGGGCAATACACCGAGCGCGGGATCAAGCAGATTCACGGGTTCATGTCGGAGCGCTGGCGGACCGAGTCCGAGTACGCCGTCAAGGTCGACCGTGCGCTCGGCCTGCTGGGCGTGCTGCTGGAGCCCACGTCCGTGATCACGAAGGCCTGGGAGCAGGTTCGCGCGGTCGGGCAGCGTGCCTTCTGGGAGCCGCGGTCCGTTCTCGTGACCGGCGCCGGGCCGATCGGACTCCTGGCGGCCCTGCTCGGAAGGCAGCGCGGTCTCGAGGTCCACGTCCTTGACCGCGTTGAAACGGGTCCCAAGCCGGAGCTCGTGCGCGACCTGGGGGCGACCTACCACTCCGGTGCCGTCGCGGACGTGGGCTTCGAGCCGGATGTGATCATCGAATGCACCGGCGTGGGCCAGGTCATCGGCGACGCGATCAAGGCGATCGGGCCGGGCGGGATCCTGTGCCTCACGGGCGTGGGGCGCGGCGGCTCCAAGATCGGCCCGGCGATCGCCGACGTTGCGGCGGCGGCGGTGCTCAAGAACAACGCCGTGGTCGGGAGCGTCAATGCGAACAAGCGGCACTGGTACCGGGCGGCGCAGGTCCTCGCTGACGCGGACCGCGCGTGGCTCGCGCGTCTCGTGACGAGGCGCGAGGTACCGCGGGATTTCATGCGCGCGCTGGAGCGGCAGCCGGATGACATCAAGGTCGTCATCCAGTTCGCGGAGCCGTGAGGAAAGGCCGCGTGCCGAACCGTCAATGAAGGCCGTCCGAGCGATGCGTCGTTCACTTCCGTCCGGGTTGTCGGCAGTTGCCTCGAACCCTGCGCCGACCCTAGTCTTGACGTGCATCCGCACGCCCTGGCGAGCCCCGCAGCCCGCACCGCCCGAGGACTTCCGACCATGCACACGCTCCAGCCCGCCCGCCTGAAGCCGGGCGTCACGCTCCAATCGCTGCCGGGCCCTCGTCCAACGGACATCG
>CAYSWZ010000028.1:0-7689 GCA_964434945.1 uncultured bacterium | reverse complement strand
GCACCAGCACGTGCCCGAGATGGCGCGCAACTTCGGCCGCCTCGCGCACGCCGAGATCCCGGTGGCGTTCGCGCCCCAGCTCGCGCCCATGTCGCGGGGAATCCTCCTCACCGCAATAGCGCCTCTCGCACGGGCCACGTCCGCCGCTGCGGCAAGCGAGGCGTATGCCGAGCGCTATGCCGACGAAGCGTTCGTGCGCGTGCTTCCGGCCGGAACCTGGCCCGAGACGCGGCTCGTGAAGGCGTCCAACCGCTGCGACGTCGCGGTCACCACCGTGCACGGCGGGCGGACGCTGCTCGCCACCTCGGCAATCGACAACCTGGTGAAGGGCGCGGCCGGCCAGGCGATCCAGAACCTCAATCTCGTGCTCGGCTGGCCCGAAGGCTGGGGCCTCCCCGTGCACGGCAATCCCTGGTGAGCGGGTTGGGCACCCGACAGCCGGGCCCCGGCCCGAACGACCCCACGCCGCTGCCAGGATCCGGACACGCCTCCCGCGGTACTGGGCCGCGGGCGGGCGCAGGCGAGCGGACGACCGAGCGGGGGAGCCGGCGCGCGACGCCGGTCGCGCGCGGCGTCCAGACGCGGGCAGGAGCAGCGGCGGTGTCGCGGGATCGGTCCTCCGATCCTCCGGCGCTCGTCGTGAAGCTGGGCGGTCGGGCCCTCGAAGCGCCGGGAGCGCTTCGCGAGTTCGCCGCCGCGCTTCGTGAAGCCGGGACCCCCGGCGGCTCCACCCGCGCCACGCTCGTCGTCCACGGCGGTGGCGCCGAGGTGAGCGCGTGGTGCGAGCGCGCCGGCCTCGCGCCGCGCTTCGCCGACGGGCTGCGCGTCACCGACCCCGACACGCTCGAGATCGTGGCCGCGGTGCTGGCCGGGCTCGCGAACAAGCGGCTGGTCGCGACGTTGCGCGCACACGGGATCGACGCCGTCGGGCTCGCGGCGCTGGACGGCGGGATCGCGCTCGCGCGCCGGCACGCCTCCGCCGCGACGCTCGGCGAGGTGGGCGAGATCGAAGCCGTGGACGCCACGCTCCTCGGCACGCTGCTCGCCGCGTGGCGCGTCCCCGTGCTGGCCTCGCTCGGCGACGACCGCACCGGCGCGCTCCTCAACCTGAACGCGGACGACGTGGCCGCAGCGGTGGCGGCCGCGCTCCCCGCGCGCGATCTCGTCCTCCTCTCCGATACGCCCGGGCTCGTTCTGGACGGCGCCGTCGTGCCGAGCCTGGACGAAGCTGAACTCGCGGGCGTGCTCATGAGAGAGGCCGCCGTCACCGGCGGCATGCGTCCCAAGCTGCGCGCCGCACAGACCGCGCTCGCCGCGGGAGTGCGACGCGTGATCATCGCCGCCTGGCAGGGCCCGGGCACGCTCGCGGCGCTGCTCGACGGCACCGCCACCGCCACCACGCTCGGCGCCGTGCGCGCCGGCAGCGTCCGTCCCGAGGAGACCCATGTCTGACACGCCCGTCACAACGCCCGAGACGCCGGTGGCCACTCCGGACGCGCCGCTCCTCACCCCGGACCTGCCGGCGATGGCCGACGACGAGGTGGGCCTCCTCGCTCCGCTCTATCCACTGCCGCGGCTCGAGCTGGTCGAGGGCCACGGCGCGTGGGTGCGCGACGCGGGCGGGCGCGAGTATCTCGACTTCACGAGCGGGATCGCGGTGAACGCGTTCGGCCACGCGCCGCGCGGGCTCGCCGAGACCGTGGCCGCGCAGCTCGCGCGGCTCGGGCACTGCTCCAACCTGTTCGCGAACGACCCGGCGCTGGAGCTGGCGCGCGAGCTCACCGAGGCCACCGGTTACCCGCGCGTGTTCTTCTGCAACTCGGGCACCGAGGGCCTGGACGCCGCGCTCAAGTTCGGACGCGCCCGCGCCCGCGCGCTCGGCATGCCCGGGCGTGCGATCGTCGCGTTCAAGGGCGGCTTCCACGGCCGCACCGGCTTCGCGCTGTCGGCGACGTACAACCCCGCCTATCGCGAGCCGTTCGAGCCGCTCATCCCCGGCGTGCGCTTCGCCGAATTCTACGATGCCGCGGGGCTGGACGGCGTGCTCGACCGCGAGGTGTGCGCGGTGGTGGTGGAGTGCGTGCAGGGCGAATCCGGCGCCGTGCCGGGCACGCGCGACTTCTTGCAGGCGCTTCGCGCCCGGACAGCGGCACTCGGAGCAGTACTTGTGGTCGACGAGGTGCAGACCGGCATGGGCCGCACCGGGAGGCTGCTGGCGCAGGAGCACTTCGACGTGAAGGGCGACCTTGTGGTGATGAGCAAGGCGCTCGGCGCGGGGCTCCCGATCGCAGCCGTGCTCATGACCGCCGAGGTGGCGAAGACGCTGTCGCCGGGCATGCACGGCTGCACGTTCGGCGGCAACGCGGTGTGCGCCGCCGCGGCACGCTGGTCGCTGGCGCAGGTCCGGCGGCCCGCGTTCCTCGAGCGCGTGCGGCGCGCGGCGCGGCACCTGGCGGCCGGACTGGACGCGCTCGCCGCGAAGCACAGGAGCATCCGCGAGGCGCGCGGACTGGGACTGCTGCGCGCGATCGAGCTGGTGGCGCCCGCGGGCGCCGGTGGGACGGGCATCGAGCCGGCGGCGCTGGTGACCGCGGCGCGCGATGCGGGCCTCCTGCTCGTGCGGGGCGGCGACCGCGCGGTGCGCGTGCTGCCGCCGCTCACGGTGACGGACGGCGAGATCGACGACGGACTCAGGCGGCTCGACACGGCGCTCGGCGCCTGCGCGGGCAGGGGAGGTGGGCAGAAGTGACGGTATCCCGGTCGGGCCTCAAGGTGAAGAAGGCGGCGCTCGCGTATTCCGGCGGCCTCGACACCAGCATCATCGTGCCGTGGTTGAAGGCGAACTACGGCTGCGAGGTGGTGTGCTATTGCAGCGACGTGGGCCAGGGCGGCGAGGAACTGGCGGGGCTCGAGGCCAAGGCGCGGAAGATCGGCGCCGCGGACGTCATCGTCGAGGACCTGCGCGTGCCGTTCGTGCGCGACTTCTGCTTCCCGGCGCTCCGGGCCGGCGCGGTGTACGAGGGGCGCTACCTGCTCGGCACGTCGCTCGCGCGTCCGCTCATCGCGTCGCGGCAGGTGTGGGCGGCGCAGCGCACCGGCTGCGATGCGCTCGCGCACGGCTGCACGGGAAAGGGCAACGACCAGGTGCGCTTCGAGCTCGCCTACATGGCGCTCGCGCCGCAGTTGCCCGTGATCGCGCCGTGGCGCGAATGGGACATCCGTTCGCGTGAGGACGCCCTGGCGTACGCGCAGAAGCACGGGATCCCGGTCGTCCAGAAGGCCGGCGACCTCTACTCGCGCGACGCGAACCTGTGGCACCTCTCGCACGAGGGCGGCGCGCTGGAGGACCCGGCGAACTCCCCGCCCGAGGCGATGCACAAGCTGACGTCGTCGCCCGATCAGTGGCCCGCGTTCCCGGAGAAGGTCACGGTCGGCTTCGAGAGCGGCCGCCCGGTGAGCGTGAACGGGAAGCCGCTCGGCCCGGTCGAGCTGCTCGAGAGCCTGAACCAGATCGCCGGACGGCACGGCGTCGGCCGCGCCGACATCGTGGAGAGCCGGCTCGTGGGCATGAAGTCGCGCGGCGTCTACGAGACGCCCGGCGGCACGGTCCTGCACGAGGCGCTCGACGACCTGTGCCGTCTCGTGCTCCCGCACGACCTCATCCGCACGCGTCTCGAGCTGGGTACGCGCTACGCCGACCTCGTCTACAACGGCCTCTGGTTCTCGCCGCTCCGGCGGGCGCTCCAGTCGTTCGCGGACACCGCGCTGGAAGTCGCGACGGGCGAGGTCTCGGTCGAACTCTTCAAGGGCCGCGCCGTGGCGGTGGCGCGCACCAGTCCACAGACGCTCTACCTCCGCGACCTGGCCTCGTTCGACATGACGGGCTACACGCCCGCTCACGCCGAGGGCTTCATCCGGCTGTTCGGGCTGCCCCTGGCTACTGCGGCACAGCGGGGGAACGGCGCTGGTTCCAAGAAGAGCTCCGAGGTCGGGAGTCATGTCTAGACACTTCGGCGATGGAGCTTTCCCCAGGGACGCGGGCGTGGGGGTGCCTGTTTGTTCGCGGGGACCCCACTTCGTGGCCCCACTCACAAACAGGCACCCCCACGCCCGATGCGCTGAGGGGAATGCCACGCGATGTGGGCCGCACGCCTTTGCGGATCGGAGGCTGGCTTGAAGCGGCCTCCTGAGGCGGTATGGCAGGGCCGGCTCTCGGTCGGGCTCGATCCCCGGGCGCAGCGGTTGAACGACTCGCTGCCCGTCGACGGACGCCTGGTCGGCGAGGAGCTGGCGCTCTCGCGCGCCTACGCGGCGACGCTCGCCGAGTGCGGCGTGATGACCGAGGCGGAGCGCGACGCGCTCGTCGCCGCGTGCGACACGCTCGAGCGCGACCTCGGCACCGGCAGGACGAAGCTCGCCGGTGAGGACGTGCATTCGGCCGTCGAAGTGGCGCTCGGGGCGATCTGCGGCGAGCCCGCGCGGCGGCTGCACACCGGGCGGTCGCGGAACGACCAGGTCGCGACGTTGCTCCGCATGCACGTCATGCGACTCTGCGACGGGGCGATCGAGGGCGTGCGCGAGCTGGAGCGCTCGCTCGTCGGCCAGGCGCGCGACGCGGGCGAGCTCGCGTGCGCCGCCTACACCCACCTCCAGCCGGCGCAGCCGGTGCGCCTCGCGCACTGGTGGCTCGCGCACGTCGAGGCGCTGGCGCGTGACGAAGAGCGGTTCGCGGAGGCGCGCGAGGCGGCCGATCGCCTCCCGCTCGGCGCGGGCGCCGTCGCCGGCACGCCGCTTCGCTACGACCGCGCCTCGCTCGCCACGAGGCTCGGCTTCTCGCGCGTCGCGTTGAACTCGCTCGACGCGGTCGGGGACCGCGACTTCGCGGTCCAGTACCTGAATGCCGCGGCGTTGCTGGGAGTCCACCTGTCCAGGCTCTCGGAAGACCTGGTGTTGTTCTGCTCGCCCGCGTTCGGCTGGTTCTCGGCCCCGGACGGGTTCTCGACCGGCTCGAGCCTGCTGCCGCAGAAGCGGAACCCCGACCTCTTCGAGCTGGCGCGCGGGAAGAGCGCGCGCCTGCTCGCGAACGCGCAGCAGCTCTCGACGCTCTTGAAGGGCCTGCCGAGCTCTTACCAGAAGGATCTCCAGGAGGACAAGGCTTCCGTCTTCGACACGGCGGACACGCTCGACGCGCTGCTCGCCGCACTCCCGCCCGCGATTGGAGCCCTGCAGGCGAATCGCACGCGCATCGCCGCATCGCTCACGAGCGATCTGCTGGCAGTCGAACTGGCGGATTCGCTGGTCGGCGAAGGCGTGCCGTTCCGCGACGCGCACCGCGCCGTGGGCGCGCTGTGGGCCGCGGCGGAGGCCGCCGGCTGCGAAGTGGCGGCGCTGCCGCTCGAGCGGCGTCTCGCGCTCTCGCCGCATTTCACCGACGCACGGCTCGCGGCGCTGTCGGTGGAGGCCGCGATCGCCCGCCGCGCGCACGCGCCCGGCGCGGGATCCACCGAGCACCAGCTCGCGATCGCCGAGGGCCGGCTCGGGCTCGGGCCGGGCGACGACGCCGACCTGCCGGCGCCGGAGGACGTCGTGGCGAACGGCGCCGTGCGCGCTGCCGCGGCCGGCCGTGGCGCGAGCGAGCCGGGCACGACCGCGGGTCGTGAGGCGCGCGAGGCGGAGACCGTGCGCATCGTCGGCGAGGGCCTGGTCCTGCGGCGCGCGCGCGTCGCCGACGTCACCGGCATCGCCGGGGTGATGGCGCCCTACGTGGTCGAGGGAACACTGCTGCCGCGGCCGGTCTCGGAGCTCTACCAGTGCGTGCGCGAGTTCCACGTGGTGGAGCGCGTCGCCGCCGGCGACGCTCCGGGGTCCATCGTCGCGTGCGCGGCATTGCGCCTCCTGTGGCGCGATCTCGGCGAGGTGCGTTCGCTCGCCGTCCGTCCGGACGCGCACGGGAAGGGGCTCGGCGCCGCGCTCGTCGCCGCCGTGGTGGGCGATGCCCGCTCGCTCGGTCTCCCGCGCATCATCGCGCTCACGCGCGAGGTGGGTTTCTTCCAGCGCTGCGGCTTCGGCGCCGAGCAGCGCGAGGCGATCCCGCGCAAGGTGTGGACCGACTGCGTCCGCTGTCCCAAGCGGCACGCCTGCGACGAGATCGCGATGACGCTCGACCTGGTGCCCGGCGCGTCGGAGGAAGCCGCGCGCCAGGCCCGTTCCTACGTGTTGCCCATGCCCGCGGCCGCGGATTCGAACGAAACGCCGCTGCCCGTGATCTCGTGACGAAGCGTTCATGAAGAAGGAGGAACCCAAAGTGGCCGGTGCGCCCGAACACCTGGTGGACATCGCGGGGCTGGATCGCGCGTTCGTGATGGAGCTCTTCGCGGAGGCCGATCGCCTCCGCGCGGTCCGCGGCACGCCCAAGGCGCCCCGGCCGCTCGCCGGCAAGACCGCGGCCCTGGTGTTCCACAAGCCCTCGCTGCGCACCCGGGTGTCCTTCACCGTGGGCATGCACGAGCTGGGCGGCGACGCGGTGGACCTGGGCGCGGCGGAGGTCTCGGAGCAGGGCCGCGAGAGCGTCGAGGACGTGGCGCACGTGCTTTCCGGCATGGTGGACCTGGTCGTCGTCCGCACGTTCTCGCACCGCCTGGTGCAGGGCCTCGCCCAGCACGCCACGATCCCCGTGATCAACGCGCTCACCGACCACTCGCACCCATGCCAGATCCTCGCCGACCTCTACACGCTGTGGCGCGCGGGTCGCGACCTGGACACGATCACGGTCGCATGGGTGGGCGACGGCAACAACGTCCTCCACTCGTGGCTCGAGGCCAGCACGCTGTTCGGGTTCCAACTGCGCGTGGCCGTCCCCGACGGATTCGAGCCGGATGCGGGGCTCTACCTCGCCGCCGAAGCACAGGGACGAGGCGGCGTGCGGCGCGTCCGGGACCCGTACGAGGCCGTGCGCGGCGCCGACATGGTCTACACCGACACGTGGACGAGCATGGGGCAGGAGGAGGAGGCCGAGTGGCGGCGCATCGCGTTCAGCGGCTACACGGTGGACGAGCGCATGATGGGCCAGGCGCGCCCGGACGCCGTGTTCATGCACTGCCTGCCCGCGCACCGCGGCGAGGAGGTCACGAACGAGGTGATCGACGGCCCGCAGAGCGTCGTGGTGGAGCAGGCCGAGAACCGGCTTCACCTCCAGAAGGCGCTGATGGTCGCGCTCGCGGGCGGAAGCTGGAACCGGGTGCCGAGGAAGGCCCGGGCGCGGAAGTCGACCGTCCCCATCGCGCTCGGGACGGCGTAGGACTCACGGCTCCCGGCGCCGCGGCAGCGTATCGCGCAGGCGCTGCGCCCATGCCGCGATCTCGGCGGGCGTCCCGCCGCTCCGGCGCGCGAACTCGCGCAGGAGCGGCGCGCTCCGCTCGGGCTCGCCCGCGACCTCCCAGGCGATCGCCGCGTGACCCAGCGCGTCGGCCTGGTCCGGCAGGCGCGCGATCTTCTCGAACTCGATCGCGGCCAGCGCGGGTGAGCCCTGCGTCAGGAACAGCATCGCCAGCGACTTGTGATTCGCGACCCAGTCGGGGTCGTTCCGGAGCGCCGTCGCCAGGTCCTCCTCCCTCCCGGCGACCAGCTCGCGGATCCCGGCGGTCGTGTCGAAGTGGAAGAAGAGGTCGGGTCCCTCGGGCATGGTCGCGG
>CAYSWZ010000027.1:0-20137 GCA_964434945.1 uncultured bacterium | reverse complement strand
GCTGCTCGAAGCCTGTCTCCCGCATTAGCGCCGGTGAGCAACCGACCGCGAGTTCCGCCAGCCGAGCGCGGAGCAACTCACGGGCATCGGTCTTAGACGCAGAATGCGAGGACTCCCTGAGGACCTCGCCGCGATGGCAGTGCTGCACCCACCAGATGCGGCCACGGCGATAGACCGACCCGAAGCTAGTCATGTGCTCTCCCGCGTGGGAACTGCACTCGACTAGCACAGAACTGACACAGTCAACGATCGCGAAGCGTCAGCCAACCGCGCTATCGCCGCGCTGGCACGGGCGGCTACGCCCGGTTCATCGCCGTCTGCCCGCCGGGCTGGAAGTACGGCGTGTCGGTGGGAGAGGTGCCGGAGTCGCCGCTCGCCAGGCAGGCCACGCCGCTCCACTGGGACAAGGCGCTGGGGATGCGGGTGAGGTGAAGCGCGGGCTCTAGCCCTTCTTCACCTCGTCCAGGAAGTTCATCCGGAGGTCCGTCAGCACCTGCGTCAGCACGCGCTGCTCGTCGCTCTCGAGATTCCCGCGCGTCCGCGCCTCGATGGCCGCGAGCGTGTCGATCGTGTTCCGCGCGGCCTCGAGGTTCCGCTCGAGCTTGCCGCTCATCGGATTCATGAGCTTCCCCAGCGCCACCATCGCGGCCTGCTGGAGACCCAGGAGGAGCTGCAGGAACAGTGCGGCTTCGCGGCCGCGGTCGGTGGTCATCTCGGTCATGGTTCGTCTCCCCTGGCTCCCGCCCGCGGCGCGTGCTGCAGGCGCTTCGCCTCCTCCCACAGCGCGTCCATCTCCTCGAGGTTCGACTGTGCCGGCGTCCGGCCGAGCTCGGCGAGCCGGCGCTCGATGTGGACGAACCGCTCGCGAAACCGATGCATCGTCGCGCGCAGTTCGCGCTCGGGATCCACGCCCAGCTTGCGCGACAGGTTGACGACCGCGAACAACAGATCCCCCAGCTCGCGCGCCAGCTCGGGCGTCGTGTCGTCGCCGATCGCTTGCGCCACCTCGTCGGTCTCCTCGCGCACCTTGGCGAGCGGGCCCGCGGGAGTCGGCCAGTCGAAGCCCACCGCGGCGGCTTTCTCCTGGAGCCGGTAGGCCGCCACGAGCGCGGGCAGTCCCTTCGGCTGATCGCCCAGCAGTGACACCGCGGCGTCCTTCTTTTCCGCCTGCTTGATCTCCTGCCACTGGCGGTACGCGGCCTCACCATCCGTCACGCGCGCGCCGCCGTAGACATGCGGGTGGCGGCGGATGAGCTTTTCCGCCGCGCGGTCGAGCGCCTCGGCGAGCCCCACGCCCCAGCGCTCGCCGGTGAGTTCCAGGCAGAAGATGACGAGGAATCCGAGGTCGCCCAACTCCTCGGCCGAATGGTCGGCGTCGGCGTTGCCGATCGCCTCGACCGCTTCGGCGGCCTCCTCGGTCAAGTAGGGCGTCATGCTCTCCAGCGTCTGCTCGCGGTCCCACGGGCAGCCCTCGGGGCTGCGGAGCCGCCGGCACACGGCGAGGAGCTTGGCGAATGCGTCACGCTCGGCGTCGGTCATGGCGGGGGACACTAGCGCAACGATGCGGGATTGCCGAGGAAGCGGCCGGGCGTCGGGACCGGTCTCCGCGCGGTTCGAGGCGGCCGGCGGCGGGCGTGAGCGCGAGCCTGCCGAGGCTCAGGGCCGCTTGCGCCCCGCGGCCAGCGCGTCGCGAATGACCGCCGACATCTCCCGGCGGCTCACGGGCGGAACGGCGACGTAGAACGGCTGGACGACGAGCGTGGCCAGCCGCGCGGCGGGGCTCGGGTCGTCGAGCACGAGCACGACGGGCGTGTGCGCGATCGCCCGACGCAGCAGGCGAAGCAGGCCCTCCGCCGCGATCAGATCACCTTCCAGCACGAACACCGCCACGTCGAACTGTCCGCAGGTCGTCTCGCGCAGCACTTCCTCGAGCGAGTGACAGTCGGTCGTCCGGCAGCGCATCTCGTGGAGCAGTGTGTGGAGCGGGCCGCCCATTTCGCGCTCGCACAGAATCACCCGGACCGGAGGATCCGTCGGCAGGGCTGTGCTCCGGCGGCCTCGGTCGCGGTCCGCCGGGTTCGACGTGGATTCAGCAGGACGCGAAGGATGGTGCCGCGGCGTCACCGGCGCACTCCTCGACTTTTTCGCAACGCAAGAGACCGCCGCGGCGACGCACGTCACATGCTCCCCACCTCGAGCGGGGCGTCCCGCTCGCCACACGTCCGTGTTCGCCGCGGCCATCGATGCGGGACCGCATCGGCCCCGTCACTTCACCTGTTGCGGCCGCCGCCGCGCCCCATGGGTCGAGCGCTCCCTCCGGGCCCACCCGGGCCATCCTCGGGGGCGAATGCCGCTTGGAGGTGATTCAGCAGCAAGAGCCGGGCCGGGGGAGCCCCCGAGCCGATCCCCGGGGCGGGAGCACGTCGCAGCGCACGCAATTCCCCCAATTGAACGAGGGTGGCGCGAGCGTCGCACGCGCTCCAGCAGCCCGTCGTGCTGACATCCTGACAGCCCACTGATTCTCTGTCAGGGGTAGTCGACCCCGGCCTTTCCCTCGAACCCGGGGCCCGCGCGGCGTGAGGTCAGTCCTCGGGGGGCGGGGCGGGCTCCGAGCCCTGCGCGTGGCTCGGCTCGAGTTCCTTCAACTTCCGGTAAAGGTTCCGCTCGCTGATCCCGAGCAGTTGGGCGGCGTTGTGGCGGTGCCCCTTGCAGAGCTCCAGCACACGGCGGATGTAGCGCAGCTCCATCTGCTCCAGCGTCGGCCAGCCGCCCTCGCCGGGCTCGGGATCGAACGCGGGCGCCATGCGCACGCCCATCGGCAGGTGCTCGGGACGCACGACGCCGTCGTCGCACAGGATGAGGGCGCGTTCGAACACGTTCTCCAGCTCGCGCACGTTGCCGGGCCAGGCGTAGCGCTGGAGCACCTCCATCGCCTCCGGCGACACCCGCGTTCCGCGCTTGGCCGCCACGCTCGACGTGCGCGCGAAGTGGTCGACGAGCTTCGGGATGTCCCCGCGGCGCTGGCGCAGCGGCGGGATGTGCAGCGGCACCACCGAGAGCCGGAAGAACAGGTCCTCGCGGAACTGCCGCTCCTTGATCATCGTCTCCAGCGAGCGATTCGTGGCGGCGATCACGCGCACGTCCACGGTGATGTCGGCATTGCCGCCGAGCCTCCGGAACGTGTGATCCTGGAGCACGCGCAGCAGGCGGACCTGGAGCGCGGGCGTCAGCTCGCCGATCTCGTCCAGGAAGATCGTGCCGCCGTGCGCCACCTCGAACAGCCCGCGCTTGAGCGACACGGCGCCGGTGTAGGCGCCCTTCTCGTGGCCGAACAGCTCGCTCTGCAGCAGCTGCTCGTGCAGCGAGGCGCAGTCCACCACGATGAACGGCTTGCGCGCGCGCTGGCTCAGCCGGTGCACCTCGCGCGCGACCACTTCCTTTCCAACGCCGCTCTCGCCGCGGATCAGCACCGTGCTGTCGGTGGGCGCCACGCGCTGGAGGAGGTCGTACATCTCGCGCATCTCGGGCGTCTCGCCGATGATCGCGTTCCCAGGAATCATGCGCTGCACGTCGCGGGTGAGCGCGTCGTTGCTGCGCTGCAGCTCCTGCGTCTCGAGCGCCTTCGCCAGCACCGCCTCGAGTTCCGACAGCGAACAGGGCTTGGTGAGGAAGTCGTGCGCACCCTGCTTCATCGCGCGGATCGCCTCCTCCACGGTGCCGTAGGCGGTGAGCATGACGACCTGCGTCGCCGGCCACAGCTCACGGATCTCCGGCAGCAGGTCCAGTCCCGAGCCGTCGGGCATCCGGACGTCCAGCAGCACCAAGTCGAATCCGCGCCGCGCGAGCGCGTGCCGCGCCTCGCCGAGATTGCCCGCCTGCTCCACGCGGTAGCCCACCCGCGCCAGCTCGCGGGTGGTGATGCTCCGGAACGAGGCCTCGTCGTCCACGAACAGGATGGATCGCTCAGGCACGCTCGCCTCGGGCGTCGGTCGGGAGGGTCAGGGTGAAGCGGGCCCCGTGGCCGGGCGTGCTCGCCACCCGGATGTCACCACCGTGGGTGGTGACGATGCGCTGGGTGATCGAGAGGCCGAGCCCGGTGCCCTGGCCGACCGGCTTGGTGGTGAAGAACGGGTCCCAGATGCGGTTCAGGTGCTCGGGGAGGATGCCCGGGCCGTCGTCCTCGACGTCGCACTCGACGTGGCTCCCCGCGAGCCGCGTGCGCACGGTGAGATTGCCGCCTTCGGGCATCGCCTGGACGGCGTTCAGGCACAGGTTCATGAGTGCGCCGCGCAGGGCGCCCTCACGACCACGCACGCGCGGCAGGCTCTCGGCGAGCTCGGTGTGGACGCTGATCTGCTGCTTCCGGGTCGCGAAGCTCAGGAGCGAGAGCGTGTCGAGCGCGGCGCGGTTGAAGTCCATCATCACCGGGTGCGAGGAGTGCTGCTGCCCCAGCAGCAGGAGCTTGGCGGTGGTCTCGGAGCAGCGCCGCGTCTCCTGCTTCAGGAGCTGCAGCACCTCGGCCGCCTCCGCCGCCTCGTCCGCCGGCAGCGCCGCGCGATCCACGAGCCGCTCCAGGCTCTCGACGCCCGCGAGCACGGCGGCGAGCGGATTGTTGATCTCGTGCGCCACGCCCGCCGCGAGGAGCCCCAGCGAGGCGAGCCGCTCGCTGTGCGAGAGCTGCGCCTCGAGCTTCGAGCGGTCGGTGATGTCGCGCCAGACCTCGGCCACCATGCTGACCTCACCCGTTTCGTCGAAGACGGGATTGATCGTCGCCTCCCAGCAGCGCTGCTGCCCGGAGGCGTCGCGCAGGTACTGGAGCGCCCGGTGCGAGGTCCGCGTGCGTGCGATCTCGCATCCCACGCAGGGCTTTTCCTCGGCGGAGCCATCGCGCAGGCAGTCGCCCGCGCGCGGGCACGGCCGGCCCGCCACGGCGATCCCGCTCGCCCCGAATGCCTCGGAGAAGCGGCGGTTCGCGGCCACCACCAGGCCCCTCCGGTCGAGCACGATGACCGCATCCGACATCGCCTCGATGAGCCGTGGCAGCACCGAGCGAAGCAGGACGACGTCGTCCCGTTGCGCGTCGCGAGCCTCGACGGGCGCGGGCTCGCCGGGCGGGGGGACGAATGGGCCACTCATGCGCGCACCGCCACCCGCGCGTCCACCGCCATGCATCCCTTGCCGCGCGGCAGCACCTTGAGCGGGTTCAAGTCCAGCTCCACGATCTCGGGGATGTCCCCGACCAACTGCGACAATCTCAGGATGGCCTCTTCCAGCGCCGCGGTGTCGGCCGGAGGAGCGCCGCGCCAGCCGTCGAGCAGCTTGGCGCCGCGCACCGCGCGCACCATCTCCGCCGCGTCGCGGTCGGTCACGGGATGCACACGGAACGTGACGTCGCGGAGCAGCTCCACGTACACGCCGCCGAGACCGAACATCAGCACCGGGCCGAACGAGGGATCGTGCGTCATGCCTACGATCGCCTCCACGCCGTCGCTCACCATGGGCTGCACCGTCACGCCGTCCATCTGGTCGCGGAGCCCCTTCTCGTCGAGCTTCCGCCCGATCTCAGCGAACGCGCGTCGCACCTCGGCTTCGTTCGCGAGGTCCAGCGTCACGCCGCCCACCTCGGTCTTGTGCGTGAGCGTCCGCGACGCGAGCTTCACCGCGACCGGGAATCCCATGCGGGTCGCGGCCTGGGCGGCCTCGCCCGCGGTGGCCGCGGGCACGGTCGGCACGCCGGGGATGCCCGCCGCCGCCAGCAGCGCGCGCGTCTCCTCGGGCGAGAGCCACGCGCTCTGGCCGGGTTCGGCGCGATGGAGAGCCGACTGGACCACCGCGCGCGCGCTGCCCAGGTCGATGTCGTCGAAGTGCACCTCGCGGCCCTCGGGCTGGGTCCGCCAGCGCGCGTAGCGCACCGTGCGCGCCAGCGCCTTGGCCGCCGATTCGGGAAAGGGGTAGCTCGGGATGTGGCCTTCCTGCAGCGAACGCAGCCCTTCCGGCACGCCGTGCGCACCCATGAAGCACGACAGGACCGGCTTCGGCGCCTCGCCGCGTGCGGTGAGCTCGACCGCGGCCGCCTTCGCCCCGCGCACGATCGCGGTCGCGACCTCGATCGGCGTGGTCACGAGCGGCGGCACGTAGATGACGAGGAGCGCGTCCAGGTTGGGGTCCGCGAGCATCAGCTGGACGCTCATCTCGAACGATGCCGGAGCGGCGGACGCGATCATGTCCACGGGGTTCTTCACGCTCGCCTCGGGCGGCAGGAACACGCGCAACGCGGTCATGGTGGCGTTCGTGAGCCCCGGCATCTCCAGCCCCTGGAACTCGCACGCATCGCTCGCCATGATCGCCGGTCCACCGGCGTTCGTGAGGATGCCCACGCGCGCGCCCTTCGGGAGCGGCTGGGTCGCGAGCAGCATGGCGACGTCGAACAGCTCCTCGATCGTGTCGGTGCGGATGACGCCCGACTGGTGGCAGAGCGCGTCCACGGCGTTGTCCGCGCCCGCGAGCGAGCCGGTGTGGCTCGACGCGGCGCGCGCCCCCGAGCGCGTCCGGCCGCTCTTCACCGCCGCGATGGGTTTGCTGCGCGCGACCCGGCGCGCGATCTGCGTGAACCGGCGCGGGTTCCCGAACGATTCGAGGTAGAGCAGGATGACGCCCGTGCCGGGATCCCGCTCCCAGTACTCGAGGAGATCGTTGCCCGAGACGTCCGCCTTGTTGCCGACGCTCGCGAAGTGCGAGATGCCGAGCCCGAGCGCCCCCGCCGTCTCGAGGATCGCGAGCCCGAGCGCGCCGCTCTGCGACGAGAACGCCACCGGCCCCGCCGGCGGCCACGCCGGCGCGAACGTGGCGTCCAGGCTGATGCCCTTCTCGGTGTTGAGCACGCCGAGGCAATTCGGGCCCACCATCCGCATCCCGTACTTGCGTGCGGTGTCGCGCAGCGCCAGCTCGCGCTCGGTGCCCTCGGGCCCGGTCTCCTTGAAGCCGGCGGTGATCACCACCACGCCGCGCACGCCCTTCCGGCCGCACTCTTCCACCGCTGCCAGCGTGTCGCGCGCGGGGATCGCGATGATCGCCAGGTCCACCTCGCCGGGGATCGCTCCGACGCTCGGGTAGGCGAGCACCGACTGCACCACATGCGCGGACGGATTCACGGGATAGACCGGGCCTTCGAAGCCGTGCTCGAGCAGGTTTCGGAAGATCGCGGCCCCGATCGAGCCCGGCCGGCGCGAGGCGCCGATCACCGCGACCGAGCGCGGGCGGAAGATGGCGTCGAGCCCGGCGCGCGCGGGCGGTTCGCTCGCGGGACTGGCCGCAGGGCGGGTGGTGCTCGGGGCGGTCGGAGCGGTCATGCGGGGACTCCATGGAGACCGCGCCGGGCGCTCGAGCGAATCGCCTCGCCGCGCGGTCCGCTGTGGGATGCGGGACGGACGCAGGGTGTCACAAGCGAGAGAGCATGTCATCCGCCGGGCCCACGTCCGGCGCCCCGCTCATGTCCGCCGATTCCGGAACACGTGCACCAACGCCCACAACAAGAGCCCCACACCCACGAGCGCCGCGACCGGTGCGAGGACGGCCATTGCCGACAGGCCGGTCGCAAGCGCGTCCTCCACGAACGAGAGGACCGGGTTCGCGGCGCCGAGCGTCAACATGCTGCTGCCGAGGCGGACCTTCGCCTTGGCGACGTGCACGCCCATCGCACCGGTGCCGAGCAGCACCGCGGCGGCCACCGCCAGGGCCGGGTGGATGCCGACGAACGTGCACCAGGTCGCGGTCGCCGCGGCGAGCGGACGCAGCCACGTGGCGATCAGGTCGAGCGCGTGGTCGATCGCCGGCACCTTGTCGGCGGCCAGCTCCAGCACGGTGGCCCACACCAGCGTCACGATCGCCGGAGCCGTGCCGATCCATTCCCCGCCGTGGGCCACGTGCACGAAGCCGAAGTGGACGCCGAGTCCGAGCGCCAGCAGCGGCAGGAAGGCGCGCAGCCCGCACGCTGCGGCGAGCGCCGTGCCGGCGGCGGCCGCGAGCAGCAGGTCGCGCGCATCGAGCGGGCCGGTGGTCACGAGGGGTGCGACTCGTGGATGACGCGGAGGTAGTCGTCGAGCGCGGCAGTGAGCCCGACGTCGAGCCGTTCGCGCTCGCTCATGTACCACTTGTGTTCCAGCACCTGGCAATAGCGCTCGGCGATGTCCGCGTCGCCGCCCGCCACGGTCGCGAGCCGGGCCGCCGCGGGCTCGAAGCGCTCGCGCTGCCAGCGGTACGCCGCTGCCGACAGCGACACGCTGCGGCCGAGCGTGCGCGCGGTCTCGGCGCGCAGCTCGAGGATCTCGTTCATCATCTGCCGCGCCTGGTGCTCCTCCACCGAGAGCCCGGTCAGGTTGTGCAGGTGGTGCCGGTGGTAGTCGCGGTCGGTGACGATGGTGCGCAATCGCAACCGGGAGCCGCCGGGGTCGGCGAGCAGTTCGATCTCGCCCACCGAGAAGCCGAGCGCGTTCAGCGCCCGCACGCGCTCCTGCACGCGCCATTCCTCGCCCGGCCCGACCACCTCCTCGCGCGTCACCTCGTGCCACAGCCTCGAATAGCGCTCGCGGATCATGCGTCCCGTGTTCCACGGGTCGAGCGGGTGCGGTGGCTCGCCGCTCGCGACGAGATCGCTCATCTCCCCGGCCACGTTCTCCTCGAGGATCGCGAGGTCGTGCTCGCGCTGGCCGTCCGTGAGCGTGTCGTGCATCTCGCTCGTCTCGGCATCCACCAGGTAGGCGGAAAGTTCTCCGGCATCGCGGCGGAAGAGCGTGTTCGAAAGCGAACAGTCGCCCCAGTAGAGCCCGGCCAGGTGGAGCCGGACGACGAGCCCGGCCATGGCGTCGAGCAGGCGGTCGCGATAGCGCTCGAGCCCGCGCGCGCGGAACAGCGTCCGGTAGGGGAGCGAGCCGTCGAGGAACTCGGTCACGAGCATGCCGGCCCGCTCGCCGCCGGCGTCGGCGATCACCAGCCAGCCGCCTGGCCGCACGCAGGGCAGCCGCCGCTCCTCCGCCTGCGCCAGCAGCGCGTACTCCTTCTCGGCCCCGTGCTCCGATGTGCGCTTGATGGCCCAGGCGCGCGTGCCGTAGCCCACGAACTGCACCTCGTGCCGGGACACGCCACGCTCGAGGTCGAGCACGCGCGCGCAATGTTCCCGCCACTGCTCGAGCGGCACCTGCCACGGCAGGTCCAGGAGGTCGGGCGCGTCGGGACGCAGGTGGGCTTCGAGCAGCGGCTGGCTCATCGGGGCCCCTTCGGGATCGAGCGCGGGTGGCGTCGCTGGCGATGCGCGAACTGGCACATTAGGATGCGCGGTCCGGACCCGAGGGGCCATGGGATCGCCCGTCGGCCCGACCGGGCGCGGGCCGTACCCGCGCTGCCTCAGTGTAGGCCAACAGGGGAGCCGCCGCCTTGTCGATGCCCGTCTCCACGTGGGTCGAGGTGGACCTCGACCGCTTCGCCGCCAACCTGGCCGCGATCCGCAAGCACGCGGGCCCGGGACGCGAGGTGCTGCTGGTGGCCAAGGCCGACGCCTACGGCCACGGCGCCGCGGACATGGCGGCCGCGGGCGAGCGCGCGGGGGTGACCCAGCTCGGAGTGGCGACGCTGCACGAGGGCATGCAGCTTCGCCGCTCGGGCTGCACGCTCCCCATCATGGCCATGTCGCCTCTCCTGGCGGGCGAGATCCCCGAGGCGGTGAAGCACGCGATCGACCCGACCGTGTGCGACCTCGCGTTCGCGCAGGCGCTCTCCGATGAAGCGATCCAGGCCGAGCGGGCGGTGCGCTTTCACGTCGAGGTGGATACCGGGATGGGCCGGACCGGTGTCCACCTGCACGAGGCCGAGGAGTTCCTCGCGGAGGCGTGCGCGCTCCCCGGCCTCCGGCTCGCGAGCGTGTACACGCACTTTCCCGACGCCGACAGCCGCGACCTGTCGTTCGCGACCGAGCAGACGCGGCGCTTCGCCGAGCTGCTGGTCCAACTCGAAGCTCGCGGGCTCAAGCCGCCGCGCGTGCACGCGGCGAACAGCGCCGGGACCGTGAACCTGCCCGACGCACTGTTCGACTGGGTGCGGGTGGGGCTGATCGCGTACGGCCTCCACCCCTCGCGCGACGAATCGCACCTGCCGCTCGCACCCGTGATGTCGTTCCGGAGCCGGCTCGTCCAGGTGCGCGACCTGCCCGCGGGCGCGAACGTGAGCTACGGCCGCACGTGCACGCTCACCACGGCCACCCGCGTCGGCGTGGTGCCGGTGGGATACGGGCACGGCTACTCGTGGCTCCTCTCGAGCCGGGGACAGATGCTGGTGGGCGGGCGGCGCGTGCCGATCCTGGGACGCGTCACCATGGACCTCACCATGGTGGACGTGAGCGACGTGCCCGACGTGGCGGTGGGCGACGAGGTCGTGCTGTTCGGCGAGCAGCAGGGCGAGACGCTCCCGATCGAGGAGATCGCCGCCGGCAGCGAGACGCTGCCGTACGAGGTGCTGTGCACGATCGGCAAGCGCGTCACGCGGCTCTACGTGCGCCGCGACCATCCTGTCCGCGTCTCGACGCTGATCGGCGAGCGCGCCGACTGGTCCCCGGCGGTGACCGACTACCTGCGTGCGCGCGAACTCTCCGCGCGCGAGGCGTAACGGGTGCGCGTTTTCCTCATTGTCCTGGACGGGGTCGGCATCGGCGCGCTGCCCGATGCGGGCGCCTACGGCGATGCGCGGGCGAACACGCTGCTGCACGTGGCGGATGCGGCGGGGAAGCTGCCGCTGCCGGTCATGGAGCGGATGGGCCTCGGGAACCTGCTGCCCATGCCGGGGGTGCGGCCTTCGCTGGCGCCGGTCGGAGCCCGCGGGCGCATGACGGAGAAGAGCCCGGGCAAGGACAGCACGACCGGCCACTGGGAGATGATGGGGCTCGTCCTGGAGCAGCCGTTCCCGACCTACCCCGACGGGTTTCCGCGCGACCTGCTCGATGCATGGAGCGAGCGGATCGAGCGCGGCTGGCTCGGGAACGTGGCCGCGTCGGGCACGGAGATCATCGCGAGGCTCGGCGAGCAGCATCAGGAGACGGGCCGGCTCATCGTGTACACTTCGGCCGATTCCGTGTTCCAGGTGGCCGCCCATGAACGCACGGTGCCGATCGAGAAGCTCTACGGCGCGTGCCGCGCGGCGCGTGAGCTGCTCACCGGCGCGCACGCGGTCGGGCGCGTGATCGCGCGGCCGTTCGAGGGCGAGCCGGGGAACTACCGGCGCACGCCGCGGCGGCGCGATTTCTCGCTCGCGCCGTTCGCGCCGACCGTCCTCGACCGGCTGGTCGAGGCCCGGCGGCGCGTCGTCACGGTCGGCAAGGTGGACGACCTGTTCGCGGGGCACGGCATCTCGGACGCGATCCACACCAAGGACAACGCGGAGGGTGAAGCGGTGCTGATGGATCTGGTGAAGCGCTCCGGCGAGGGCCTCGTGTTCGCGAACCTGGTGGACTTCGACACGCAGTACGGCCACCGGAATGACGCGACCGGTTTCGCGCGCGCGCTCGAGCGGTTCGACGCGACGCTGGGTGACCTGCAGGCGCGGCTTCGCGGCGACGAGATGGTATGGGTCACCGCCGACCACGGGAACGATCCAACCCACCCCGGCACCGACCACACGCGCGAGTACACGCCGCTGCTGGTGGCGGGGCCTCGCGTGCGCGAGGGAGTCGACCTCGGCACGCGCTCGACGTTCGCCGACCTGGGCGCGACGCTCGCCGACCTGTTCTCGGTCACGGCGCCGCGCGCGGGGGCGAGCTTCCTCCCGGAGCTCCGCTCGTGAGCGCCGCGAGGACGCCCTTCACGCCCGCGAGCCTCATGCGCGAGGCGGTCAAGGCGCGCGCCACCAGCCATTCGCCCTACTCGCGCTTCCCGGTCGGCGCCGCATTGCTCGGCGCCTCGGGCAAGGTGTACCTCGGCTGCAACGTCGAGAACGCCTCGTTCGGACTCACCTGCTGCGCCGAACGAAACGCGGTGTTCAAGGCGGTGAGCGAGGGCGAGCGGCAGTTCACCGCCATCGCCGTCACCGCGCGCACGGGGAAGGGCGCGCCCCCGTGCGGAGCGTGCCGGCAGGTGATGGCGGAGTTCTCGCCCGAGATGTGGGTGTATTGGCGCGATTCCGGCTCGCGCGTGCTGAAGAAGCGGCTGTCGGCGCTGCTCCCGGACATGTTCAACTTCCCTGCCGCACGCGAACGGCGCAGATGAACCGCGAGCGCGAGGAACTCGTCGACATCATCACCCGCCAGGTCCTGGCGGCGCTGCAGAGGGGTGCGAGCGCGCCGGCCGCGGCTTCATTGGTCCCGCGCTCCGAACCCGAGCACGCGCAGCAGCCCCTCCCCGTCGGTGCGGTGGTCCACGACCCGACGACCTGCGAGCGCTGCCGCAACTGGGGCGTGGCCGGCGTGCGCGGGCCCGAGGAGACGCGCCTGCTCGCCGCCGCCGGCGCCTCGCGGGTCGTGGCCACCATGGGCTACTGCCCCGCGTCCGACGGGCTCGCGAGCCTCATCGACCACACGCTCCTCAAGCCCGACGCCACGAAGGAGGAGGTCGAGCAGCTCTGCCGCGAGGCGGCCCAGTTCTGCTTCGCGAGCGTGTGCGTCAACCCGAACTGGGTGTCCCTCTGCCGCGAGCTGCTGCGCAACTCGGGCGTCAAGGTGTGCACGGTGATCGGCTTCCCGCTCGGCGCCCACCTGCCCGACATCAAGGCGTACGAGACCAAGCGCGCGATCGAGCAGGGCGCCGAGGAAGTGGACATGGTGATCAACATCGGGGCATTGAAGTCGCGCGACTACGCGCTCGTGGAGCAGGACATCCACGGAGTGGTCAGCGCCAGCGCCGGACGAGCGCTTGTCAAAGTCATTCTCGAGACCGCGCTCCTCACGCGCGACGAGAAGATCATGGGCTGCACGCTCGCGAAGGCCGCGGGCGCCGACTTCGTGAAGACCTCCACGGGATTCGGCGGCGGCGGCGCCACCGTCGAGGACGTGCAGTTGATGCGCGAGACGGTCGGCCCCGAGATGGGCGTCAAGGCCTCGGGGGGCGTGCGCACGCGCGACGACGCCGAGAAGATGGTGGCCGCGGGCGCCACCCGGCTCGGCGCCTCGGCGGGCGTCAAGATCGTCCGCGGCGAGAGCGCGCCCGAGCCGGCTTCGACCGGCGGGAAGAAGTACTAGATTGGCGCTCGACCCGCGCGAGTTCATCCGCCACAAGCGCGATGGACGCGTGCACGACCCCGAGAGCCTGCGCGCGTTCGTGGAGGCGTGCGCGACGCGCGAGATTCCCGACTACCAGGCGAGCGCGTGGTTGATGGCGGCGTTCCTGCGCGGGCTCGACGCCACCGAGACCGATGCGCTGACGCAGGCGTTTCTCCACTCGGGACGCGTGTTCGACTGGTCGCGGCTCGGCGTCGCGGCCGACAAGCACTCGACCGGCGGCGTCGGGGACAAGATCTCGCTGGTGCTGGCGCCGCTCGTGGCCGCGTGCGGCGTCCCGGTGCCGATGGTGTCCGGGCGCGGCCTGGGACACACCGGCGGTACGCTCGACAAGCTCGAGAGCATCCCCGGGTTTCGCACCCGCCTCGACTCGGCGCAGCTCGCGGACCAGCTCCAGCGCCTGAATGTGTTTATGGTCGGGCAGGGGCCCGACCTGGCGCCCGCCGACGGTCTCTTCTACTCGCTTCGGGACGTGACGGCCACGGTCGAGTTCGAGCCGTTCATCGTGAGCAGCATCGTGAGCAAGAAGATCGCGGAAGGCGCCCGCGCGCTCATTTACGACGTGAAATGCGGAAGCGGCGCGTTCATGAAGACGCGTGCCGCCGCACGCTCGCTCGCAGAGCGCCTGGTGGCGACCACGCGTGCGATCGGCGCCGCGGCGTCCGCGTGCATCACCGACATGTCGTGGCCGATCGGCGCCGCGGTCGGGAACGCACTCGAGACGGTCGAGGCCTGGCAGGTGCTGCGCGGGGAGCGGGTCACCGGAACGCGAGCGCTCACGCTTGCGCTCGCGGCCGAGATGCTGCGGCTCGCCGGTGCGGCGCCGAGCGGCGACCACGCCCTGCGACGCGTCACGCGCGCGCTCGACGACGGCTCGGCCGCCGAGCGTTTCCTGGCGATGGTGCGCGCGCAGGGAGGCGACCCCTCGCTCCTCGAGGAGGGGAAGCGGCTGCACCCCGCCCCCGTCGTGGTGGACCTCATCGCGGCGCGCAGCGGCGTGCTGGCCGGGTGCGATTGCTTCGCGCTCGGGGAGCTGGTCGTGGCGATGGGCGGCGGACGGATCGCCAAGGAGGACAGCGTCGACCCGCGCGTGGGGCTGGTGATGCTCCGCGACCGCGGCGCACGCGTCGAACGCGGCGACGCATTCGCCCGCCTGCACCTGGCGCATGCGGACGACCCCGCGGTGGAGAGAGCGCTGGCGTGCTTCACGATCGGCGACACAGCGCCGCCCGCGCTGCCCGACGATCTGGTGCTGGAGCGGGTGTAGCGACGCACGGTGGCGGTCCGGATTCCCATGGGTCGAGGACCTCATCCATTGGTCGCAGAGGAATGTTCTGGCCCGCGCCGGTCACTCGCCGTAATGTCAATCGCATTGGACTACATGCGATTCAGACTCTCGCCTGGCGACGCGACACCGGGCCAAGGCGGGAGTTGTCTCCCGGCGGCCGATCCACTCCCTTTATCCTGAGAGATTGCACCCGGTGCGGGAGTGTCGGGCCGATTGCGAGCATCCTTTGTAGCTGTCTCGAACGGCCGGCCGCCAGCGTTCGACCAGCCCATCGCGGAGATGCGGATGTCTCGGACCCCCCGCCTCCTCTCACTGTCCGTTCTCCTGGCGATGGCGCTGGGCACCCGCCAGGCCGCTGCGGGCCCCTCGATCGTCGAACCAAGGGAGCCCAGCACGCCGGCGGTTGGGTTCGAAATGGGCCCGTGGGTTTCCGTTTCCGGGCCGACCGGCGCTGCAGGCGACGCCTTCAGCCGAGGGATCAGCTCCGGTGTGACCTTCACGTCGATGCAGAACCGGAACGTTGGCGTCGGTGTGGACCTCGGGTACTGCAGTTGGCTGTCACCGCAGACGGGTGCTGCGCTCGACGCACTATTCGGCGCTGTGAGCGGCGTGTCGATCAGCGGAACGAGAGCAACGCTCACCGAGATTCGAGCGGTCGGCCACGTCAAGGTGGTGCCGCTTCCCGATCGCGGAGTGACACCGTGGGCCCAGATTGGCTTCGGCGTCAGTCGCACGAATAACAAGATCGACCTCCCCGCGGACCAGCTCCGGGCTGCCGGTTGGACGATCCTGAATCAAAGTGCGGGCAGCATTGCCTACCAGCCCATCTTCACGGGCGGTGGTGGAATTGATTTCAAGATCGACAACCGTATGAAGATCGGCCTGGACGCTTCCTATCAGTGGTCGGTGCTTTCGCAGGCAAGCAAGCCGTTCACCGCGTTCGCACTTGGCGGACATATCCTGTTCGGCCGATGGTAGGTCAGTCGAAGGCCACCGATACGGTCGATCCGGGGAATACGGGGTGTGCAGCCCCTACGACTCTGATGGTGACAGCCTCCGCTTTGATTGGATCGCCGATGGTCGGCTGCGTCTCAAGGGCGCTTTCGACGGCGATACTTTTGTCCGCTATACACGCAACAGCTCGCAGGTCATTGACTATGGCACCCCGTTAATGCCAACCGACACCGCATTTGTCCAGTGCATCGGCTAGGACCAGCGTGGCGGGAGTGATGGCGCAATTGTTTTGGTGCCACTGCATCCATGAATAGTACTGGCCAGAGAACACGGGTTCGCCTCACGGCCGCTGCGCTGTGAATTGGTGCCGATCCCACCCGAGGGAAAGAGTCCCGTGTTCTGCCCGCGTCCTGGGGGTCCGCATCCGCGTCGGTTTACAACCGCCTACCGCTGCGGCCGCGCGAAGATCCCGTCCCACGCGGACAGCGCGGGCTTGGCGGCGAGAACCGTGTCGAGCATGCCCAGCCGCGAGAAGGGAAGCAGCCCGGCGGCCTGGGCCGCGGGCAGCGAGTGGAGCTCGATGTCGGTGAACGTGAGCTGGAACCAGGCCTGCGCGTTCACGCCGTCGAGCAGTGCCGCCTGCCGCTCGAGATAGCGCCGCTGCGTGTCGGGCGAGGACGCGACCGTGCTGAAGTTCTCGGAGGTCCAGCCGCCCTCGACCACCGCGACGGGGACCGGGTGCCCGATCAAGAGGCGCGAGTAGTAGTCGACCGGCAGCGTTTCGGGCGTCGGCCAGACGAAGTAGGGGTAGCTCGACAGTCCGAGCTGCTGGATGAACGGGAAGTCGGCGAAGTCGGTGTCGATGCCCTGGTACGAGGTGTTGGTGAGCTTGCCCCACGCGGTCTCCACCTGCACGCTGGCCGCCAGCGTCACGCCCGCATCGTGCGCGCGGATCGCGGCCGCCGCGTCGTTGGCGACCTGCCGGATGGCGGCATAGAGCGGAGCCGGCGCGAGGGCGCGGATGAGATTCGTTTCCGGCACGCAGCCGAACACGTCGGGGCGGACGAGCGTGTCGAGCGCCACGGCGTAGTCCTTGTAGAGCTGCTGGATCGCAGGCTCGGTGATGCTGCGGCCCGCGGCCACGAGCGGGTTCGACTCGCCGGCGCGGTTCAAGCCATTGGCGGGATCGAGGTAGACCCACACGTGCAGCCCCTTGCCCCGGTAGTAGTCGGCGAGCGGCAACTGCTGGCGCCGCACGAACGCGTCCGGCGGCGTGCCTGCGAGGAGCGAGTCCCATGGCGCCTCGCTGCTCATGATGGCCGCATCGGAGCGGGTGGTCATGAGCCCGAGCGCCTGGAGCAGCAACGGGAAGTCCGGCCGCGGCGCACTCGCCGCGAAACCCATGCGGAAGCTGCGCGGCGCGAGCGGGCCTGGAGCGGTGCTGCTCTTGCCACAGCCGGCGAGAGCGAGCGCCAGCACGACGTTGGCCGCGCACAATAAGGCGGCACATGTCGGCGCGCCGCGACGAGTCGTCGATCTCATGAGAGGACTATCGGACCGCAGCCGCGACCGCTCCAGTCCCACGTTCCTTCAATGCGAGCGCCGGGGCCTCGATCAGGTGCCATGAGATGACCGCGAGCGCCAGCGCGGCGGGAAGCGATGCGAGCAGCAGCCCGGGCTGCGAGATCCCCGGCCGTGCGAGGACGACGCACTGCTGGAGCGGGAACTGCCAGAGGTAGAAGCCGTAGGAGTAGTCGCCGAGCCGGTTGTAGAGCCGCACCACGCCACCGGGGACGAGCGCCAGCCAGAGCACGACGTAGGAGAGCGCCAGCGGGTAGAGCGCGAGCGCGAAGCCCTTGGCCCACATGACCGCGGGGAGCGCCACGAGGGCCGCCAAGAAGAGCGGCCAGGCCAGCGGCACGCGGCCCTTGAAGAACTGGAGCGCGCCGGCGGTGAAGAAGAGCGCGACGAGGCGGAGTCCCTGCACGATCCTGAAGCCTCGCGTCCAGTCGAATCCCTCGTTGAGCCCATGCCCGAGCGTGGCCCCGACCGCGAGCAGGAGAACGATATTGCGCACGGCGGTACGCGTGAGGACGGGGCGAGGGCGGAGGAGCAGCGCACCGAGCACGGTCAGGAGCGCGTACATGGTCAGCTCCCAGGGCAGCGACCACAGCGCACCGTTCACCGCCGAGCCGCCGGGCTGGTGCAGGAACGCGCCCGGCAGCCACCAGCGCACGCCCCACGGCCACGTGGTCGAGTTCTGGAGCGCGAACCGCCACGTGTCCCACGTGGTGAAGTAGCGGCCGAGCGGCAACTCGGTGACGAGCGGACCGATCACGAGCGCGGTCCCGAACGCGCACACGGCGAGCGCAGGGAAGATGCGCAGCGCGCGCGCACGCACGAACGACGCAAGCGAGCCGCGCGCGAGCAGGCTTCCCGTGACCAGAAAGCCACTCACGACGAAGAACACATCGACACCCAGGTGGCCCAGCGAGAAGTTCGCGAACCGCTCGAGCGGCTCGCCCGGCGTGGCCGTCAACGGCCACGAGTGGCTCACGAGCACCAAGCCGGCTGCAAGGAGCCGGATGAGGTTGAAGTTGTTGTCGCGCCCGTGCGCGGCTTCGCCCACGCTGCGGCTCACCGGAGCCACCACACGCCCCACGCCAGCGTGACCAGCGTGATCGGGGCGCCGACGCGGGCGTACTCCCAGAAGCCCACCCGCGCTCGGCGGCCGGCCTGCGACACCACGATCAGGTTCGCCACCGAGCCGACCAGCGTCAGGTTGCCGGCCAGCGTGCTGGCCATGGCGAGCAGCAGCCGCGCGTGCTCGGGGTCGGGCGCCGCGGCCGCAGCGTGGCCGAGCAGCAGCACCGCGGGAACGTTACTCACGAGGTTGGAGAGCACGGCGGTGAGTATCACGAACGTGTGCGGACCGGACAACACTCCCGAGATCGCCCGCATCATGCGCTCGGCGAGCCCGGTGCGGACGGTGGCCTCGACGACCACGAACAGCCCGGCGAACATCGCGAGCAGCGACCAATCCACGAGCGCGTGCACGCGGCCGGGGCGCACGCGTCGCGTCACGAGCAGCGCCGAGCCGGCTGCCATGGCGGCGAGCGGCGGCGGCACGCCCGCGAGCATGGCGACGAGCAGCGCGAGCGAAACGACGAGCGTCTTCCGGAGGAGCGGCCGGTGCAGCCGCGTTCGCCGCCGCCCCATCGGTCGGTCCAGCGTGCGGGGCAGCGAACGCCCGTAGAAGAGCGCCAGCGCCGCGGACGTGAAGACCAGCGAGCCGAGCGCCACCGGCGCCAACGCGGCGGCGAACCGCCCATAGGCGATGCCGCCGGTGGCGGCGATGAGCATGTTCTGGGGATTGCCGACGACCGTCGCGACGCTGCCCGCATTGGCGCCCATGGCCACGGCGATCAGGAACGGCACCGGCGGCAGCCCCGCCGTGTCCGCCAGTTCGAGCACGAACGGCGTCAGCAGCACGCACACGGTGTCGTTCACGAACAGGGCCGACAGCACCCCCGAGAGCCAGGTCGTGAGCACCAGCAGCAGCAGCGGCGAGCGCGTGGCACCCAGTACGTGCGTCGAGGTCCAGCCGAAGAAGCCGGCGAGCCGCAGGTGCGCCGCCACGACCATCATCCCGAACAGGAGCGCCAGCGTGCCGATGTCGATCGAGCGCGCCGCGTCGGCGGGCTGCACGGCGCCGATCAGCACCATGAGGGTGGCCCCCACGAGCGTCGCGCCGGCGCGATCCAGCCGGAGCGGCGGCAGGGCGCCGATCCCGAGCACGAGGTAGGTGAGCGCGAAGACCGCGGCGGCGAGCAGCTGCGTCGTGCTCACCTCGGCCCCTGCGTCGAACGGCTCAGATGTGGATCTCTTCCTTGCTCGGAGTCCTGTCGAACTCGTGCAGCTCGTCCTGCAGCGAATCCGGCCGGCTCCACGTGCGAGCGTTCGGATCGAGGGGGTGGCCGCGGTGCGTGGTGCAGTACTCGGTGGGCTCGGAGCCCTCCTCGTAGAGCTCGCTGGCGGTGTTCGGGCACTGGTCGGTCGCCAGCATGCCGCTGTCGGAGCACACCAGCCGGGACACGGTGCCGGCCGGCAGGGTGAAGTCCTCGACCGGCTTGCCACGCGTGGCGCCGAGCATGATCTCGGTCCAAATCGGCAGCGCGGCGCGCGCGCCGGTCATGCCGGGCCCGATGGTCTTCTTCTCGTCGTAGCCCACCCAGACGCCGAGCGTCAGGCTCGGGATGTAACCCACGAACCAGGCGTCCATGTACGCGTCCATCGTCCCGGTCTTGCCCGCTGCGGGAATCGTGAAGCCCGCGGCGCGTGCCGGGAACCCGGTGCCGTGGTCCATCACCGACTGCATCATGCTGGTCATGGTGGCGGCGGTGCCCTCGGTCAGCACCTCGTACGGCCGCGGCGTATTGCGCTCGAGCACGACGCCGTTCTTGTCCTCGACCTTGCTGATGAACAGCGGGTCGTTGCGCACGCCGTGGTCGGCGAACACGGCGTAGGCGGAGGTCAGCTCGAGCAGGTTCACCTCGCTCGAGCCGAGCGCGAGCGAGAGGTTCTGGCCGAGCGGGCTCTTGATCCCCATGCGGCGCGCGTAGCTCGCGACCAGCGACGTGCCG
>CAYSWZ010000026.1:0-4899 GCA_964434945.1 uncultured bacterium | reverse complement strand
CTTCGGCTCACCGGCCGCCATGTGGAGCGTGAGCGCGATGTCGCAGCGCGGGCACTCCGGCGTGTGGCCGCAGCCGCGACACTGGATATGGTGCGAGTGTCCGCGCCGGTTGAGCCACAGGAGCACCTGCTCCTGTCTTTCGAGCCGGGCGGTGATGGCGGCGCGCAGGGGTGTCGACAGCAGCCCGGGGCCGCTGCCCTCGCGGCGAAGGTCGACGACGCGGACGACCGGGAGCTGTCGTCGGTCCACGCGCTCCGGCAGCACCAACCGCCGGTACTTGCCGCGCGCGGCGTTCGCCTGCGTCTCGAGGCTCGGCGTGGCCGAGCCCAGCACCACCGGGACGCCCAGCATCTGCGCACGCCGCACCGCCACGTCGCGGCCGTGATAGCGCAGTTGCTCGCTCTGCTTGTAGGCCGGCTCGTGCTCCTCGTCGATGACGATGAGCCGCAGGTTGGGAAGTGGCGCGAATACGGCACTCCGGGCACCCACGACCACGTCCAACGCTCCGCGCCGCGCGAGCTCCCAGTTCCTGCGGCGCGTTCCGAGCGGCAGATAGCTGTGGAGCGGCGCCACGCGCCCGCCGAAGCGCTTGTGGAACACGCCCAGCACCTGCGAGGCGAGCGCTATTTCCGGTACGAGGATCAACGTCTGGCCACCCGCCTCACGGGCCGCGGTTGCGGCTCTCAAGTACACCTCGGTCTTTCCGCTCGCGGTGACGCCGTGCAGCAGGAACGGCTGGAACCCGCCCGCGGAGACCGCGGCGTCCACCGCGGCCACGGCCGCGCGCTGCGCCGGCGTGAGCGTGATGCGCTCCGGGATCGGCATGCGCAACACCGCGTCTTCGCTCGCGTGCCGGCGGCCGAGCGAGCGCGCAAGGCCTTCGTTGCCGCCGGGCAACGCCGCCGCGACGACTTCACCCGGCGGCGCGAGGTAGTAGTCGGCGACCCAGTGCGTGAGTTCCAGCAGGTGCGCGCTCAAGAGCGGCGCGCCGGTCACTCGGGTGATGTCGCGCACGTTCTCGAGCGGCGTCGTCGCGATGCGTTCGACCAGGACGCCGCGCGCGCTGCGGCCACGAAACGGCACATCGACCGGCGCACCCGGAACGGCGGCCGCGTCGAGTTCGGCCGGGACGCGATAGGTGAAGAACTGCCGCACGGGGACGGGCAGCGCGATCAGGGCGTAGGACATGGTCGTGAGTCTGGGGGGCCGGTGAGCGTGTGGCGCCCGAGGAAGGACGCGGGATCCCGCGCCCCGAACGATGGCGGCAGTGGGCCGCGGGGTCAATGTGATGCGCAGGCGCGGGCGACTCGGCATGCGCTGCCGGCTGGCGTCATCTGAGGCACATCCCAACGCCACGCGATTTCACGAAGACTGAGCTTGACGGGTTCGCGAGTCTCGGCAAAGCGAAAGCGCTACCCGGTTCGCAGCGCGTGCGGGAACGCGCGAGCTTGCGCGTACGCACCCGAGTACGGGCGAAGGACACAGCGGAGGCAGGGCGCCCGCCGTTCTCCCGCGCCCGCGCAGGTGCGGCGGTCGGAAATGCGCGTGAGATGGTTGCAAGTGCCCCCGCGGCTCCCTCTCACCGCGGAGTTCCCATGGACATCAAAGGTCTCTCTCAGCTTTCCGACGACCGGTTGCTACAGGCGACCGCGGCGCTCGTCCGCCAGGGTCACGCTCACAAAGCGAGCCTCGTCGCCCACCTCGCCGAGGTCCTGTGCCGCCGCGCGTACGTGCCGGCAGGTCACAGTTCGCTCTACCAGTATTGCGTGCACGAGCTGCACCTCTCGGAGTCCTCGGCCTACAAGCACATCTGGGGCGCTCGGATGGCGCGGCGTTTCCCCGGCGTGCTCGACGCCATCGCCGAGGGGCGCGTGCACCTCGCCGGGCTACGCGAACTGGCTCGATACATGACGCACTCGAACGCCGCCGAGCTGCTCGCCGGCGCCTCGCACCGCACGCGCGAGGAGATCCTGGCGATGCTCGCGAATCGTTTCCCGGCACCCGACCTGCCGACGCGCATCGTGCCTTTGATCGCCGCGCCGACCTCATCTGCAGAGGCCGTAGCCCGTTCGGTCGAGTCGAACGAAGTCGCCAGCTCGTTGGCGCCCGGTGATCCCGGGTGCGCGCCGGGATCCGAACTGTCCCCGGGGACAGTTGTCCCCGGTCAGCAAGCCGAATTGTCGCGGTCCATGGTGCCAGTTGCGATGCCGGCGCCGCCCTTTCCGAGGGTCGAGCCCCTTTCGCCCGGACGATTCGCTCTTCAGGTCACGATCGATCGGCGCACGCACGATCTCTTGAAGCGTGCCCAGGAATTGCTTGCGCACGCCCAGCCCGGCTGCGACGTGTCGCAGGTGCTGGAGCGCGCGCTCCTGGAGCTGGTGCAGCGGCTGGAGAACCGGAAGCATGGTGCAACCGACACCCCACGGAGGCGCCGAGCTTCGCTCGATACGCGATACATCCCGGCCGAGATCAAGCGACAGGTTGCAGAGCGCGACCGGCATCGCTGCACTTTCGTGAGTACGCGGGGCCGCCGTTGCAACGAGCGCTCGATGCTGGAGTACGATCACGCCGTACCGGTCGCCCGCGGAGGCCGCAGCACGGTGGCGAACCTGCGGCTGCGCTGCCGCGCTCACAATCAGTACGAAGCGGAGTGCGCGTTCGGGGCTGGGTTCATGCACGCGCGGCGACCGGTCGCGGGTCCCCGTAGGCCAACTCGGTTCGAGCCCGATGCGGCATTGCATCTCCCCCACGCCGGGCCGAACAACGCTGCAACTCCGCGGGGTGCTCGGGCTTCGGCTCGCCTTCGACCCGCCGATCGTTCAGCGCTGGGGTCTTCCCGTGGGATCTAATTCGTGTCCATGCTCGGCTCTCGGGCTTAGAATGGACAGTTGCTACATGTGCCGGCACTCCCCGCTACTCCCGACGTACGCGAGGTTACTTATGCGCGCATTGGGCTTCGCGCGCTCTCTGCTCCTCGTCTTCCTGACTCCTGCCATCAGCTCGGCCGCGTGGCAGCCGAACGGGAACATCATCACGCCCCACACGTTCACGGAGACGAACCCCGCCCTGGCCAGTGACGCCCACCGCGGCGCCTTCGCCGCGCTGGACTGCTACTTCGCCGGCCCGTTCGTGCAGCGTTTCGAGGCGAACGGCGAGCCCGCGGGTGGGTGGGATGTCGTGGCGAAGTCGTCCACGCCGGGCGTTACCCTTCACGGCGTCTCCCGCCAGACTCGTGCCATCCCCGACGGGACAGGCGGCTGTTTCCTAGTGTGGATCCAATCCGGAGAATACTGTGAGGAAGGTTGTTCCTACTATGAGCCCGGGCGGCTCCGCATACAGCGGTTGACGGCACGGGGAACGCCGGCCCCGGGCTGGCCCGCAGAGGGTTTCATCGTATCGGACAAGCTCGCCGGTCCGGCGAATGGCTTCGTGGCGAGCGATGACGGCCGGAAGGGCGTGTGGATCGCCTGGCAGGGAGATGGGCTCTTCGCTCGACATGTCGGCCCCTCCGGCACCCACACTGGGGAATCCGAGCTCACCGTCAGCACTGGGGCCGGTTGGCAATCGCTGCCGCAGATCGTGGGAGACCGTTTCGGCGGCGCTTACGTGTTCTGGAGCGAGGGCGCCGCGGGCGGCTTTCCGCGCGGGCGCATTCGCGGCCAGCACTACGACGCGGGCGCTCATGCGGACTGGGGCGCCGATGGACAGTCCGTCTCCACCGGAACGTACGATCTTCGCCGCGGCTCGCCGTCGGCCGTCATCACCCGTTCCGGGGACGCGGTGGTTGCCTGGAGCGGAGTGAACGGTGCGACCGAGAACATCTTCGCCGCGCGCGTGACCCGCGCGGGCCGGTCGCCGTGGCAACGAGACCTCATCGTGTGCGGCGCGGAAGCGACTCAAGCCGACGTTCACATCGTGGCGGAGCCGGATGATGAAGTGTTGATCGCGTGGCGCGACGCGCGCCCTGCGGCCGGGGCCTACGCGCAACGTCTCGACCGCCACGGGCGAGCGCTGTGGGCCAAGGACGGAGTGCCCGTCAGCCCGGGCGCCGGCGACCGGACGTCGCTCGTCATGTGCGAAGACGGCGTCGGGGGGGCATTCCTCGCCTGGACCGATCGGGTGCTCGAATGGTCCGTGCTCGCGACCCGCATCGACCGTAGGGGTCGTCCGGCGGACGGCTGGTCGGCGCAGGCCACGCCCGTCTGTCACCGGATCGACGCCCCCTACTACGATCAGGCCATGTCGCTGGGCATCGAGCCCACCGGACCTCAGGCCGCCATGGTCTGCTGGCAGGACTTCCGGATCCCGCCGACCGCTCCCCAAGTGGGCTTCGACGAAGCCTCGTTCGTCATGCGGCTCGGGCGCTCGGGACCCGGCGCCCCTGCGGCAGCGTTCCCCTCGGCTCCACCCGTCGTCAGTCCGGCGCCGCAACTGGTTGTGGCGCGATCCCCGAGCTTCGCGATCCAATCGGTCTTTCCGAACCCATCCCAGGGCGCCGCGGCCATTCGACTCAGTCTCGCTGACGATTCCCCGGCAAGCCTCGAGGTGTTCGACCTGGCGGGGCGCCGGATCTCGCGCCGTGTGGTCGGCGGCACACCCGGCGAGCAGGTCGTGCCACTTTCGCCGGACCGGCGCTTGTCGCCCGGCGTCTATCTCGTTCGGCTCGCGCAGCGCCAGCACACCGCCACGGCGCGGCTGATCGTCACGCACTGAGCAAGTTCGCCACCCCACGCCGCCAGACGAACCGAAGCCCGCACCTTGTTCCGGCGCGGGCTTCGTGTCGTCCTGACCGGACTCCGGGTGGAACGCGTTCGCGCGGACGGGCCCCGAGGCCGCGTCAGGCCTGCATGCGCTGCTGCGAGGTGCCGTGGCCGAGGATGGCGTTGATGCGCTCGACCA
>CAYSWZ010000025.1:0-22772 GCA_964434945.1 uncultured bacterium | reverse complement strand
GCCTTGGTGTAGGCGCGCTCGACGCGCGCGACGCGGGTGACGAAGTCGGTGTACCAGCGCGCGTGCCCGAGCCGCTGCGCCTCGGCGTGCGCGGCGACGCGCTTCCAGTCGTGAATGGCCTGCTCGCTCGCCCAGTAGGAGAGCGTGACGCCTACGCCCTCCGCATCGCGCACGCTCTCGATCCCGAGATAGCCCGGCTGCCTCGGCGCCAGCGCGGCCATCGCATCGGCCATGCGCGCGTAGCCCTCGGCGTCCTCGCCGGTGCGACGGCTGGTGAAGATCACCACCCAGTAGGGCGGCTCGGGCGTCTGGGCAATGCGCGGATCGATCGGCATGCGGAGTCTCCGGCGGGAAAGGCCGTCACGGCCCGTGTGCGGGTGCGTTCCAGGGCATGGGCGGGAGCGTGCCCCACGGGAGCATAGGCCCGATCGACCCCGGGAGCGGAATCCGCGCGTGACCTCCGGGCACGCACGCCCTCACGCCGGGCTCGCGCCCGGGATGCGCCGCAGGAGGTGCGCGAAGATCGCGAGGTAGTCGCGTGCCTCGCGCGGGTGGAGGAAGTTCGCGCGCACGTGCTCGCGCCCGTCCGCACCCAGCCGGCGGCGGAGCGGCGCATCCCGCAGCAGGCGGACGATCTGGAGCGCGCAACCGTCCACCGAGTGCACCAGCAGGCCCGTGCGCTCGTGCAGGATCTGGAGCGGAATGCCGCCCACGGCACTGGCCACCACCGCGCGGCGCTTCCACAACGCCTCCGACACGGTCAGGGCGAAGCCCTCGCGCAGCGATTTCTGCACCACGACCGTGGACCGCCGTTGCAGCGCGTTGATGACCGCGTGCGCATCGGGCGGGAGCGACAGCAGCGTCACGTCCTTCCGCGAGCCGATCCGCTCACGCGTCTCGGCCACCACCGCCGCGCCCTCGGGGTCGTCGTCCGCCGTGCCGCCCGCCAGCACGAGGTGCGCCCGCTCGCGACGCCGCGCCAGCGTGAATGCCTCGACGACGCCGATCGGATCCTTCAGCCGGTCGAAGCGCGACACCTGGGTCACGAGTGGCGTGTCGTGCGGCAGGTCATGGGGCTCGAGGAGCGCGTCGATCTCGGCCTCTTCCAGCTCGCAGTTCTTCTCCGACAGCGGGTCGATGCTGGGCGGAGCGAGATAACTCGGCGTCGAGAGCGGCGGCACGAACGTGACGTGCGAGAACACGGCCGCGTGGTGGTGGTTCACGCGCGCGACCAGGAAGTCCAGCACCTCCTGATCGGCCCGCGACAGGTCGATGTGGCAGCGCCACACCCAGCGCTGCCGCGATTTCGGGCGGAGCTCGGCCAGCGCGGCGGGGTGCGGGTCGTGCACCATCACCAGGTCGGCATCCAGCGCGAGCTGCTCCGAGGCGCGGCGGTTCACGTCCATGAAGTGGTCCCGGTCCTCGCGCGTCAGCGACCCGGGCCCGCCGTGCAACGCGTTGTGGATGGTCTTGGTGATCCGGTAGAAGCGCGCGTCCCCCGGCATCAGCTCCCAGGTGGTGGGCACGCCCAGCTCGTTCAGCAACGGCACGAGCCGGTGCAGGATCTCGGCCACGCCGCCGCCGGTCGCGGTCGAGTTCACCATCGCGATCCGATGCCCGCGCAGCGAGCGGGCCAGCGCCTCGAGCGTGCGCATGGGCCCGTCCCCCACCACGGCCCGATAGCCCTCCACGAGCGAGGGGCCGTCCTGGCGCAGCGGCACCAGCGTCATGAGCGTTTCGCCGGCCGCCGGCGCACGAGGTTCACGACCGCCTGCCTCGCGGCCTCACGCCGGACGTCCTCCGGAGTCTGGCTCGCCTGCGCGACCTGCTTGCCGATGCGACTCCGCCGCCAGCGACGGGACACCCGGCTGCGCGCCCGGTCGATCGGCAATCCTTCCGCCGCCGCCTCGGCGAGCCAGTCGCCGAGTCGCGGCTCGGGCAGCTCGTCCAGCCAGGCGAGCAACGGCACGCGCCCGGCCCCGAACCACGGCTCCTGCACCAGGTGCAGGAACCACACGCACACGTCGGCCACGAGCAGTGCGTCGACCAGTTCCTGGCCATCGTGCACCCGCACGCCGGTCGGGAAGCTCACCGGCGTGCTGCCCATGAACGGAAACGCGCTGCCCTCGGGCGCGCCGCGCTGGAGCCGCCGCTTCGCGGGCATCGCGTCCAGCACCCCGAGCAGCGCGGCACGCAGGCGGTCGAACGGCGGGCCGCAGCCCTGCACCGCGAACGACAGGCGCTCCGCGGTCTCGTCGTCCTGCAGCACGCCGCGGATCCACGCGCTGAAATCGTCCGGCGGCAGCTCCTCCACACCCGGATGGTGCAGCTGGTACTGGACGGCGTGGTAGAACAGCACGTCGTCCGGGGCAGAGGCGATGCCCTGGGCCAACTGCTCGAGGTCGGTCACCGGCGCGCCCCACGGGCGGATCAGGTAGGAGACGCCGCTCAGCTCGAACGCCTGCGGGGGAGAGCTCATCCGGGCCTCCTCGGGCCCTCCTCGTCCAGCGATCGCAGGTACTCGACCAGGAAATCACGCGCGAGCTCGCGACAGCCGAGGCCGAATGCCAGCGCCAGGCCCAGGGAGGCCGCGGCCACCGCCACGAGTCCGATGCCCATCACGAACTGGGCGGCGAGCCCGAGCTGTTCCAGCGCCAGCAACGCCGCGAAGCCGGTGAGCACGGCGTAGACGAGCTGGCCGTGGAACCGGGCGGCGCGGATCTCTGCGGATTCGAGGAACCGGCGCGTGAGTGCGCCCAGCACCATCGCGACCAGGGCGCCGACGGCGAACAGCACGGCCGAGGTGACGATCCGCGGCACCACGTCGCTCAGCCGGTCCGCGACCTGGGCCGCGAGCCCGATCCCGATGAACTCGAGCGCCACGAGCGCGGTTGCCGCCAGCAGCACCCAGTACACGGTGCGCGCCGCCAGCACCGCGGGATCGTGGATCGCCGCGGCGCGCGGCCCGAGCAGCCGCCGGACCGCGTCCCCGAAGTGCACGAGGTGCAGGATGCCGCGCACGAGTCCGCCGACGAGCGCCGCGACGCCCCAGCCGATCAGCATGACCAGCAGCGCCAGCGCCACGTTGAGCGACAGTTGCGCCGCGCTGTGACCGACCGAGAGCAGTCGGTCCACGAGCGCGGACCCCGGCTCCGCCTGGAGCACGACCAGCATCAGCATGCGTTCCCTCCTGGTGTGGCCCGGACTCAGCCGGATGGAAGTTCCGGGGCGGCGGCCGGGATCGACGCGCCGTCCCGAGCGGGTGTCCTCAGGTTCATCCCCACGATCGTATCGAGCACCTCCAGGGTCCAGTCGAAGATGTTCCGGCGCAGCACCGTCTCGCGCAGCGCCCCCATGCGCTCGCGGCGCGCCTCCGCCGGCTCGGACAGCGCGGCGTGGTAGGTGTCCGCGAGCGCCTCGCGGTCGAACGGGGACACGATCCACGCGCGCTCGAGCTCGCGTGCGGCGCCGGTGAACGGCGACAGCACCAGCGCCCCGTCCAGGTCGGGCGAGGCGGCCAGGTACTCCTTCGCGACCAGGTTCATGCCGTCATGGAGCGACGTCACCGTGCACAGGTCGGCCATCCGGTAGTAGGGGACCAGCTCGCGGAAGTCGAGGTTGTCCTCGATCAGGTGCACGGTGAGGCCGCCGGGTCGAGGGAAACGGCGGTTGATGCGCTCGACCCACCGGCGCGTGCGCGTCTGGACGTCGCGGTACTCCCGCAACTCGATGCGCGACGGCACCGCGACCTGGATGAACGCGAACCGGCCGCGCCGCTCGGGATACTTCTGGAACAGGCGCTCGAGCGCCTCGAAGCGCTCGGGGATTCCCTTCGTGTAATCGAGCCGGTCGACGCCGAGCCCCACGAGGCAGCCGTCGAGGCCGAGGCGCGCGCGGAGCTCGGCCTCGGCGCGCCGCGTCTCGGGCGCCTCGGCCAGCGCGCCGATCTCCTCCGCATCGACGCTGATCGCGAACGACTGCACCCACGTCCGGTCGCCACCGCGGTCCACGGCCTGTCGCTCGAAGTCGACGCGAGCCTCGAGTGTCTCCGCAACCGAGTCGAGGAAGTTCATGGCGTGCCGGTGGATGTGGAAGCCGATCACGTCGTTCGCGAGCATGCCGTCCAGGATCTCCTTCCGCCACGGCAGGATCCGGAGCACCTCGGGGTTGGGCCACGGGATGTGCCAGAACATCGAGATCTGGAGATCCGGGCGGCGCTCCTTGATGAAGCGCGCCGCGAGCGCGAGATGGTAGTCCTGGAGGAACACCAGCGCCTTCTGGTCGCCGACCTCCTCGAGCACCGCCTCGGCGAATCGGCGATTGACCTGCTGGTACGACTCCCAGTCCGCGGGCTCGAAGCGCGGTCGCACGTAGACGACATGGCAGAGCGGCCAGAGCGCGCTGTTCGCGAACCCGGAGTAGTAGCGGGCGTGATCCTCGTCCGTGAGCCACACCCTGCGCAGCGTGTAGCGGGGCTGCTCGGGCGGGCAGGCCACGTGATCCCTCGCATCCACGACGTCGCGATCGGCATCGCCGCTCCCGTGCGCCACCCACACACCGCCCAGCGCCTGCATCACGGCGTCCAGCGCCACGGTGAGCCCGCCGGCGTTCCGCACCGTCTGGATCGCGCCCCCGGCCCGACGATGGGAGTAGGGCTCCCGGTTGGACACGACCACGAGCTTCCGGTCCGGCAGGTTCGCCCGGGCCCAGTCCACGAGATCGGCCCGCGTGGTCCGCGGCGGTCCCTCGCTCCGCTGCTGCGTGCGGATCGCCGCACGGCTCAATGCCGAACGTGTGCGGCCAGCCAGATCCATCGCACCCCTCCTCGCGGAGTCGGAACTGAGGCGACGGCGGGAGGGGAGTCGGCCCCCGTTCGCATGGCACAGCATCACGCATGGACGACGTTCCGAGCCTAGGGAAGCGCGGGCGGGGGGTCAATGCCGGAGCGTTCGCGCCCCCGCGCCATTCGTGACATGACCGTGACAGCCCGGGGATTCACGCAGGTTCCGCGCGGGTGCCGCAAGCGGCTGACGCGGCTGCGATTACTCGCGGACGCGAACGCGAGACGCGCGGCGCGGTCATCAGCACGCACGCTCCGGAGCGCACGCCCGGCCGGCCGTCCGCTCCAGCGGGCGCCCGGACCGGCGTGCGGCGTAAGCTCCGCAGGCACCGAGCAGGGAGGCGCAGGAAGGGAGGCGCGATGCCGGAAAGAAACGGTGTCCCCGCTGTGTTGTGGCGCGAGGTGTCGCTCGCGGAGCATCGGCTGCTCATGCTCGACTACGATGGGACGCTGGCGCCGTTCCATCGCCTGCCCGACGAGGCCCTGCCATGGCCGCGCTCGCTGGAACTGCTGCGCGCGATCGCGGCGCGTGCGCACACGGACGTCGGCATGCTCTCCGGCCGTCCCGTCGACGAACTGCTCCGGCTGCTGGGCCCGTTGGACGCCGAGCTCGTGGGGGAGCACGGCTGGGAGCGCCGTGAGCGCGGCGGCGGGATCGTGCGTGAACCGCTTCCTCGAGCGCTTCGCCTTTCGCTCGATGCGGCCGAGGCGGGCGCCCGCGCTGAGGGGTGGGCCGGGCAGCTCGAACGCAAGCGCACGGGCCTCGTACTGCACGTGCGCGGCCTGCCGCCCTCCCATGCCCTCGACCTCGTGGCCCGCTGCGAAGCGGCGTGGTCCGAGGCGGCTTCGCATCCCGGGCTGCGGCTCGACCGCATCGACGGAGGACTCGAGTTGCGGGCACGCGGCCAGGACAAGGGCACCGCCGTTCTCCGGCTCCTGTCGCGGCGGCCGCCGGGCACGTTGGGCGTGTTTCTCGGGGACGACGTCAGCGACGAGGACGCGTTTGCGGCGTTGCGCGGGCGCGGGTTCGGCGTGCGTGTGGGCGGACGCTCGCGCGAGTCGCACGCCCGGGGCTGGCTCGACTCCTACCGTGAGGTGCCCGGGTTCCTCGAGACGTGGCTCGCGCGGGCCGGCGACGCGTAACCGCGTCGGCGCGAGGGCCGCACTCAGGAGGGGATCGGGCCGCGAGGCTTCCGCCGCGTGAGCGTGCGGTAGCGCCGGGCCGGGCGCGCGAGCGGCGTCCACGGCTCCCCCCGGAACGGATCGCGGACGTCGAGGAAGCGCCAGCGCCGCATGCCGGGGTCGGTGGAGAGAAGTTCGCGCACGCCGTGCTCGCGCAGCAGGACCGCGGTGGCGAATGAGGCGTCGAGCGCCGCGGCGACGCTCGGATCGCGCAACGCGAGCACTTCGGCGCAGGCCTCGGCGTGTCGCGGCGTCGGGCCCAGGAACCGGAGCGAGGGGCTCGTCGCGAGCGTTGCGATGAACCCCCACGCCTCGTTCGCTCCGAGCACGCGCGCGACGGTGTGCGGGTGCGTGACGAAGCCGAGGAACTCGTGGACCGCGCTCCACGGCAGCGCCCACGGGGCGTCGCCCTCCGCCAGCGACTCGAGCAGCGACGCGGCGCGCGCGTGCTCGGGGGCGTAGCGGTTCACCGCCAGGGCGAGGAGCCCGGAGTCCACCGCGATCATGCGTCCTCGTCCGGGCGCGGCAGGCGCCCCGGTCGGGCCGGGTCCGCGAGGAACGGCCCGAGATCGTAGGACGGGAGCTCGACGCGGACGCGCCGCGCGTCCGGCGCGCTCGCGAGGCCGAGGCGGAGCGTGCGCTCGAGCACCTCGGTCAGCGTGCGGCCCTCGCTCGCGGCGCGGCGCCGGAGTTCGGCCATCAGGGACGTATCGAGCTGGAGCGTCGTTCTCTTCATATGCAAGAACATATCACTTCGGCGAGCGACGGGAACAGGACGATTTTCGTGCTTGCCCGGGCCGCGCGGCTCGGGCATTCTCCCGCGCCGACCCCCGACACGCACCCCCGAACCCCAAGGAGTCCGCATGGCAGTCACGATGTCGTCCAGGCCCGCGCGCAAGCGCGCGGCGACGAACGGAGCCGCGAGCGAAGGATCCACACCCGGTGGCCATGTGAAGGACATGAATCTCGCCCGCGACGGCAAGGTCCGCATCGAGTGGGCCGACCGCCACATGCCGGTGCTGCGCACGATCCGCGCCCGGTTCGCGAAGGAGCAGCCGCTGAAGAAGCTGCGGATCGGCGCCTGCCTGCACGTCACCACCGAGACCGCGAACCTCATGCGCACCCTCCAGGCCGGCGGCGCCGAGGTGTTCCTGTGCGGCTCGAATCCGCTCAGCACCCAGGACGACGTGGCCGCGGCGCTCATCGAGCACTACGGCATCGCGACGTTCGCGATCAAGGGCGAGGATCACCAGACGTACTACTCGCACATCGTGAGCTGCATCCAGGCCGGGGTGAACATCACCATGGACGACGGCTGCGACCTGGTGACCGTGCTGCACACGAAGATGAAGCCCTACCTGAAGACCGTGTTCGCGGGCACGGAGGAGACGAGCACGGGCGTCACCCGCCTGCGCGCGATGGCAGGCGACAAGACGCTCCGGTATCCGGTCGTCGCGATCAACGACGCCGACACGAAGCACCTGTTCGACAACCGCTACGGAACCGGCCAGAGCACCATGGACGGCGTGCTGCGCGCCACCAACATGCTGATCGCGGGCTCGACGGTGGTCATCGCCGGCTACGGCTGGTGCGGTCGCGGCCTCGCGGCACGCGCCAAGGGCATGGGCGCCACGGTGCTGGTGACCGAGGTGAACCCGCTGCGCGCGCTGGAAGCCGCCATGGACGGCTACCAGGTCGTGGCCATGGCCGACGCCGCGCCGCGCGGCGACCTGTTCATCACCGTGACGGGCAACAAGTCCGTCCTGCGTCGCGAGCACTTCGCGGCGATGAAGGACGGCGCGCTCATCGCGAACAGCGGCCACTTCAACGTCGAGATCGACATCCCCGCGCTGGAGCGCATGTCCGCGAGCAAGAAGGTCGCGCGGCCGTACGTCGAGGAGTACCGGTTGAGAGGCGGGAAGTCGCTGTTCCTGCTCGGCGAGGGCCGCTTGATCAACCTGGCCGCGGCCGAGGGGCACCCGGCGATGGTGATGGACATGTCGTTCGCGAACCAGGCGCTGTCGGTCGAGTACCTGGCGAAGGAAGCCCGCACGCTCGAGAAGCGGGTCTACATCGTGCCGCCGGAGATCGACCGGGAAGTCGCCCGGTTGAAGTTGAAGAGCATGGGCACGAACATCGACACGCTCACGCCGTCCCAGGTGAAGTACCTGGCGACCTGGAGCGAGGGGACGTAGCCGGGCAGGCCCGGGATCCGGACGCACGACGCCCCGGCGGGGGACCTCCGCCGGGGCGTTCCGTTGAGCCGGGAATCCACTGCAATCTGAGACTCCGCACGAGCCGACAGCCGGAAGTCGTTGTGAAACTTCGTCTCCGGCTCGCGCTTATTTCTTGTTCCGGTCCCGGTACTGGTGCCGGAGCAGCAGGATCTGCCCATAGTGGCCCGCCTGGTGCTCGAGCAGGTGATAGAGGATCCAGCGCCGGCTCACGCGCATCCTCCCGCCGTCGCGCCGGACGCGGAGGATGAACCGCTCCATGGAGTCGTCCGGCCAGGTCCGCGCGAGACGCTTCGCGCACGTCCGTGCGCGCGCCAGCCGCTTCGCGTACCAGCCGAGCGTTCGCCCCCGGAGCGCAGCGGGCGGCGCCGCCCCGGCCGGCAGCGGAATGCCGTCGTCGTCGCGGTCGATGCCGAGCACCTTCCGGATGGCCGCCTCGGGGGAGCGCTCCATCGCCACCGACAGCCAGAACACCTCGACGATGGCGATGTGCGCGAGCAGCATGCCGATCGTGTTCATGCCGCGCTTCGGCTGCCACTGGAGCTCCGCGGCGGGGATTCCGCGCACGTCCTCGAGCAGCAGGCGCGTCTGGTCGTCGAGCTGGGCGAGGAACGACGCGGCCTCGCGGGAGCGGCCGCGCGGCAACGCGATGTGGCGCGTCTTCACCCGGGGAGTCATGTCGCCTCCGAACGCAGGACCGGAGGGCGGGGGAGGCGACGGCGCGCGCCGCCCCCCCGCCGGTTCAGTTGGGAGTTCCCGCGAGCGGCTTCATCGTCAGCGGGTCGCGCAGCGGCAACCGCTTCGGGTCGCCGCCCGCGAGCGACTTGATGCTCGCCGGGTGCTTGTCGTCGCCGAGCATCATGTCCTTCGTGTTGCCGACCATGAGCACGGCCATCTTCGAGGGATCGAGCAGGCGCCGGGCGACGCGCTGGACGTCGGCGGCGGTGACCGCGTTCAGCCGCTTCGCGTAGTCCGCATAGTACGCGGGGTCCTTCTCGTAACGGCCGGTGAGTTCCTCCACCGCCAGCGCGCCCGCGATGGCGGTGGCCGATTCGAACTGCACCGGCAGCGACTCCACGAACTTGTTGCGGCTCGCCTCCAGCTCGCTGGCGGTGACGAGCGAGTCGCGCATCTTCCGGATCTCGGCCATCGCGATCTCCGTCGCGTACGCCACCGAGCGCACCTTGGACTGGAACACGAGCCGCCACGGCTCGGGGTAGTAGGTGCCGCCCTCGATGCGGGAGTTGACGGAGTAGGCGAGGCCCTCGTCCGAGCGGATGCGGTTCACGAGCCGCGAGGTGAATCCGCCCCCGCCGAGGATGTCGTTCATGACGCGCGCCGCCGCCCAGTCGGGGTCGTAACGGTCGAGGGACGGCAGCCCGATCGAGACGCGGCCCTGGTTGACGTCCTTCTCGACCATGAACCAGCCCGACTTGGCCGGCTCCGCAGGCGCGGCCGGCGAGCCCGGCTTCTCGCCCGGGTTCGGCCACTTCGCGAACGCCGCCTCCAGCTTCTTCACCATCGTCGCGCGGTCGAAGTCCCCGGCGACCGCGAGCAGGAAGTTCTTCGGGCCGACGTAGCGCCGCTGGAATGCGCGCAGGTCGTCCACGGTGATGGCGTCGATCGAGGCCTTCGTGGTCCAGCGATTCGTCCAGTGGCTCTCGCCCCGCTCGAGCGCGCTCCATTCGCGCTCCTCGATGTCCCCCGACTCGTCGTTCCGGCGCTTCATGTTCTGGAGCGCCTGCTCCTTGTAGAGCTTGACGCGGTCGGCCTGGAACGCCGGGGCCCGGAGACACGACGTCAGCAGATCGAGGCCGGCGTCGAGGTCCTTGGACAGCAGGTTGACCGTGGCGCGGCTCTCGCTGGGGCCGATCGGCACCCCGCCCAGGCCGAAGAACCCGCCGCCGCCACCCCCGGTGTTGGAGTCGAGCTGCGCGCCCAGTCCCGCGACGCGCGTCTCGACCTGCTCCGCCGTCATCTTCGAGGTGCCGCTGCGGGTGAGGAGGTTCGCGCACATGGCCGCGAGCCCTTCCTTGCCCGCGGGGTCCAGCTGCGGACCGCAGCGCATGAGCACGTGCACGGTCACGAGCGGCGTGGTGTGGTCCGGCACGAGGTAGGCCACGATCCCGTTCGAGAGCTTGACGCGGTATTGCGCCGCCCTGGGCGGGACGTAGGTGAATGCCGGGTACTGGAGCTGGTCGGGATGCGAGGCCAGCGGTTGCGCGGAGAGCGGCCGCCCGGGCAGGACCGCGAGCAGCGCGAGCAGCGCGGACGAGACGCCCACGGGCGCCCGGTATCGATTCGGGGTCATGGTGAGCCTCCGGTTCACTTCTTGGTGTCCAGCTCGGCGAGCCGGGCCTGGATCCGCGTCTTCACGTAGTCGAGACCCGGCTTCATATTCTCCGGGGCCTGGGCGCTCATCTGGTCCATGCGCGCGAGCATCTGCTGCAGCTGCGCCGGATCGGTGGACGCGGCGATGCGCGCGAGCGCCTGCTTCACCATGGGCTTGGATTCCGCCGGGAGTGCGGCAAGCGCGGGGTCTTCCGGCTCGCTGCCGCCCTTGCGCGTGTAAGTGGCGACCGCGCGGTTCTCGCGGGTGAAGTACTTCTTCACCACCCGCTGCAGGTCCGCGGAGCTCACCTGCTGCACCTGCCCCGCGAGCGCGTCCGCCAGCTGCCAGCCGCCGCGCGCGTCCGCGACGCCGTAGCGCAGCATGAGGGAGAAGTTGTTGTCGAGCTGGCGGTAGGTGGAAGTGAGGAAGCGGTTCTTCGCGGCCAGCAGCTCGTCCTCGGGGACGCCGTCCTTGGAAATCCTGTCGAGCTCGCCGTACACCGCGTGTTCCACCTCGTCGGGCGTGTGCCCTTCCTTGCACTCCCCGTCGATCTCGAACAGGCCTTCGTACTTGCGGTCGTCGAGCCGCGCCGTGGCGCGGCTGGCCGGGCCGCCGCCGAGGACCAGGTTCTTCTTGAGCCGCCCGGTGTCGCCGTTCAGCACCGTCTGCAGCACGGTGAGAGCCGGGATGTCCTTGTGCACGCTCGGCACCGCGTGCCAGCGGATCTCCACGCTCGGGTTCGTCTCCGCCTCGCCGTTGAACCGCTTCTCGGCGACGCTCGGAACCTCCATCGTGATCATCTCGGGGATCGGGTGCTGGCCCTTCGGGATCGAGCCGAAGTAGCGCTCCGCCAGCGCCAGGGCCTGCTTCGTGTCGAAGTCGCCGACGACGACGGCGGTCAGGTTCTGCGGCGCGTAGAAGCGCTCGTAGAAGTCGTTCGCCTGCGCCAGCGTGATGTTCGCCACGTCGCTCGGCCAGCCGATGGTGTCCCACGAGTAGGGCGAGGCGTCCCAGAACGTGGAGTTGAACGATTCCTCGAACTTGCCCGTCGGCGTGGACTCGAGGCTCCTGCGCCGCTCCTCGTACACCACGTCGCGCTCGCTGTAGAACTCGCGGAACACGCGATTCTTCAGGCGGTCGGCCTCCATCCAGAAGTACAGCTCGAGCTTGTTCGCCGGCAACGTGTAGAAGTAGAACGTCATGTCCTCGTTCGTGAACGCGTTGATGCGGGAGCCGCCGTTCTTCTGGATCACCAGGTCGAACTCGTTCTTGATCATGTTCTGGCGCTGCTTCGCCACCAGCGAGTCGAACTGCACCTCCAGCTCCTTCATGCGCGGCGTCTTCGCCTCGGGCCGGGTGATGTCGTCGATGTCGCCGCGGCGGTACGCGGTGCGCAGCTTGGAGATCTCCGCGCGCATCTCCTCCATCACCGCTTCCTGCTCGTCGATGAGCCGGGCGTCCAGGTCGTAATCGCGCGTTCCGATCACGTGCGTGCCCTTGAACATCATGTGCTCGAACAGGTGGGCGATCCCGGTGATGCCCGGGCGCTCGTTGGCCGAGCCGACGTGCGCCACCCAACCGCACGACACGGTGGGCGAGAGATGGCGCGGCACGAACAGGATCTTCATGCCATTCGCGAGGACGTGTTCCTCGACCGCGGGCGAGGCCGGGCGCGTCTCCGGCTTGGCCGCGGGCGCGGCGGCGGCGGCCGGCAGCGCGGCCACGAGGCCGGCGGCGCCGACCAGCGTCGCAAGCCCGAAGCGCCGGGCGAGCCGCGGCCACCGGGAGGGCAGGGGGCGGAACATGGCGGACTCCTTGAGGGTGTAGGTGTCGTGGCCGATACTGCCACGGAGCAGGAAGCGTGCAGGGTAAGCCCGCGTGGCGCATCGGCGTCAAGCACCCGGCGCGGGAGCGGCCCGACGGGGGCGGCCCGGCGCGAGGGCGTGGGTCCGAGGTCGAGGGGTATGGCGACCGCGGCCGGCATCCGCCGCCACCAGGGAGAGTCGCGTGAGCGTGCACAGGGAGGGGGGCGAGCCGCCGTGGACGGGCCCGCCGGAGCACGATCCGGCCGCGGCCCACCCGGGGCTCGAGTTGCCCGCGGGCAGCAGCAACTTCCGCTTCCCCGCCGGGTTCCTGTGGGGCGCCTCCACGTCCGCCCACCAGGTGGAAGGCAACAACATCCACAACGACTGGTGGGCGTGGGAGCAGGCGGGGCGCACCGCCGCGCCGAGCGGGCTGGCGTCGGACCACTACAACCGCTACCGCGCCGACTTCGACCTCGCGCAGTCGATCGGCCACAACGCCCACCGGTTCTCGCTCGAGTGGAGCCGCATCGAGCCGGAGGAGGGTCGCTGGTCGGAGGAGGCGCTGGACCACTACCGAGACGTGCTGGTCGCGCTGCACGAGCGTCGCATCGAACCGGTGGTGACGCTGTTCCACTACACGCTGCCGCAATGGATGGCCGAGAAGGGCGGCTGGGAGAACCCGGCCATCGAGCGGGCCATGGAGCGGTACGTCGAGAAGGTGATGGACGTGCTCGGGCCGCACGCGCGCTGGTGGATCACGCTCAACGAGCCGGTCGTCCAGGTGTTCAAGGGCTGGCTCCTGGGGCAGTGGCCGCCGGGCCGCGTGCGCGCGTGGGCCACGGCGCTCAAGGTGCTGCGCCTCATGCTGCGGGCGCACGTGCGCTCCTACCACGCCATCCACTCGCACCGTCCGGACGCGATGGTGAGCATCGCGAAGCACGCCCTCGCCCTGTCCCCGGACGACCCGACCCGCTGGCTCGACCGCTGGTCGGTCGGCGTGCGCGGGCACATGTTCAACCACCTGTTTCTCGAGGCCCTGCACACCGGCGTGCTGCGCGTTCCGGGGCTGTTCTGGGAGCACCTGCCCATGGCGCGCACGCTCGACTTCGTCGGCGTCAACTACTACACGCGCGACTTCGTGCGGAACTCGGGCTTCAACCTTCCCGGGCTGGTCGGGGACTTCGCCACGCACGACCACCGGCAACAGCGCGGCAAGCTGAACGACCTCGGCTGGGAGGTGTACCCGGAGGGGCTGGCGCAGTTCCTGCGCGAGTACTCGCGCTACAAGCTCCCGATCCTGATCACCGAGAACGGCATTCCGACCCGCAACGACGACGACCGCTGGATCTTCATCTTCATGCACCTGTGGCAGGTCGCCCGCGCCGTCGCCGACGGCGTGAACTGCGTCGGCTACCTGCACTGGTCGCTGCTCGACAACTTCGAGTGGGCGGACGGCTACAGCGGGCGGTTCGGCCTCATCGAGGTGGACTTCGCCACGCAGGAGCGGCGCATCCGGCCGAGCGCGTGGCGGTATGCGCAGATCATCCGGAGGAACGAGTTGTAGCGCTCAGCTCACTCCAGCACGGTCACGCGGCGAACGGTCGAGCTCGAGCCCTGCCGCGCGCTCACGAGATAGACGCCCGGAGCGAGGCCCTCGGTCCGGAACGTGCGCTCGAGGATTCCCTCCGCCGGCCCGCGGAACTCGGTCCGCACGCGCCGTCCCTGCATGTCGAACAGTTCCACCGAGGCGTCACCGGCTGCCGGCCACTCGACCGTGAGCGAGGCCTTGCCCTGCACGGGATTCCGGGACAGCTCCACGTACGGGCGGTGGCTCGCGGCGACCTGCGGCGAGACGGCGGTCGTGGACGTGGGGTAGACCGACAGCCGCACGCCCGTGTTGAACACCTTGACTTGAGGAAGCGTCAGCACCGCGTCGCCGTCCGGGGTCGCGATGCCGGACTGGATCAGAACCCCGTCCGCCAGGCGGCGCACGTCGTAGTGATAGTTCACCTGCTCGGCGACGATGAAGCGCTGCAGCCGCCGCGGCGTGACGTCCACCGCCAGCGACTCCGGTGCGCCGATCAGGCCGTCCTGCGTGGTCAGGCCGCGGGTGCGGAGCGTCACCTCCCAGCGCAGCCACGCCTCGGACACCGTGGTCTCGTCCCAGTCCACCGTGCCGTTGATGTTGCCGACCGGGTCCGCCGTCGCAGGATCGCCGCTGCCGAAGTTGCCGTCGCTCGAGCAGTTCGTGAACGCGGGGTAGCTGGAGTCGGTGCGGTACTTGTAGAGCTGGCGCGACACCATCATCGGGAACCACTCCGTCTGGGACGGGGGCGTGTAGTGATCACGCTCGTCCCAGAACCACTGGCCGCCGGCCTTGTGCGCCTGCATCGCCTGGAAGTAGGCGACCTTTTCGCTCCACCCCGTGACGTCGTCGTTCAGGCCGCAGAACGCGATCACCGGAGCGGACCCCCGGTGCCGCTCGATCCGCGCCTGTTCGCGGCCATCCATCCACTGGAAGACCCGTTCGCCGACCGTCGTGGGCAGGTCGATGTCCGGCGAGCCCCACATACGGTCGAGCGACTCGCGCAGCACGGGGTAGACGTCCGGGCGGAAGCCGAGGCAGATCTTCGGGATCACGGCCATCGACCCCGCGATCAGATCCGGGTGGTGCCAGGCGAGGAAGAACGCGAACGAACCGCCCATGGACGCCCCCATGGCGTAAACGCGGGTCGGGTCGTGCGGCATCTCGCGGTTGGCCCAGTCGAGCAGGAACATGACGCGCTTCTCGGTGTAGTCGCTGACGAGGCCGCCATCGGTGCGCGGGATGTTGTAGGGCTGGTCGAGGTCGTAGTTCACCTCGTAGCCGAAGTAGAACGACGAGAAGTCACCCGTCGGGAGGTAGTCGTCGATGGACAGCACCCACTCGCCGGGCGTGCCCGTGCCGTTGAACGAATTGAAGAAGTTGCCGCCGCGCCCATGGCCCGCGAGCACCAGCGCGCCGTCCTTCTGCCCCTTGATCACGCCGACGTGGTACGCCCGCCCGGGTACGTTGCACATGGCGGGGAAGAGCGGACTGCTCGCATTGGTCGTCCACAGCACGTAGTCCTCGCCGGGGGGGCTCACCAGCGTGCGCTGCCAGACCGGGCGCGGCACCTGGACGCGTTCCCAGACCGGGTCGGAGGTGCTGTTCTGGCCGGGCAGGAGCGTCTGGTCCACCCCGAGCCCCACGCGCTCGGCGAGCACGGCGTAATAGGTGAGCGCCCCGACCACGGGCGTGATCACGAACAGCCCGCGGCTCGCGTCGAGCGGTGGCTGCGATTCGGAGATCCGGTACGTGTACGTCTGGCCCAGCAGCGAGGAGATGCGCGCATCCACCGCGCTGCTCGCACCCACCTGGGCGATCTCCTGGGCGTTCTCGAGCGAACTCTCGTCGGAGAGCGGGTTGGAGCCGGAGAACACGTGGTAGATCCAGCCGGTGCCGGGAAGGTTGTTCCAGGTCACGAACGTCTGGCCGTCGTGGAAGGCTGTCTGGATGCCGGTGACGGTGGTGGCGTGGATCGGCGCCGCGAAGAGGAGCGGGGCGATGAGGCTGGCGAGGCGGAGGCGGGTCGTCAGTCGGGATCGCGTCATGGTTCGGGAGCCCTCTGGGCCGAAAGTGGCGGACCGTAGCAGAGAATAACCAAGACTTGGCAAGACGCAATCAATTTCCCTCGCCACGAGCGCGGGAAGTTGCGGCTCCAATCGTCGGTTTGCCGCCGGCGAACGCGGTTTCGCGGGACTCGATCGCCGACGAACGCGGGATGCGAACGCGCTCTCGTGAGACCCGTGGCGGAGGAGGGCCCGGCCGGTCGAGCCTGCCGCCCTCCCCGGGGAGGGCTTGATCGTCCGCCCGACCGCGCTGGGGCCTCCCCCGCCCGGATGCGACGACCCCCGGCGGGAGGGATCCCACCGGGGGTCGGATGGCGGCGCGGGCCGTCCCGCGCCCATGAACCGGCCGGGCTAGGACGTGATGCGCATGCCGTAGAAGGAGCGGTAGATGAAGAACAGCGCGATCAGCATCAGCACGGCGCCGGCGACGGGTGCGATGGTCGGGTTCGCGACCCCCATCTCGACCGCGAGCAGGCCGAACAACGTCGTGAACTTGATGATCGGGTTCAGCGCCACGGACGAGGTGTCCTTGTAAGGGTCGCCGACCGTGTCGCCGACGATCGAGGCGTCGTGGAGTTCGGTCCCCTTCGCATGCATCTCGACCTCGACCACTTTCTTCGCGTTGTCCCACGCCCCGCCGGCGTTCGCCATGTAGATGGCCTGGAACAGCCCGACCACCGCGATGCTGACCAGGTAGGCGATGAAGAATCGGGGGTTGAAGAACGCGTAGGCGATGGTCAGGCAGAAGATCACCATGAAGATGTTGAACATCCCCGCCTGCGCGTACTCGGTGCAGATGCGCACGACCGTGCGCGAGGTCTCGATGCCGGCGGCCTCGGCCGAGTCGAGCTTGATGTGCTTCTTGATGTACTCCACCGCGCGATACGCGCCGGTCGTCACGGCCTGGATGGAAGCGCCGGTGAACCAGTACACCGTGCCGCCGCCCATGAGCAGGCCGAGCAGCACGTACGGGTCGAGCAGGTCGAGCTTGAACACCTGCGCGCCGCTCGCGTCGAGACCGAAGTGCTTCTGCAGCGTCAGGATGATCGAGAACAGCATCGTCGTGGCGCCGGCGACGGCGGTGGCGATGAGCACCGGCTTCGCGGTGGCCTTGAACGTGTTGCCCGCGCCGTCGTTGTCCTCGAGGTAGTGCTTGCCCAGCTCGAAGTCGGGCCTGAAGCCGAACTGCTTCTCGATCTCCTGGGCGACCCCGGGCGTGGTCTCGACCTGCGACAGCTCGAAGATCGACTGCGCGTTGTCGGTGACCGGGCCGTACGAGTCCACGGCGATCGTCACCGGGCCCATGCCGAGCAGGCCGAACGCCACCAGGCCGAACGCGAACACGGAGCCGTAGGGCATGCCGGGATTCAGGTAGGCGTTGATGGGCGCGGAGAAGCGGTAGGACAGGTACAGCAGCACCGCGAGCGTCAGCGCCTTCCAGAACACCGAGAAGTTCCCGGCGACGAGGCCCGACAGGATGTTGAGCGACGCGCCGCCCTCCTTCGAGGCCGAGACGATCTCCTTCACGTGGCGCGAGTGCGAGCTCGTGAACACCTTCGTGAACTCGGGGATCACCGCCGCGGCGATCGTGCCGCACGAGATGATCACCGACAGCGTGAACCACAGGTTGCCGAACGCGGCCTGGGGCAGGAGCACCTTCGAGGCGGCGAACGTCACGCCGATGGACAGCAGCGAGCACACCCACACCAGGCTGGTGAGCGGCGCCTCGAAGTTGATCTTCGCCTTGCCCGCGTTCTGCGCGCGGGCGAACGCGCCGTTGGCGACGTACGACACGATCGAGGTCAGGATCATCAGCACGCGCATCACGAAGATCCACACCAGGAACGTGGCCTTGTGCTCGGGCACGACCGCGAGCGCGATGAACGAGATCAGCGCCACGCCCGTGACGCCGTAGGTCTCGAAGCCGTCCGCGGTCGGGCCGACCGAGTCGCCCGCGTTGTCGCCGGTGCAGTCGGCGATCACGCCGGGATTGCGCGGGTCGTCCTCCTTGATCTTGAACACGACCTTCATCAGGTCGGAGCCGATGTCGGCGATCTTGGTGAAGATCCCGCCCGCGATGCGGAGTGCGGACGCCCCCAGCGACTCGCCGATGGCGAAGCCGAGGAAGCAGGCGCCCGCCTGCTCGGCCGGCACCCACAGCAGGATCGCGAGCATCATCAGGAGTTCGACGCAGATGAGCAGCACGCCGATGCTCATGCCCGCCTGGAGCGGGATCTCGTAGACGGGCATCGGCTTGCCCCGGAGCGACGCGAACGCGGTGCGGCTGTTCGCGAACGTGTTCATGCGGATCCCGAACCACGCCACGCTGTAGGAACCGAGAATCCCGAGCACCGAGAACGCGAGGATGGTGAGCACGCGCAGCGCGCTCAGGTGCTGCAGGAAGCCGAAGTAGTAGACGATGCAGGCGCCGATGAAGAGCTCGAGCACCATGAGCAGCTGGCCCTGCTTGAGCAGGTACGCCTTGCAGGTCTCGTAGATGATGTGCGAGACGTCGAGCATCGCCTTGTGCGCCGGCATGGCCCTGACCTGGCTGAACATCACCAGGCCGAACAGCATCCCCAGCACGCACACGCCGAGTCCCGCCATCAGCATCGTGCGCTGGGCCGGGTCGAGGACCGGGAGCTGGAGTTCCAGCTCGCTGGCGAACGCGGCGGCGGGCAGGAACGCCGAGGCCAACGCGGCGAACAGCGCGGGTAGGGTCAGTCTCCGCAGGGCGGCGCCCGCGGTGCGGAACGAGGTCATCGTCGGCTCCTGATCGGTATGAGGCTCCCGGCGCGACGCCGGAGGGCCCGACGAACCGTGACGACGCTCGTGGCGTGGTCTCGAAGAGCGGCCCGGTCGGCGGGGGGACAACTCGCCCCCGCGAGGCAGGAGAACCCTGCCCGTGGAGGGCGCGGCAGAATACCCGAGCCACGATACCCGGACAAGCCCGCGACAATCCCGGGACATGCGGCCGCGCCCCGGCCGAACCCCGCCGCCCGCAATCACCTCGGACCGTGGGCAGATGCGGCGCCCCGGCCGCCGCCGGAGACCCACCGGGCTTCCGCGGACGGAAGTTCGCGGGCGAAAACCCTGCCCCTTCGGTGTAGTACCCAGGGACACCCCGCCCCGGGTGTCGATTCGAACGCACCCCGCGCGCTGCCGCAGGGTCCCCCGAACCCCGCCGCGGAGGTCATTCCTGGTTCCACCCCGTGTCGTCACGCTGCTCGCATCCGGCACCGAGATCGTCTGCGCGCTCGAGTGCGGGCAGTCGCTGGTCGGCCGTTCACACGAATGCGACCAGCCCGCGTGGGTGAGACGCCTGCCCGCCGTGACCTCGCCGCGGTTCGACGCCTCGGCGCCTTCGGGCGCGATCGACCGGAGCGTGCGCGGGCTGCTGTCGCAGGCGCTGTCGGTTTACCGCGTGGACCACGAGAAACTCGCGGCGCTGGCGCCGGATCTGCTCGTGACCCAGGTGCAGTGCGAAGTGTGTGCCGTGAGCCTCCGCGACGTCGAGGAAGCGGTGCGGGCGGGGCTGCCCACGCGGCCGGCTATCGTCTCCATGCGGCCGGATTCACTCACCGACATCTGGACCGACATCCGTGCCATCGCCAGCGCGCTCGGGGTGCCCGAGCGCGGCGTGCAGCTCGTCACCCGGCTGCGCGCGCGCATGCGCGGCATCGCCGAGCGCACGCGCGGCCGCGCCCGCCCGCGCGTGGCGTGCATCGAGTGGATCGACCCGCTGATGGCGGCGGGCAACTGGACTCCCGAGCTGCTGGCGCTCGCCGGCGCGGACGACGTGCTCGGGGTCGCCGGCCGGCACGCGGGCGCCATCGAGTTCGAACAGCTCGCGGCGGCTGACCCGGACACGATCTGGATCACGCCCTGCGGCTTCGACCTCGCGCGCACGCGGGCCGAGCTGGCGCCGCTCACCCGGCACGCCGGGTGGCCGGCGCTGCGCGCCGTGCGCGAGGGCCGGGTGTTCCTCGGCGACGGCAACGCGCTCTTCAACCGGCCCGGCCCGCGCGTCGTCGAGACGCTCGAGTGTCTCGCGGAAGCGCTGCATCCGGGTGCGTTCCGCTTCGGCCACGAGGGTCGCGGATGGGAGCGTTGGCGGTGCGCGCACGCCGTGCCGGTGCCGATCGCCGCCGTGACGCACCGCTGATACGCCGGTGGGCTGGCGGGCGGCCGAGCCGCTGAAGTAGTCTCCACAGGCTCATGCGTCTCCTCGGCCTTTACCTCCACGTGGGGCGCCATCCGGCCCGTCCGCGCACGCGACCAGAATGACGCTGGAGCGATTCTGGTCCGGCGGGACCCGGGCCTGGCCCGTGGCGCTCGCGGCGGGCGTCGGGGCGCTCGCGTGCTACCTGCCCACGCTCAGCCGCTTCGTCTCCACCGCAGATCCGGCGGAGTTCCAGACGCTGGCGCGCACCGGCGGCATCGCGCACGCGGGCTATCCGACCTACGTCATGCTGCTCCGGCTCGTGGGGTCGCTGCCGATCGGAACGCTGCCCTGGCGCGCGAACCTCCTCACCGCATGCTTCGGTGCGCTGGCGATCGCGCTACTCGCCTACACCGCCGTCCGCTGGACCGGCCGGGCATCGGCGGCGCTCGTGGCGGCCGCCGCGCTCACGATGTCGGTCACGATGTGGAACGAATCCACGCTCGCGGGCGTGCACGCGCCCACGCTCGCCCTCGACGCCGCGCTGCTGCTGCTGGCGCTCCGCTACTGGTGGCGGCCGAGCCTCGCCGTGGCGGCGGCGGCCGCGCTCCTGTTCGGGCTCGGGCTCACCTGCCACTTGACCGCGCTCGGGCTCGGCCCGCCGCTGCTCGTGAGCCTGGCCGCGGGCCTGCGCCGAAGCCCGGCAGCGAAGCGCCACCTCGCGGTCGTGGCGGTCGCGTTCGTCGTCGGGCTCACCCCGTTCGGCTACGTGCTCGCCATGGACCGGCCCGAGCAGCCCATGAACTACCTGCACGACACGCTCGAGCCCGGGCAGGCTTCGTTCGCCGTGGAGCGCCCCGGGTTCGCGGAGCGTCTCGAGCGGCTGCGCTGGCTCGTCTCGGGCGAGCAGTACCTGAGCGTCTCGCGACCGGGCCCCTCCGCGCTCTGGCACCGCGCGGAGTACGTGGCGAAGGTGGTGTTCTTCAACGAGCTGCCGTTCGGCGTCCTCCTCCTCGCCGTCGCCGGGTTCGTGCTCCTCGTGCGCGCGCCGGGGGAGCCCCGCTGGCTCGTCGGCGCATGGTTCGCCTCCGCGACGGTGCTCGCGGGGATCGGCGGCACGGAGCACACGCTCCATTATTTCTTCCTGCCGTGCACCTGGATGCTGTGCCTCGGCCTCGCGCTGGCGTTGAGCGCGCTGTCGGAGCGCTCCGCGATACTCGGCGGCATCGCCATGCTCGCCGTGCTCGCGATGCCGCTCGTTCGCTACCGCATGCCGGAACCCCCCGGGCCGCTCGCCGGCTCCGCCATGTGGCAGTCCGTCTGGCGACGATCGCCCGCCGAATGGAGCCCGTTCCGGGAAGATCTGCGCTACGACTCCTACGGGCGCGGCGTCATGCAGCGACTGCCGGACCGCGCCGTCGTCCTCGGTGGGCGGTGGGAGGAGTGCGAGACGCTCCGCTACTTCGTCTATGGCGAGCGGCTCCGGTCCGACGTGAGCGTCCTCTATGCCGGGCTCGAAGACCCCCGGTTCTCGCGGCTGCGGCGCGAGGCGGAGTCCGCGGGCCGTCCCGTCTACCTGACCCGCTTGCCAGCGAGCGACGTCCTCCGGGGCGCGCGGGCCGGGCTGGTCTGGGACTCCGGGTGGGCGCAGTTGTGGAAGCTCGAGTCCGCGCCCTCCTCGCCGGTGCAGTAACGGCCCGTGCAGGCCGAGAACAGCGGAGAGCGGAACCTGATGCCACTTCCGTGCCATTGGCGCCTCCGTGCAGGGAAGGCATAAAGTCGCACCGACCGCGGGGCGCAGGCTCCGCGCTGCGCGGATGCCGCGGCGCCCCGAGACGAGGACCCGATGAGCGAGCCACAGAAGCCGAACGTCAGCGAGCACGAAGCCCGCGCCGTGGCAGAGGGCGCGCGCGAGACGAGCTGGGAGGCACCGTCCTTCGTCCGCGAGCTGTTCCTGGGCCGGCTGGACCTGCGGCTCATCCACCCCTGGCCCGAGCCCGAGGCCGAGGAACAGCAGCGGGCCGGGAAGTTCCTCGCCACGCTCGAGCGGTTCGTGCGCGAGAAGGTGGACGCGGAGCGGATCGAGCGCGACGGCAGGATCCCCGCGGAGACCATCCAGGGCTTGCGCGACATTGGAGCCTTTGGCATCAAGATCCCGCGCGAATACGGCGGCCTCGAGCTGTCGCAGTACACCTACTGCCGCGCCATGTCGCTCCTGTCCACCGTGAGCTCGTCGATCGTCGCGCTCCTGTCGGCGCACCAGAGCATCGGCGTGCCCGGGCCGGTCAAGATGTTCGGCACTCCCGAACAGAAGAAGCGCTTCCTGCCGCGGCTCGCGAAGGGCGCCATCTCCGCGTTCGCGCTCACCGAGCTGGAAGTCGGCTCGGACCCGGCGCGGATGACCACGACGGCGATGCCCACGGCCGACGGCGCGGGCTGGATCCTGAACGGCGAGAAGCTGTGGATCACGAACGGCACCGTCGCCGAGCTGATGGTGGTGATGGCGCGCACGCCCGGCAAGGACGGGAAGCCCGGCCCGATCAGCGCATTCGTCGTGGAGACGAGC
>CAYSWZ010000024.1:0-20884 GCA_964434945.1 uncultured bacterium | reverse complement strand
GCGCGCCAGAAGGGAATCGCGCGGCGCATCCGCTCCCATTCGGCCTCCGCGCCGGGCTCGTCCCCGAGGACCACGACGAGCGGCGAACGGGCGGGGATCCCGAGCGCCGCGCGGACCTGCGCGTCGTCCGTGGCGTGACGCAGCGCATCCTCGGATGCGCGCAGGCGGGGATCGCCATAGAGCAGGACCCCCGCGAGCGCCGAGAACGCCTCGGCGTCCTCGAGACCGAACCCCATGCGCTCGAGTTCTCCGCGGGCGCGGACCGGCGCCTCGGCGAGCGCGGCGTCGATGGCTGGATCGCGCCCGAGCCGCTCGAGCGTCGACAGCGCCTCGTCGCGGCCCGCGCCCGCGGCGAGCACGAACGTCCAGCGGCGCTGCTCGCCCGGTGCGAGGATGGCGCTCCGCCTCGTCGCGAACACCGGGTCGAGCACGTTGCCCACCGTGCCCGCCAGCGGGCGCGACGTCGCCAGCGCGGCGGGCCGGTTCCAGGCGTGTCCCCGCCCGAGGAAGAGCCCGCGGTCGGTCTCACACTCCCACGCCCCCTCGCCCACCACCGCGTGCGCCACGACGGGGTGCCGCTCGCCGGGGCTACGCGGCCGGCGGGTGGCCACCAGCACCTCGCGGCCCGGTTCGCGCGCGGTCTGGACGAAGAGTTTCGAGAACGCCGGGTGCGCGGCATCGGCCTCCGGCTCGTGGAGCACCAGCTCGAGGCACCCGGTGAGATCGATGCGACGGGCGCGATCCGTCCGGTTCGTGACCGTGATGCAGCGCAACTCGGCATCCTCCCGCGGCGCCACGCAGACCTCGACCCGGGCCTCGATGCCGTGATCGCGCTGCTGCCAGCCGAAGAGGCCGGGGCCTGCGAGCACGCTGCCGTTCCCCGCCGGGCGCGACGAGGCCGGCTGCAGCAGCGGCCACATGCGCCCGAGGTCCAGATCGCGGAGCCAGAAGCGCCAGCCGTCCGCGTCCTCGATGCGCTCGCCGCTCCAGCGCGAGAGTGCGCTCCCGGACCAGCTCGAACGCCCCATGCCGGCCTCGGTGAGCCACACGGAGTAGCGGCCGTTGCCGAGCAGGTGCACCGCCGGCACGGCGGCGGCGAGCCGCGGCGGACCGCTGCGGAGCGTGGTCGAAATGACGGTCAAGAGGGCGGCCCCTAGGGAAGGATGACGAAGCGCGAGTGTCGTTCGGCATTCGCGGCGCGGAGCCGCAGCCAGTAGATGCCGGCCCGCAGGCCGTCGCGGTCGAGCGTCAGCGAGTGCTCGCCGGCAGCGTACGTGCCGCTCGCGAGCCGGCGCAGCGTGCGCCCCTGGAGGTCGAGGAGCTCGAGCGTGACGTTGCCGTCGCGCACCAGCCGGAACGACACCCGCGAACGCGTGGTGAGCGGATCGGGAGTCATGCGGCCAAGCTCGGGGCCGGCCGCGCGCGGCGGCGCGCCCACGCCGAGCACGAACGGCTGGAAGCCGGCGCGGGTGAGCCCGAGCTGGATCCCCGGGTAGGATGTCACGCGCTGCCACGGCCCGCCGTTCAGGTAGTTCTCGATCATGATCAGGATCGGGCCCTGGTCGATGCCGATGACGTCGGTATCCACCCAGTTGCCCGCGGTCGGGTTGAATCCGTCCTTCCAGCCGTAGGGCCCCCAGACGCTGGCCCGGTAGTGCTCCCACATGAACTGGATGAACCCGATCGACAAGTCGGGCGTGAACACGATCGACGAGATGGCGGCGGTCGGCGTGATCGTGCCGTCGTCGTTCTGGCTCGGCGGCGCGCCCCGCGCCGTGTACCCGGTTGGGCCGTCGCCCGCGGTGATGCCCCACAGGCTGTCCGCGTAGCCCAGCCTGCCGAGCGGGTTCTCGATGCAGTACTCGTGCTGGGCGAGTGTGGCCCGGCGGGAGTTCTCGAAGTAGTCGTGGCCCTTCCCGCGCATGTAGGAGTCGGCGATGTTCCGGAAGTCGACCCAGCAGTGCGAGTACTGGTGCGTGAACAGCGGCGGGCAGGTCACGAAGCTCTGGCCGTAGAGCGTGTCGTAGTGGTAGCCGCTCGTCCACGTGGTCCACACCGAGGCCGGCAACTGGTACGACGGCGAGCCCAGCCCCTCCAGGTACATGATCATGGCCTCGTTGTAGCCGATCCACAGGCCGAAGCCGGAGAAGCCGAACGCGGGCTTCCAGCCCATGAGGACGCCGGAGTTCAGGTTGCGCATGAAGTTCCAGTCGGCACGCTGGTAGAGCGAATCGGCCATGAGCCGGATCGCGATCTCGTCCGGGTCGCTGGGGTCGTCGAAGTACTGGCGGGCGTCGAGCATGCCCGCGAACAGCAGGCCGGTGTCGATCGTGGAGACTTCCACGTTCGTGTCGTAGCGCGTGGCGGTGTTGAGATTGAGGAAGTGGTAGAAGAATCCCTTGTAGCCGATGGTCCCGATCGCGGTGGTGCCCTGGGGGCCGGTGTAGAACGTGTTGAGCGTCGTGCGCACGCGCGCGCGCGCCTGGGCGCGCGTGATCCAGCCGTGGTCGACGCCGATCGGGATGGCCGAGAGCCCGAACCCGACCGAGGCGATGCTCGAGAGCGTGGAGCCGTTGTTGCGGTCGCGGATCAGCCCGTTCGCCGGGTTCGCCTCGTTCCAGAAGAAGTTGAACGCGGAATGCTGCAGCGTGTCGAGCAGTGCGGCGGTGGTCTGGGCCGCGGCCGGCAGCGCGATCGTGAGGGTGACGAGGAGCAGTGCAAGGATGCGTCGCATGAGTCGCCTTTTCTAGAAGAGAATGCCGAACGAGAAACGGTGCGTGTCTTCGAGCCGGCCCTGGTCCGCCCACGCGTAGTCCACGTGGTAGCGGAGGCCGTCGAGGGAGCCGCGGAATCCGGCGCCGCCGGTCAATCCCACCTCGGAGTCCTGGAGGAACAGGCTCTGGTAGCCGACCCGGATCCCGAGCGCGTCGCGAAACGAGAGCTCGGCGCCCAGGCAGAGACTCTCGGTGTTGTCCGAAGGGTGAAGCGCGTCGGCCGCGAGGAGCAGCCGCGCCTCGTGCCCGATGGCGAACGGCTGGGCGAGCCCGACCCGGAACGTGACCGGGACCGAGAACGGATCGGTGTCCGCCGAGCCCGGGAGCGCCGGGTTGTCCCCGTTCTGGTTGCTGACGTTGTCGTAGGTGATCGCGAGGTCGCTGCCCGAGAACGACGCGCGCGTCCCGAAGTTCGCGAGGCTGGCGCCGATGCGCAGGCCGTCGGCCGACACGCGGTACAGTGTGCCGAAGTTGAACGTGAGCGTGCCGGCGGAGGAGTGGAAGATCGTCTCCTGGAGGTAGTTCACCTGCGCGGCCGCGGCGAAGCGCAGCGAGAACTTGTGCGCGACGCCGAGCGCCAGCGCCATGTCCGTCACGCTGAACAGCTCGCCGGTGCCGAGCGGCTGCGTCACCGTGCGCACGGGCATGTCGCCCGAGTTGAGCGAGGTGAACGTCGCGAACACCGTCCCGAGGCGGCCGGCCGGCTGCGCGTACCCGATCCAGTCGTAGCGGATGCCGGCGAACCAGTCCGCGTGCACGAACTCGACCGAGTGCTTCTCGAGCCCCGCGACCGCGCCCGAGTTGTAGAACACGCCGGCCAGCCCCTCGCCCGCCGCCGTGCCCGCGTTGCCCATGGCCGCGAGCCGCGCATCCGGCTCGATCAGCGTGAACGTGCCGAACGTCGTGCCGGTCTTGCTCTGCGCGTGCGCGAGGGACGCCGCGAGCAGCCCCGCGAGCGGGAGCGCCCGCAGCAGGCGCCGCCGCAGGGTCCGGGCGCGCGCGCGCATCACTTCACCACCGCGAACTTGCCGACGAACTGGCTCTGGCCGGGAGCGTCGACGTGGAAGATGTAGAGGCCGGGGGCCAGGTCGAGATTGTCCTTCGTGCGCAGGTTCCAGGCCAGGAATCCGTCCATCGAGCCGTTCTGGTGCAGCGTCTGAACCAGGTCGCCGTGCACGGTGTAGATGCGCACCGTGGCGTCGCGCGCGAGGTCGCGGAACTCGACGCGGCGCTCACCGCGGCCCTTGATGTTGAACGGCGCGGGCTCGAAGCTGGCCGCGCCCAGGTAGGGATTCGGCACGACGTACGGGTGCGAGGACTGGCCGGAGGCCACCGGGGCCGATTCCGCGCGCGTGCTGTACGTGAACGCGTCGCCGGCCTCGAACGGCACGGCCACCTTCATGTGCCAGACGTCGCCGGCGGCCGGGGGCACGAGTGGTCCGCGCGTGCCCTGGCCGACCGTGTCCAATTGCACCCGCCAGGTGAAGGCTCGCGCATCGAGCGTGTCCGTGACCGGGTGCGTGAGCACTTCGATGAAGTCGGTCGCGAGCGAAAGGGTGCCGTCGTTGTCACCATCCCGGAAGTGGAACCTCATCTGCGTCTCGCCGGTGTCGGTTGCGGCATAGACGCGGAACTTCGCGGGCTTGGCCGGTCGGAAGCGATCGATGCCGAAGCCCGTGTCCACGACCGTCGACGCGAAGCGGATGACGATGTCCTCAGGAAATCCGGGGCGGCGCATCTCGACCGGGTATCCCCCGCCCGTGTACTCCACCGACAGCCGGGCGTTGGTCGGCGAGCCCTGCTCGAACCAGGTCGAGTCGACCACGGTGAGCGGGATCGTGTTCACGATCGGCAGGATGCCGGCGCCCACGGGTCCGCGCCCGCTGCCGGTGAATTCGCTGCCGGAGCGGAACAGCACCGAGTCGGTGGTGCTGTCGATGAGCGTGTAGGCCGTGGCACCGACGAGGGTGGAATCCAGGCCGGTGAACACGACCTTGTAGAGATGGTTCGAGCGCACCTGCGTCGAATTGACCACCTCGAGCTGGACGCTGCCCGTGCCGCGCCCCGCGACGTGTGTCGCCGAGCCGACGCCCGCGCGCTGGAAGCCCGTGACGCGCGGGTTCGGTCGCACCTCGACGACGTTCGTGGGGAAGATCGTGCCCCCGCGCAGCGTGCGCGAGATCGAATAGGAGTTCTCGGACGGATAGAACGCCAGCGAGTCCAGGTTCACGCCGGGGTCGAACCCGAAGTCGTACGCACACACCGCGTAGTAGTAGTCCTGCCCGTTGGTGACGTCGTTGTCCACGAACGTGTGCTCGAGGCCGGAGTCGGTGCCGAGGTTGTAGGCCACGCCGTCCACGGTCTTCCGCGTGAAGCCCTTCTTGCCGTCGACCAGGTCGAACTGCGCGATCGGGCGGCCGTTCCCGATGACGTTCGTCCCGTTGCCGTTGGTGATGACGCGTGCGTCGAGGAAGTCGGGGTCGGTGGACCGGTAGATCTTGTACCCCTCGAAGTCCTGCTCGCTCGTCACCGGGTCGACGCTGCGCTCCGCGATGTCGTCCCAGGTGAGCCGCACCGAGTGGTCGCCGGCCTCCGCCGTGACCGTCGGCCGCGTCGGCGGCACCGCGAACTGGTAGTTCGCGTTGTAGATCTGCTGCACGGTGTGGATCGTGCTCCGCAGTTCGTCCAGGTCGCCGCCGTAGGCGAGCGCGAGGCTGAACCGCTCCGTCTGACCGACCTGCAGCTTGAACGGGCCGGACGCGAACAGGAAGGCGATGTTGTAGTTGTTGACGAGCGGCGGGTCGAATCGGCTCCCGGCCGAGTCCGGCGACACGAACTTCCGGTACAGCCGTTCCGGCCAGTTCTGGGTGTCGGTGTAGAACAGCACGCCGTCGGTGTCGCCGTTCGGGTTTCCCTGTCCCGACTTGATCTTGTTGTACTTGAAGCCCGTGAGCCCGATCTGGTCCGACTCGTCCACGTCGGTCTTGTCGAAGTTCGGCTCGCCCGACGTCGGGATGCCGTCACCCTCGCCCGTGTCGTGCGTGTTCGGGACGCCGTCGGCGCCGACGTCGTCGAACTCCGCGGTCCAGTCCATGTCCTCGTCGCCGGTCCACCACCGCCCGGCGCGGAACGCCGGGCGCTTCTGGATCGGTCCGTACTTGGCGACGAACTTGGTCGTGTCGTAGTGCGCGACCACGTAGTCGAGGATCGCCTGCTGGCCGGTGATGAGCGTGCCGGGACCGCTGTCACGCCGCTCGTCGGTGATGCCGTCGTTGTCGTCGTCGATGCCGTTGAACGGGTTCCCGGGCGTCTCGAGATAGGCATAGCCGAGGTAGCCGGTGGGGCTGCAGTTGCCGCGCAGGTCGCGGCCGTGGCCGTAGTTGTCGTATGTGTACACGAGATTGAGGCCGGTCGACTTGTCGAAGAACGCGTTGTCGTCGTCGGATTCGAAGATGCCGTCGCACGACAGCAGCGAGCCGCCCACGCCCGAGTCCATGTACAGGCCGAACACGATGTTGTCATCGTAGTTGGTGGTGCCCTCGTTGCTGATGTCGTAGTGCCAGAAGATCACGTTGCCGGCCTGGGGATTCGACCACTGGAAACCGCGCACGCCGATCCGGAGACCCAGGCCGCCCCGGGTGGTGTCGCGGTTGTCCGCGAACCAGTACGGCTTGAGCGCGTCGTAGAAGTCGTCGTCCATGACGGTGTAGCTCTCCTGGTCGGCCGCGGGGCGCTTGCCGAAGTAGCCGTCCCACGATCCGGCCCAGCCCGGGTCGTCGGGATCGTTGACCTTGTCGGCCCACGAAGAGGGCCAGGTGCGGGGATCGCTGCTGATCGCGACCGAGCGCCCCGGGTTGTTGGGATCGAAATAGCCGGGTCGCGGCTCGAAGCGCATGATACGCTCGGTGTACGGGCTCTGCGCCTGCCGCTCGCGATAGCCGGTCTCCATGAGGTAGACCGAGTCCTGGCCGCCCGTGAGCGGGATCTTGGCGAGCACGAACGGGGTGATGCCGTCGCTGTAGTTCATGCCCGTGCCCTTCGGGACCTCGACCGAGTGGAAGACGGACAGGTCCACGGTCTGCGGATCCGGCGGGTAATCCCCCACCATGCCGAAGTTGTAGAAGATGGTCCGGATGTTCGCCGCGTCGTGCGTGCCGCTCCGCTCGGCTCCGATCTGGCTCCGCTGCGACTTGGGCACGACCGGGAGCGGCGTCTGCGCCCCGGCCGGCATGGTCCCGAGCAGCGCCAGCAGCACGCACGCCACCGCCGCGCCCGCCGCGCGCCCGCGCAGGAATCCGCGCCCGGCGTTCATTTCGCCTTCACGGGGCTGAGCGTCACGCCCACCTCGATCCGGCGCGGTGTGAAGTAGCGCGTCGGGTCCTCGAGTTGTTCCGCCTGGCCCGGGTCGCCCGGAAAGCGTGTGTAGTCGGGGCTGCCGCTGCTCGGGAACACGAAACCGTTGAAGAAGCGGGAGTCGAACAGGTTGAAGACGCGGACGAACGCGGAGCCCATCACGCCCCACACCCTGCCCGGTCGCTCGGCGCGCCGGTCGACCGTGTTGCAGACCGGCTTGCGCGCCGAGTTCTGCGTCAGCGCCACCGAGTTCGCCAGCGTCGGCGTGTAGGGCTGGCCGCTCGCGATGCGCACGATCGCGCTCCCCGACCAGTGCCCGGGCGCGCCGACGCTCGCGGTGACGTTGAGCGTGTGCCGCTGGTCCCAGTTGAATGGGATCTGCCGCGGCAGCGGGTCCTGGCCGGCCGCGGCGCGGTTCAGGGTCTCGTCGGGATCGCTCGAGTTGCCGAGCGCGAGCTGCCAGGTGTAGTCCGCCGTCAGCGACAGCGGTCCGAGCGCGCGCTGGTCGAGCTGCACGGTGAAGCCCACGACGCTGCCGTAGTCGACGTTGGTGTAGCGCACGTACTGCGCGCCGTTGTAGGTCGAGACGAACTCCACGCCGAGCAGGTCGCGGATGTCCTTGTAGAAGGCGTTGACGTCGAGACCGAGGTCGGGGTTGATCGCGTCCTTGACCCCGACCTGGTACTGCACCGTCCGCTGCGCGCGGATGTCGGGATTGCCGAGGATGCCGTGGCGCTGGATGTCGTCGGCGGCCTGCAGGTCCGCGAGCACCGAGTAGTCCGAGTTGCTGAACATGTCGCGCATCGGCGGGTACTGGTAGAAGTGCCCGTACGCGAAATACACGGCGGCCGTGGGCGACACCGGGTAGGAGACGCCGACCCGGGGCGACACGGTCAGCTTGTTGCTCGTCGCCTGCGGATAGGACTGGGGCACCCCGGGGATGCTGTTCGCGGGATTCGCGAGATCGCTCGGGATCGAGCTGCGGGCGTCGAACCAGTCCGCGCGCGCGCCGAGGCGGAACGTGACGTCGTTCCACTCGAGCTGGTCCTGCGCGTACCCGGAGAAGAAGACCGGCAGGTACTCGGGGCGCGGCGGGTACTTGCGAATGAGACCGGTCTGGCCGGTGCCCGCGATCGTCCCCACGAACAGCTCGCCGGGCGCTCCGAATTTCATGAGCGGCGCCTGGTATTCCGCGCCCAGCTTCCACTGGTTGGAATTGCTGACCTGGTCCACGAACGTGCCCTTGGCGACGAACGCATTGGTCGTGAGCTGGAAGCGGTTGAAGTCCACGCCCTGGATCGGATGACCGTAATCGTAGCCGGTGAGCCCGGTGAGGGGACCGTACTGGTCGTAGCGCGGGTCGTTCACGTCGTCGAACGCCATGTCGCGGTAATCGTAGTAGTTCTGCCGGAGATCGACCTGGTAGAAGCGCTTGGGGCTCAGCGTGTGCGTGAACGACAGTCCGTGCACCACGCTCAGCGTGCGCTGCCGGGTGGCGCCGTCCGGCATGAGGTGGAGCGCCCAGGCCGCGTTGCGCGCGTCGATGGTGTTCATGAGCGCCTGGTACGACACCTCGAAGTTCGAGAGCGAGCGGTTCGAGAGCTTCACGATCCCCGACCACTCGCTGGATTGATGGAGTGACACGTTCTCACCGTCGCCATCCGGGGCGTTCACCTTCGTTGCGGGCAGCCCGTCGGGGGTGCGGGCCGGCGTGAACGTGCGAACGGCGTAGTAGGCGTCGTCGAGCTTGTGACGGCTGACGTTCGCGAGGAACGTGGTCCTGGAAAGTCCTGTCGGGCCGGAGACCGTGAACTGATAGTCCTGCTTGTCGGCCGGGCCGTAGTCCAGGGCCTGGCCGCGGCTGCTGCCCGAGTAGGCGAACCCACCGAGGATGGCTTCGCCGTCCCAGGTGAAGTGTTCGCCGCCGCGGCGCAGCACGGCGTTCACCACGCCGCTCATCGCCTGGCCGTATTCGGCGTCGAACGTTCCGCTCACGACCTGGACCTCCTCGAGCAGCGAACGGTCCACCCGCACCGAGTTCGTGTTGTCGTAGGCGTTGTTCGTGCTCACGCCATCCACCTGGTACTGGACCTCGTTCTGGCGGCCGCCACGGAAGTGTCCGTCCACCACGCCGGCCTGCAGGTTGACCACGTCCTGCAGCTCCTGCACCGGCAGCTTCTGGATCTCCTCGCGCGGCACGATCGCCACGGTGCTGGTGCGGTGGATCTCGACCACCGGGCGCTTCGCCGACACCACCACCTCCGCCATCTGCACCGGCGCCTCCTCGAGCGTGAGGTCGAGCCGGGTGGTCTCGTCGGCGGAGACGATCAAGTTCGTGGTCACGAACGGCCGGTAGCCGACCAGGCTCGCGCGCACGGTGTAGGCGCCGGCGGGGATGTTGAGGATGCTGAACTGCCCCGTCTCGTCGGTGAGCGCGCCGAGCTGCACCCCGACCATACCCACCGTGACGCCCGCGAGCGGCTGCTTCTTCGCGTCGAGGACGCGTCCGGCGATGCGTCCGGTCGTGCCCGCGTGCGCCGCACCGGGTGCGCGGACGAGCGCCCACAGCAACAGCGCCGCGAGCCACAGCGCACCCCTGGCCTGGTTCCCGCGGTGCAATCGCCTCACGTGCCCCAGCACTTGGTTCCCGCCTCCACGCGAACGCCGGCGGCGGGGGGAACCCCGCCGCCGGCCACCGCGATCCATCCGTTCAGACTTACCTGACGGCGAGCACCCGCCCGGAGAGCGCCGCGCGAACCGCGCCCGAGGCCGGGTCGGTCATGCGCAGCCGGTAGAGGTACAGGCCGGTCTTGCCCTTGAAGCCGAAGATGCCGGCCGTCTGTTCGCCCGCGGCCTGAACACCCAGGTCGGTGCTGTGCACGATGCGACCCTGCGGATCGAACAGTTCGAGCTTCACGGCGGACGCCGCCGGCAGTCGGTACCGCAGCGTTGCCGCCGAGCGGAACGGGTTCGGCGCCATGCTCAGGAGCACGTAGCCGCTCCCGCCCGGGTCCGATTGCGGCACGCCGGTCAGCACGTTCTCGAACGGGTCCATGTACGACCACGGCGGGCAGCAGGTGTTCTCGTATTCGGCCCCCCACCAGGTGTGCGTGCCGTAACTGTCGGTGAACGGGATGAACGAGTCGCCGTCGTACATGTCGACATTGAAGAACACGACCCCGTCCCCGCGACCGTGGGGATACCCGATCTTCGTGAGGTCGATCAGCAACTCGGCCGTGTATCCGGTGTCCACGTCCACGCCGGTCGTGTCGAGCGTCGTGCCCGGTTTGAGCCTCAGCTGGACGCGCGCCCCGCCGTTACCGACGAGCGTGGTGAGGAAATCGCCGGTTCGCGCGGTCCCGGTGGGACTCACGTCGAACGTGAGCCGGTGCGGTTGCAACGTGTTGTCGAAGGGCTCGCGCAACACGCGGTCATAGATGCCGACCGTGAACCCGTCCATGCGATCGATGAGCGGGTAGGACTGCACGAACGCATCGCGCACGTCGAAACCCAGGTAGAGGGAGTCGTCGCGGAAGAAGTAGTAGATGGTCGCATCCCCGGGATCGATCACGGCGGCCTGCCCGCCGTTGACGGTGGGCTGGTACTGGCCTCCGCGCCACTTGAGCACGCCCGGGTAGGTGTTCCGCAGCGCATCGTCGCCGTAGCGGATGTCGAAGTGCGAGGCGTGCGCCCAGACCGCGTCCGACAGGCTGCCGTCGATGACCGGCGCGGGGAAGTTCTTGCCGTTCGGGATGATCACCTCCGGGGCCACGTACGGCAGGTTCGCGGTGTTCACGGTCACGTCCGGGCGGCACAGGATGCGGACCTCGTTGTAGCCCGCGGCGTTGCCCCACGGACCCTGCCACCAGACGCGGTTCGCCGCGAGGTCGATGGGCACGAGCGGCCAGTAGTTGTCGCAATCGTAGATGGAGATGTTGAACTCGACGATGTCGCCCCCGGGCTTGGTGATGTCGTACCCGGTGGCGGTCAGGTCGAACTTCATCTCGACCGTCCAGTCGGTGTCGTTCTTGACCGTGTCGGTGTTCGCCACCCCGTGCACCACGGTGACCGCGTCCCAAGCCTGGACCTGCGCGGGGGTGCGAGGCGGGCCGGTGTACGACGGGTTCTGCGCGAACGGTCCGCCGGCAAACGCCGGCTGGCGCCCCACCGGTTGCGGATCGGTGGAGGCTGGATCGTTGTCCCACCACACATAGAAGTGCTCGGTGGGCGGCGCGGGGTGGTTCGGCGAGGTGTGGTCCTTGATCGACATCAGCAGTCCGTCGAAGCGGTTGAAGTTGATGGAACCGCCGATGGACTTGTCGTGGACCACGATGCCCATATAAAGAGTGTTGCCGCGCGTCAGGAACTTGATCTCGGCGTGCGTGGGATCGGTGGGCAGGAAGCCGCCTTCCGGTTTGTAGCCGCTGCCGGGGATCCCGGAATCCGTGCCCCAGTCGATGATCTTCGTCTCGGCGAGCGCCCACTCCGGTTCATTGAGGACGCCGTCGAGAACGATCGGCGCTCCGGCGGTCGAGCGCGCCCACCAGATGTCCTGGCGTGGCGGCTGGGCCCACGCTCCGGTGGCGAGCAGCAGCACGCCGGAACACAGGGCCGCGAGCAATGCGACTCGCTTCATGGTGCGAACCTCCTCGATCCGTGAACGAATGGTGTGTTGTCGGGGTCCGGCGAGCGCGGCGCTCACGTTGCGCATGAACGGCGAAGCGGCACGCGTGAGGCTCGCACACGGTCCGGCCGGCAGGGCCAGCGGCTCCTGTCGCCCGGCGATGTAAACGATTACATCCAGCCATTACCCCTGTCAATGACGCGTTAAGCCCGGTCGGGCTCGGTGCTGTGTCCGGGGGTGGTGGATCCCGGCGTACCCCCCTCCCTAGGTCGCGCCGCGGAGGGGGGAACCTTCATCGGGCGCGGCGGAGAGGGCCGTCTCGATGAGGCGACCGCTCGTCGGCCGCATCCTGCGGCCTCCTCGCTCGTCGTTCGGCCTGCTCCTCCGTCCATGGCTCCCGCAGGCCTCTCGACGCCGCCGCATCGAGACGGCCCTCTCCGCCTTCGGACCGGTGGAGGCGCCCCGCCGCTTCACCTTACGAGGCCGGGGCCTGGCGCTTCTACACCCTCCTCCCCAGCACCTCGGCAATCGTCCGGATCTGCTGGACAAGTTCGCGGAACTGGTCCGGGTAGAGCGACTGGGCGCCGTCGGAGAGCGCGTGGTCGGGGTCGTGGTGGACCTCGATGATGAGCCCGTCCGCGCCCGCGGCGATGGACGCGCGCGCCATCGGGGCCACCTTGTCGCGGATTCCCGTCCCGTGCGACGGGTCCACGATCACGGGCAGGTGCGACAGCTCCTTCACCACCGGGACGGCGTTCAGGTCGAGCGTGTTGCGCGTGTACGTCTCGAACGTGCGGATGCCGCGCTCGCACAGGATCACCTGGCGGTTGCCCTGCGCCATCACGTGCTCCGCCGACAACAGCCACTCCTCGATCGTGCTCGAGAGGCCGCGCTTCAAGAGCACCGGCTTGTCGGTGTGGCCCACCTCGCGCAGGAGCGCGTAGTTCTGCATGTTGCGCGCGCCGACCTGGAGGATGTCGGAATAGCGGGCGAGCAGCGTCACCAGCTGCGGCTCCATGACCTCGCTCACCACCGCCAGCCCGTTCGCGTCGGCGGCGCGCCGCAGGAGCTTCAGGCCCTCCTCGCCGAGTCCCTGGAACGCGTACGGGGAGGTCCGCGGCTTGTACGCGCCGCCGCGCAGGATCGTGGCGCCGGCCGCTGCCACCGCCTTCGCGATGGTGAAGACCTGCTCCTCGCCCTCCACCGAACAGGGCCCCGCCATGATCGCGAGCTGCGGGCCGCCGATGGCGACTCGTCCCACGGTGATCAGCGTGTCATGCGGATGAAACGCGCGGCTCGCGAGCTTGAACGGTCGGACCAGCCGGCTCACGGACTCGACGCCGGCCCAGCCCTCGACCTGCTTCCAGTCGAGCGCGCTCGTGTCGCCCACTGCCGCGATCCGGGCGCGGCCGTCGTAGTCCGTGCGATGCACCGACAGCCCGGCCATGCGCAGGCGCGTGGCGACATCGGCTGCGGTGGCCTCGGGCGTGGCAGGCTTCAGGACGACGAGCATCTGGCCGGCTCCTCAACAAAGAAGCCCACGCCATCCGGCATGGGCTGGAAGATCGTGAGCGTGGGGCTCGTCAACGGACGAACGCGATCTCCCGGCCGCGCCACCAGGCGCGCCAGTACCAGCGATCGATCCGAGACGAGCTGTGCAAGGCGGCCTCCCGTGGGGCGAGCGCGAAGCGGCAAGCAGCGTAGCACCCGGAACTTGCGAGGGTCAACGCAAGCGTCGTCGCGCGTGCCGCGCGCATCAATGGAGGACGACGAACCGCCTCGACAACGCACCCTCTCCCGTCGAGAGGTGCGCGTAGTAGACGCCCGGGGCCACCCGGTCCCCGCCGTCGTCGCGGCCGTCCCACGGTATGGACTGGCGGCCGGCGGCGAACCAGCCCGCCGCGAGTCGCCGCACCGAACGGCCCGAGAGGTCGTGCAGCACGAGCCTCGCCTCGCCCGCGCGCGGGAGCTCGAACGCGAAACGCGACGCGTCGCGCACCGGGTTCGGGACGGCGCCCGCGAGCCGCAGCGCCGGCCCCGCTTCGCCCGCGGGCACGCCGGCGCCCGAGGTCGGCGTGAGCAGGAACGCGCGCGTCTCGCCGTCCGGTCGCACGCCCTCGCCCACGATGGCGCCGTAGGCGTCGATGTCGTATGCCGCGGTGAGCAGCCAGCCGTTCCCGGGCGGGAGCAGCGTGTTGAGATCCACCATCTGGTCGTTGCTCCACAGGAACGCCACCTGCACTTCGTCCGCGCGCGTGCTCGCCCCCACCACCTGGTCCAGGTCGTTCAATCCGTATGCGGCGCTGAAAATGCCGCCGAGCGTTCCCAGGCTCTTCATGACGCCGTCGGCCCACAGGAAGCCGCGCGAGGCCGGGTTGTTGCTCTGGATCATGGACCAGCCGCACACGTGCACGAGCTCGTTCACGTCGAACGCGTGGCTCGCCGGCCCCCCGAGCGTGCCGAGGTCGTAGAGCGGGCTGCCCGCCTTGCCGAGGAATGCGTGCCACTCGTCGTCGCCCGGCACCTCCGCCGGGCCGACGATGTCCCCCTGCTGATTGATGGCGAGCGCGCGGCTCTGCGACCCGCCGAGCGTGCCGAGGTCGTGCATCACGCCGTCCTTCCACCAGAACGCGCGCTCCTCGTCGAGCGAATCGTACGCCGAGCCCACGATCACGCCGGCATCGTTGATCCCGTGTGCGTCGCTGATGTCACCGCCGAACGTCCCGAGCGGGGTCATCGTGCCCTGCTGCCAGAGGAACGCACGCTGCCACGTGAGTCCCGGCGGATAGGCCCAGCCGACGACCATCCCCGAGGTGTTGACCGCGCGGGCGAGGCTCTGCGTGCCGCCGAGCGTGCCGAGGTCGAGGATGCTGCCGTGGTCGTTGAGCATCGCGTGCACGTAGCCCGAAACCGGAACGAAGGAGTAGCCGACGGCCACTCCCGATCCGTTCTGCGCGTAGGCGCCGCTACCCTTCACGCCCCCGAGACTGCCGAGATCGGTGAGCGTGTAGACGGCGGCGCGTGCACCGCCCGCCAGCAGGACCAGTGCCACTGCGGAGGCGAAACGCGAGCATCGGGTGAGACCAGCGTGCATGCGGGCGGCTTCCGGGTCCGGTTCCGGGGTTTGTCCGCGGCCATTCCCGCCGCTCGGGCGGGGCCCTCCTGGCGCGTCGAGCCTAGCCCAGCATGGAGGGCGTTTCCATGCCCGAAGCGACCTCGGGACGGCCGTCTCGGTTCACCGCTGCGGCGCGACGCAGGCCGGCGGGCCCGCAGCCTTCGTACCCCGGCCGCGTGCGCACCGCTCCACGAATCGCCACGGGCCGGGCGGCGGCGTTACTTCTGCCTTCCCCGGAGCGCCCGCTGGCGGAGCCACGCGTCCATCAGCGTAATCGCCATCATGGCCTCCGCCACCGGCACGACGCGCGGGCAGATGCACGGGTCGTGGCGGCCCTCGATCGCGCGCACCTCGGTGCCGCCCCCCGCCTTCGCCATCTGCTGCGGCTTGCCGATGCTCGTCGCCGCACGCACCGCGACCCGGACCACGATCTCGTTGCCGTTGGAGATTCCGCCGGAGATGCCGCCGGCGAAGTTCGTGGCGTAGCGCCCGCCGTCGAACACGTCGTTCGTCTCCGAGCCGCGCCGCTCGGTCATGGCGAAGCCGCCGCCGATCTCGACCCCCTTGGTGGCCGGGATGCTCAGCATGGCGGCGCCGAGGCGCGCGTCGAGCTTGTCCATGGTCGGGTCGCCCCAGCCCGCGGGGACACCGCGCGCGACCACCTCCACCACCCCGCCGACCGAGTCTCGATCGTCGCGCGCGCGTTCGATGAGTGCCTGCATGAGGCGCGCGGCGTCGGCGTCGGGACAGCGCACGGGGTTCGACTCCACCTGGGCCCAGTCGCGAGCGCGCGCCACGACGTCGCCGACACGCACCGTGCCGCCGACCACGTTCACTTCCACCGTGGCGAGCGCGCCCTTCGCCAGCGCACCGGCCGCGACGCGGCCGAGGGTCTCCCGCCCCGAGGAACGGCCGCCACCGCGGTGGTCGCGAACGCCGTACTTCTCGAGGGTGACGTAGTCGGCGTGTCCCGGCCGGAACACGTCTTTCAGCGCGTCGTAATCCTTCGAGCGCTGGTCGGTGTTCCGCACCAGCATCGCGATCGGCGTGCCGAGGCTCACGCCCTCGAACACGCCGGACAGGATCTCGACCCGGTCCGCCTCCTGGCGCTGCGTCGTGATCGCGCTCTGCCCCGGCCGCCGCCGGTCGAGCTCGAACTGGAGCGCCTCCGCGTCCACCGTCACGCCCGGCGGCATGCCGTCCACGAGCACGCCCACCGCGGCGCCGTGCGACTCGCCGAACGTCGTGACCCGGAACAGCCGGCCGAACGTGGACGACATCAGCCGGACTTCCTCCCGCGCCTGCGCGGCCCGCTCGCGGCCGCGGCCCCGCCCCGGCGGGCGAGCGCCTGGGCGGTCGTCTTCTTCCGGTACGCCTGGTGCGCGGCGACCAGCTTCTCGAACTGGATCAGGTAGGTGGGCCGGATGTCGGCGCGGGCGTCGGGGATCACGTGCTTGATGCGGTCCCAGGTGGCGATCTCCTCGCCCGTGTGGTCGAAGAACAGTTCGGCGTGCACCGCACCGCGATTCACGAACGTCGCCACCATCTCCCAGTACGAAGTCGCCATCCGGAACCAGCGGTCCTCGTCGACGTGCGAGAGATAGCGCGACTTGACCTCCGCCCAGGTCGTGGACTTGAACTCGGTGAGGAGCCACCTGCGCGCCTGGCGCAGCTCGGGCTCGCGTCGGATCTCGTAGAGGTGGAGCAGCAGCTCGGCGTCGGCGTGCGTCGGCTTGGCCATGGTCACTCCTGCGAACGGGTGAAGGGCGAAAGGCTCATTCCGGCTTCCAATCGGGGATGCGGCCCGGCGTCCAGGACGCGCCCGCGGCCTCGGCCTTGTCGCCGAGCGCCCGCAGCGTGTCGAGCGTGCCGCGCAGGTCGGCGATGACGTGCGTGAGCGAACCGGACGCGATCTCGTAGGCCCGCCGGTGGGTGGCCGTCGGGGCGCTCGTCGAGGTCCAGCTCCCACCGACCACGCGGTCGATGCGGTCCGAGAGCGACGGCGCGGTGGGCTCCTCGTGGCGGCGGATCTCCGCGTCGCCGTTCAACGTGATCGAGATCGTGCGCAGGCGGTCGATCGCCTGGACGGCCTCCGCGCGCAGCCCGACCGCCGCGGCCGAGGGCGCATCGTCGAGCGCCTTCCGCAGGAGTTGCGCGCTCTGCTGGGCATCGGCCAGCACCCGCTGCGTGCCCTCGAGCGCCCGCTCGAGATTCGCGACCTTGGCCTGGAACTCGGCGAGCGCCGCGCGGTCGGCGGCCGGCAGCACGGTGTTCTGGAGCGGTTCGCAGACGAACGCCTGCGGCTCGCCGAGGTTCGTGACCACGCCTCGCACCCGTTTCGAGAGCTGCACCCGGTAGCCGCCCGGGGCCACGAGCGGGCCACCGCCGGCGCCCTCGTCCTCGAAGTCGCCGCGTTCGCGCGGCTCCAACGAGGCCGGGCCGGGGTCGGGCCGGCGGAAGTCCCACGTCACGCGATGGAATCCAGCGTCCGCCGGCGCGGACAGCCGGCGGACGACGTTTCCCTGCCCGTCGGTCACGGTGAGCAGCACCGCGGGGGCCTCCTCGCGCTCCTCCGCCCGCACGCTGTCCCACGGCGGGTAGAACGTGTCCCCGCCGGCCTTCTTGATGTCTTTCTCGTGCGCTCGTCTTTGCTCGCGCATCGACTTGTAGCCGTCCTTCAAGTAGTACGTGAAGGTCGCCCCGAGCGGCGGATTCTCGGCGAAGAAGTAGCGCTCGCCCTGCTCCGCCTTGCCGCTGCCCCCGAGCGGCGACGCGGGCACGTAGAGAAGCGCCTTCCGCACCGGCAGGAGCGTCGCCTCCTGCGACAGCTTCGCCTCGCTGTCCATCACGCGCAGCGGCGACAGGTCGTCGAGGATGTAGAACCCGCGCCCGAACGTCGCCACGACCAGGTCGTCGTCGCGCCGCTGGATCGTGACGTCGCGGATACACTGGACGGGCATTCCGCCGTTCAACTTCATCCACGACCTGCCGCCGTTCTGGGTGAAGTAGAGCCCGAACTCGGTGCCGACGAACAGCAGGTCCGGCTGCTTCGTGTCCTGGACGAAGCCGTACACGGTCGCGTTCGCGGGCAGGTCGCCGGCGATGCTGGTCCACGAGCGCCCGAGGTCGTTGCTCCGGAGCACGTACGGCTTGAAGTCGCCCATCTTGTGCCGATCGAACGTGGCGTACACCGTCCGTTTGTCGAACCGTGAGGCCACGACGCGCGACACGTAGGCGTACTCGCCGACGCCCGGGAACGAGTCCTGCTTCCGCCAGTGCGCGCCGCCGTCCTCGCTCACCTGCACCAGGCCGTCGTCCGTGCCCACGAACAACAGGCCCTCCTGGATGGGAGATTCGTCCACTGCGACGATGTTGCCGTAGAAGCTGGTCGAGCTGTTCTTGGCGATCGCGTCGATGCTCTGGACGCGTCCCATGACCTTCAACTTGTTGCGGTCGATCTGGCGCGTCAGGTCCGGACTCACCGGCTTCCAGGAGTCGCCGCGGTCGTCGGTGCGATACAGGCGCTGCGAGGCGAAGTAGAGCCGGGTATGCGAGAACGGGCTCACCATGAGCGGGCTGTCCCAGTTCCAGTGGCTGCCCGGCTCGCCCGGCTCGGGCTGGGGCTGGATGTCCACGCGCTCGCCGCTCTTCCGGTCGAAGCGAAAGAGCTCACCGTGCTGGTACTGCCCGTACACCACGTTCGGATCGGTCGGATCCACGCGCGGCTGGAAGCCGTCGCCGCCCACGACCGTCCACCAGTCCGAGTTGCGGATGCCGTTGTCGTTGTCCGTCTGCGACGGTCCGCCCCAGCTGGCATTGTCCTGCGTCCCGCCATAGACGTTGTAGAACGGCGTGTCGTTGTCGACGTCCACCTTGTAGAACTGGGTGACCGGGAGATTCGGGAAGAAGTTCCAGGTCGCACAGCGGTCGAAACTCTCGTACAGGCCGCCGTCGCAGCCGACGAGCAGGTGGCGCGGGTCGTCCGGATCCGCCCACACCACGTGATTGTCCACGTGCTTGTGCGACTCGCCGGCGCGGCGCCAGGTCTTGCCGCCGTCGTCGCTGGTCTGCAGGAACGTGTCGATCATGTAGAGCCGTCCCTTCACCGTGGGATCGGCGAACAGCTCCTGGTAGTACTGGGGACTCGAGGACAGGCTGCCGTTGAGCTTCTCCCAGTTGGAGCCGCCATCGCTCGACCGGTACGTCCCGCGCTGGTCGGGCGCGGCCTCGACGGTCGCCACGATGACGTCCCGCTCGGGCGCCGGCACCACGAGGCCGATCCGCCCCATGTCGCCGCTCGGCAGGCCCTTCGTGAGCTTCTTCCATGTGTCGCCGCCGTCGGTGCTCTTGTAGATGGCGGAGCCCGGGCCGCCGTCGACCAGCGTCCACACTTTTCGGTGGCGCTGGTACGTGCTGGCATAGAGGACCTCCGGGTCGTGCGGGTCCAGGTGCACCTCGTTCGCGCCCGTCCACTCGTCCACGTTCAGCACCTGCTTCCAGGTCTTGCCGCCGTCGACCGTCTTGTAGATGCCGCGGTCGCCGCCCGGCGCCCACAGCGGCCCCTGGGCCGCGACCCAGACAATGTCCGGGTTCGTCGGGTGGACGACGATCATGCCGATATGCTCGCTCGCCTTGAGCCCCATGTTGGTCCAGCTCTTCCCGCCGTCGTCCGAGCGGTAGACGCCGTCGCCCCAGCCGACGCTGCGCTGGCTGTTGTTCTCGCCCGAGCCCACCCACACCGTGAGCGGGCGTGAGGGCGCCACCGTGACGCAGCCGATGCTCGCGGTCCCCTGGTCGTCGAACACCGGGGTGAACGACGTGCCGGCGTTCGAGGTCTTCCACACGCCGCCGTAGGCCGACGCCACGTACCAGACGCGTTCGTCGCGTGGGTCCACGGCCAGGTCCACGATGCGACCGGAGGTCACGGCGGGACCGATCGAGCGGAACTTGAGCGCGCTGAACGTCGCCGAACTCTGCTTCCCTTCCGGCTTGGTCGGGGATTTCGCCGCAGGCTTGCCGGCCGATTTCGTGGCGGGCTTCGATTCGGGCTTCGTCGCGGACTTGTCCGCCGAGTTCGCGGCGGGCTTCGACTCGGGCTTCGTCGCGGGAGCGGGTGCGGCCACCGCCACCGCGGTCGCGAAGAGGAGACCGAGCAGCGTGAATGGGGAGCGCTTCATGGCAGGGGATCCTGGGTGAGGGTGTGGGGCGGCCGCGCGCGGGCGAGCGCGCGACACCACGGAAACGGGCAGTGGAGCGCAGGCCGGCGCCGGGTGTCAATCGAATGCGACAGAACGTGTCCGAGCGCGGCGCCGCGGGGTTCCAACGCCGCGTCGAACCCGAAAGCCCTCGCCTCGCGCGGCGCGGCTGTGCGACATTGCCCGGCCATGGACCGCAACGCGCCGCCGGCCACGACCCCGCACGAGGAGCCTGCCGCGGCGGTCGGAGCGGGGCCGCCGACGCTCGAGCGCGCGCTCGGAGCCTGGGATGGCGCGTCGCTGACGATCGGCGCCGTGATCGGCACCGGCATCTTCCTCACCGCCGGCGACGTCGCCCGCTCGCTCCCCCACCCGCTGCTCGCGCTCGGAGCATGGGTGGTCGGCGGGCTCCTCGTCCTGGCGGGAGCGCTCGGCTACGCGGAACTGGGTGCCATGTACCCGCGCGCGGGCGGGCTCTATCACTTCCTCCGCGAGGCGTGGGGGCCGCTGCCGGGATTCCTGTACGGCTGGACCTGCCTGCTCGTCATCATGACCGGGGGCATCGCCGCCATCGCCGTCGGCTTCGGCGAATACTTCGGCGCGCTCGTGCCGGTGTTCTCGAGCGCGCACACCGTGCTGGCGCTTGGCGCCTTGCGCGTGAACGGGGCGCAGGCGGCGGCGTTGCTCGCGATCGCGCTGCTCACCGCCGCCAACCACTTCGGGGTGCGCGAAGGCGCCGGCGTGCAGAACCTGTTCACCCTCGCCAAGCTGGCCGCGATCGCGGTGCTCGTGGTGGGCGGGCTGGTCGTGGCGCCTGCGGTGC
>CAYSWZ010000023.1:0-8210 GCA_964434945.1 uncultured bacterium | reverse complement strand
AAGCTGATGTTCAGGATGCTGTTGCCCTGGATCGAGCTGCCGACGGCCGTTCCAGAGGCCGAGATACTGATGCCCCAGACGGTGAAGGCTCCTGCATTGGGGAAGGTGAACGGCCACGGCGTGCTCCCGCACAGCGCCGCGCTGCCGCCGATGTAGTTCCCGCTCACCACATGGCCGTCTCCCGTGCCACCGATACCGATGGGGCAGAAGTTCGACACGAACACCAGTCCCGAGTGGTCGTTGAAAAAGCTGTTCCCGGTAACCGTGACGTTGCTGCCGACCGTGCCGGTGCCGCTTCCCGTCCCGCCGAAGTTGATCCCACTCCACAGGAAGTTGTGGAAGGTGTTATTCGAGATCGTGATGGAGGAAGCGCCGGCATTGCCGCCCCAGATCAAGTTCTGGGGAGAGCCCACCCTCGTGGCCGTCATGTCGCGGAGATCGTTGCCGCTGATCGTGATGTGATTGGTCGTCCCGCTCGTGCCGAGCGAGACCGTGCCCCGGAGCGTGCTCGTGCCGCTGCCCTCGACGATGCAGTTCAGGAGCGCGTCGTTGTTCGCGCCCGCGTCGAACTGGATCGCCGGGCCCTGGTTGGCCGTGGTCGGTCCGCTGTTCCGGAATCGCAGGTACTGGCCGCTTCCCGCGACGCTGCCGTCGATGGTCACGTTCGATGCGCCGCTGAGATTCACCAGCGGTGTGCCGGCGGGCGTGGTGAAGCTGCTGACGATGTTGCGGATCGACGTGTTGTCCAGCGGGCGGATGGTGACCTGCGAGTAGTTGCTCGTCCCGCCGCTCGCGTTCAGGACCGCGGAGGCGGTCTCGGTCGTACCGGTGCCCGAGATCGTGATCGAGATCGCGCCCTGGTGCGTTCCTGCGTTGATGGCCGCGAACGCAGCGCCGAGGGTGGCGTAGGACGTGGGACCGGTCGTACCCGCGGTCGCCGTGACGCTGACCTGCGCACTGGCGAGAACCGGTACGAGCGTGAGAATGAGCCAGGTGCCCAGAGCGAACCAGACGCTCTTGAGACGCTGTTCGGGCGTGGAGTGCTGCCTCATGGTCGGCCTCCCGGAGGTGCGCACGCAGGAGGGGGCCCGCGGCGGCCTCACGTTGAACGGACGAATCGCTCGAATGCGGTAATGAAGTCTGTCGCGGCAAGTGCGAGAGCGCTGACGACGGGGGGGGAATCAGGCGTCAGGCATCCCGGACGGACATCGAGCGGGCGACGGGCGCCTCGTCAGGGGAACCGCGTCTCGACCGGCGCACCCTTCCGGCCATCGCAACCGCCTGTGTGGCGGCTACCGACGACCGGTGCGAGCCATGGGATCTTGCCGATGTTCGCGGATCGCGCTGGTGAAAAGTCGGGGGGCTTTTCATTTGCACGTGCGGAATGTTAGGGAAGGATATCCCGCCGCTTCCATGGCACTGAGGGAGGGGCCGGCGTACTCCGAAAGTCTACCCGGGAAGGAGGTGGCCCTTTGCCACCCGCGCGGCTATTTCGCCCGCACCCGCTCCACCAGCTTCGCGATCGCGCGCACGGACTCGAAGTGGTCCGGCAGGACTTCCTCGTCGGGGATCGCGATGCCGAATTGCTCCTCGCAGAACGTCACCGTCTTCAAGATGGACAGCGAGTCGAGCAGGCCCTTGGCGAACAGCGAATCGTCCGGGCCGAGGTCCTTGAGGTCCTTGTCGTAGAAGACGTCCTCGATCAGGAACTGGCGCACGGTCGCTTCGGTCGGGGTCAGGTTCATCGCGGATCCTCGGGGGCCTTCGCCTTGTCGAGCATGCGGCGGTCGAGCTTGCCGCTGCTCGTGCGCGGGAGCAGTGCCCGGAACTCCACGGTCTCGGGCACCATGTAGCGCGGCAGCGTCGCCGCGCAGTACTGCTTGAGTTCGTCGGGGCCCACCACGGAATCGGGGTGGATCACCACGTACGCCGTCAACCGATTCGTGACCTCGTCGTCGGGCACGGCGACCACCATCACTTCGTCCACCGCCGGGTGCGAGGCCAGCCGCGTTTCGATCTCTCCCAGTTCCACGCGGTAGCCGCGGGTCTTCACCTGGTGGTCACGCCGCCCGAGGAATTCCAGGTTGCCGTCCGGGCGCGCCCGCACGAGGTCGCCGGTGCGATACGCCTTGTCGCGGATGCCGGGTGCGATGTCGAGCGTCTGGAGCGCGAGTGCGGTGCGCTCGGGCTTGCCCCAGTAGCCCTGCATGACCGACGCGCCGCGGACCCACAGCTCCCCGATCCCGCCGGCGGGCACCGGTCGCAGCGACGTGTCCAGCACCAGTGTCTCGTCGAACGGGCACGCCCGGCCGATGGACACGGGCGCCTCGCCCTCGGGCGGGCTCGTGACCTCGAGCCAGGTGCACACGTTGGTCTCGGTCGGACCGTACAGGTTCGCGTAGCGCGCGTGCGGTGCCAGCGCCATCAGCTGCCGCAGGTACTTGGTCGGGAACACCTCCCCGGCGAACAGCAGCACGCGCAGGGCGGACAGGTCGTGCTTGTCGAGCCCGCCGCGCGTCAGCATGAGCACCAGCGAGCTGGGTGTGCAGTACCACACCGACAGCCGGTCCTGCGCCCAGCGCATGGCGACCGCGGCGGGGAACGCCGCGATGCGTGGACTCACCGGGTAGAGCGCGGCGCCGGCGTGCGCGGTCGCGAACAGGTCGAAGGTGGAGAGGTCGAAGTGGAATGGCGCCTGGTTCGCGACCCGGTCCTTCGCGCTGAGTGCGAAGGTCTCCGCCGCCCAGTCCGTGAACACGCGGCAGTTCCGGTGCGTCAGCATGACGCCCTTCGGCTCACCGGTGGAGCCGCTCGTGTACAGGATGTAGGCGAGATCGTCCTCGAGCGTGGGGGACGGGAACGTGCTGCCCTTCTCCGATTGCAGGGCGGCCCACGGCACCCCGGGCAGCCCCGCGACGCGCGGCGATTCGGCGCGGGCATCGTCGAGATCGGTGAACCACAGCGCGCGCATCGGCGCGCGGCCGGCGAACACCTCGTCGAGCGCGACGGCGCGGTCGCGCGTGGTCACGAGCCCGGCGATCTCGCAGTCGCGGGCGATGTGCGCGAGCCGCGGCGCGGGTGACGACCCGTCCACCGGCACGTAGGCCGCGCCCGCCTTCATGATCCCGTAGAGCGCCACGATCGTGTCCGGGGACTTGGGGCACCACAGCCCGACCCGGTCGCCCCGCCGCACGCCGTGCGCCGCCAGGGAGCGTGCGAACCGGTTCGAGCGCTCCTCGAGCAGCGCGTAGTCGAGCGTGACGCCGTCCATCACCACGGCGGGCGCGGCCGGGTTCCGGTGAGCCGAATCCGTGACGAGGCGCGGCAGCAGGCGTTGCATCCGCTAGAGTCCCAGGCAGCGGGCGATGATCTTCCGCTGCATCTCGCTGGTGCCGGAATAGAGCGTTCCCGACAGCGCATCGCGCACTTCGCGCTCGATCGGGTACTCCTTCATGTAGCCGTAGCCGCCGTGGAGTTGCAGCGCGTCCAGCGCGGCCCGGCTGTGCATCTCGCTCACGAACAGCTTGGCCATGGCCGCCTCGAGCACGGCGCTCCGGCCCTGATCGGCGAGCCAGCCGACCTTGTACAGGAGCCAGCGCCCGGCCTCGATCGCGACCTTCATGTCCGCGATGCGATCGGCCACAGATTCGAACTTGGCGATGGGCTGGGCGAACTGCCGTCGCTGCTTCGCGTAGCCGATGCAGTCGTCGAGCAGGCGCTCCATGGCGCCCAGGTGCCCGGCGAAGATGCAGGCGCGCTCCCACTCCATCGCCGAGTTGAAGATCTTCATGCCCGCACCTTCGGGCCCGAGCCGCGCGCTCTCGGGAACGAGGCAGTCCTCGAAGATCACCTCGCCCATCGGCGAGGTGCGCAGGCCCATCTTGGCGATCGGCTTCCCGAAACTGACGCCCGGTGTGGCCCGCGGCACGAGGAACGCGGTGAGCGCCGGCGGCCGGCCGTCGCGGGCGAGGTACGCGAACGCGAGCGCCACGTCCGCGATCGGCGCGTTGGTCGCGAACGTCTTCTGGCCGTTCAGGACGTAGCCGCCGTCCCTCCGCTCGGCCCGCGTGCTGAGCGAGAACACGTCGGAGCCGGCGCCGGGCTCGGTGATGGCATGCGCCCCGATGCTCTGGCCGCTCAGGAGCCGCGGCAGCCACTCGCGCTTCTGGTCCTCGCGGCCGTAGTGCGCGAGCGGCATCTGCACCGCCCACATCTGGGCGTTGAGGCTGAACACCAGGCCGTTGTCCCGGCAGCCCCAGCCCAGCGCCTCCATGGCGATGGTCGTGGTGACCAGGTCCTGCCCCTGGCCGCCGAACTCGCCCGCGATTGGGAGCCCGAGCAGCCCGAAGTCGGCGCACTTCTGCCAGCAGTCGCGCGGGAACGCGCCGTCGTGGTCGCGCCGCTCGAGGTCGTGGTTCAGCTCCCCGCGCGCGAACGCGCGGACGGAGGCGCGCAATTCGAGTTGGTCCGGCGTCAGCTCGAAGTTCATCGTCTGCCGTGCATGGGTCGGATCCCGGCGGTCAGTGCTTCGAATCGCCCGCGAGCTTCGCGAGCGCTTGCGCATGAAAGCGTTCGAGCCACGCCAGCGCGTGTTCGAGCGAGCGGCGTTGCAGCGGCACGTTCAGGAACCCATGCACGTCGCCGGGCCACACTTCGATCTCGAAGCGTGCGCGCTCCGCAGGGGTGAGCCTCGCGAACACGGTCTGGAGCGCGACCTGGAACGAAGCGTACTCCGCGTCGGCGTCGCCGTACACGAACAGCGCCCGGGCGCCGGACCGGACCAGGGCTCGAAAGTGCTCCACGAAGCTGTCCGCGAGCGGTGTGTCGTTCCGCACGCCCCCGCCGCTCCCGCGCCCGGCGACGCGTCCCAGCACCGTGGCCATGTAGCGCCAGCGCCCGGCGCTGCCGAGCGAGCGCCAGTTCTCCGGATTGCCGAGCGCGCGGAACAGGTGCCGCCAGTCCTTGCGGTCGGCGTGCGCCTTGACCAGCGTGTCCAGCTCCATGAGCGGCGCGGAGAAGAACACCAGCCCGTCCACGGCGCCGCCCTCCTCCGCGAACGCCGAGAGCGCAGTGCGGGCGTCGAAGCAGGAGCCGGCGAGCAGGAAGCGCCGGTAGCTGAAGCGCTCGCGCAGCATGCGCAGCACGGCGTTGGTGTCGTCGCGGTAGGGCCGGTTCGGGTCGAGAAACGTGCTCTCGCCCTCCGAATCCCCGGCGCCGTGGTAGTCGAAGCGCAGCGCTCCGAAGCCGCGCGTGGCGAGGCGCCTCGCCGCCTCGACCCACATGCGGTTGCGGTGCGAGCGCGGACGGGTGAACAGCACGACGCATTGCGTCGCGCGCGGGACCGCCGGATCGGGCGGCGTGAACACCGCGAACAGCGTCCCGGCGGGCGTGGGCAGCGTCACGGGCTGCTCGGCACGCGCGCGTTCGAGTTCGGCCGCGGTCTCACGCCAGGGCATCGAGCCACTCCACGGTGACGTGCGTGAGCGCATCCGACTGCCATGCGGGATTGCTCATGTGCTGGTAACCCGGCTCGTCATGGAGCGTCGCCGTCGCCACCCGGGCGGTGCGCTGCAGGGCGTCCACCAGCCGGGCGTGCGACGGCGCCAGCCGGGCGCGAGCCTGGACCTGCGCCACGCACACCGGCGCATGGTCGCCGGCGAGCGCCGCGACGAGCTCCGCCCCGGCGAAACTCTCGATCAACGATTGTCGGAGCGTGTAGCCGAGCACGTCGAGGTTGCCTTCGCTCGCGATCCGTGCCAGCAGCTGGTCCACGGTTGCCTCCGGCTTCTGGCCGCCCGCCACCCGCGAGAAGAGCAGCATCCGGAGCTGTTGCCGGAAGAACTCGGCCGCGTCGGCGACCGGTTCCCACAGCACGAACCCGGCAGCATCGTCGCGTCCCGACGTGGGCCCGCCCGCCAGCGCCGCCACCAGCGCGCCCATGCGGACGCCGAGCCACACCACGCGGGAGCTGCCGCTCCTCCGCTTCGCCTCGTCGGCCGCGGCGCGCGCGTCCGCGACGAGCGAGGCGAGCGTCACGTCGGCCGACGCGCCCGCAGAATCACCGTGGCCGCGGGCGTGGTAGCGCAGCACCGGGAGCCCGTGCGCGGCGGCCGCGCGGGCGGCCAGCACTTCCTGCCGGTAGAGCGTGATCTGCTCCACGCCGAGGCCGTGAACGTGCACGACCACCGGGGGATCGACCCTGCCGGGGACGGCCGCGTGGAACACGCAATAGACCGGGAACCCCTCCACCTGCATGAAGAACGGAGTCTCAGGGGCGGCGGCCCGGACGGGCGCGGCCTGGGGGATACCCGGGGAAACCAGTGGGCGCTCCTGGTGGGCGAGGGGTGGAGTGCGGGTGGAAGGGACGAAAATGTTACGGGTGCGCTTCTCCCGCTGTCAACGACTGTCGGCCGCCGGAAGCCGATGCCGCATCGGGGATTATCACCCATCAACCCGGGTCGCGCCGGGGCCGAGAACAGGCGCATGGTGCCGGGCCCCGACACGCCGTTCTGGCTGGTGCTCTCGTTCACGCTCGCGGTGCCGGTCGCGGCCACCGCGCTGGTGCTGTTGCTGGTGCGCGCGTCCCACCGCGCGCGGAGGAGCGCCGCCCGCCTGCGGGCGGGCGAACTCTTCCGTCTCCTGGTCGGGCGCGTCTCGGGTCGCATCGCCGGGCGCGATCTCCGCCGCGCCGTCTCCCACGCCGACCATGAGCCCTTCTGGGATGCGATGGAGGCCATCACCACCACGCTTCGCCCGCGCGAGCGCCTGGCGCTGGCGCGCTCGCTCGCGCGGAGCGGCCACCTGGCGCGGGAGCGGCGCGTGCTCGCCGGCGGCGAGCCCGCGAGCCGGCGGGAGCTGGCCGCGCGGCGGCTCGCGCTCCTGCCGAGCGCGCGCACACGGCGCGTGCTCCGCCTGGCGCTGGTGCGCGGTCCTGTGAGCGTGAGCCTCGCCGCGGCGCGCGGACTCGCGCGGCACCGGGATCTCCGCTCGCTCCGCTGGCTGCTCGAGCACCCCGCCGCGCTCTCCAGCCGGCCGCTCCACGCGCTCTCGGGCCTGCTCCGCGGTTTCGGTCCCGGCGCGCGCGCGCTGTTGATCGCCGCACTCGAGCGGGGCATTCCCGACACGCGCATCGAGTGCGCGTGCATCGACGCGCTGGGCCTCTCGCGCTGCCGCTCCGCGCGCGGGAGCATCGCCCAGCGGCTCCGGGGCCCGCACCTCGAGCTGCGCGTGGCCGCGGCGCGTGCGCTCGGGCGGCTCGGGATGGGCGAGGCGATCCCGGCGCTCGTCACGGCGCTCGCCGACGAGAGCTGGCCGGTGCGCGCGATGGCGGCCCAGGCGCTCGGCCGGCTGTCGGCGACGCCGGCGGTGGAAGCGCTGTCGGCGTGCGTGGGCGACCGCTCGTGGTGGGTGCGGCACCACGCGGCCTACGCGCTCGTGAGCCTCGGGGACGAAGGCCGCGACGCGCTGTGCGAGCTGGCGGCGCGCTCCGACGACCGCTACGCGCGCGAGATGGCGCGCGAGGCGCTCGACATGGGAGGCGACACGCGCCTCGCGTGATGCCGCCGGGCGCGGGCGCGCTTGCCCGGCGGCGGCCGCATCCTCGACACTCGCCGCATGCCCCACCCCACCCCACGCGATCCGCGGAAGCCGCGCGCGTCGGACTACGTGCGCGAGCGCGCGTCCAAGGAGACCGGCGGCAGCGAGCTCCAGCGCGTCAAGGACGCGCTCACGCTGCGCGGGCTCTCGCCGCGAAAGCGCTTCGGCCAGAACTTCCTCGTGCGCGAGGACGTCGCCGAACGCATCGTGGAACACGCCCACCTGCGCGAGGAGGACGTGGCGGTGGAGATCGGGCCCGGTGCCGGCGCGCTGACACTGCGCATCGCGCGGCGGGTCCGCCACCTGATCGCCGTGGAAAAGGACCTGGGTCTCGCTGCGTACCTGCGGGAGGAGTGCGGCGACGTGCCGCGCATCAGCATCGTCGAGGGCGACTTCCTCGAGTTCGACCTCGCGGCCGCCGCCGCGGCGCACGGGGTCGACCGGCTCGTGGTGGTGGGCAACATCCCGTACAACGTCACGACCCCGATCCTCGAGCACCTGTTCGTCTCGAGAAGGTCGGTGCGGAGCGCGGTGCTGCTGGTGCAGAAGGAATACGCCGAGCGCCTCGCGGCCGCGGCGGGCACACCCGAGTACGGCGCGCTCACGCTGTTCGC
>CAYSWZ010000022.1:0-8884 GCA_964434945.1 uncultured bacterium | reverse complement strand
GTGTTCCACGCAGCGGACGAACGCGTCCAGCTTGGGAACCGCAAGCCCGAGATCGCGCAGTTCGTCGAGGAGCGCGAGCCGGCCGTCCTCCATCGCGAGCAGCACCTGCTGGTCCTTGCCCGGCCGGCCCACGCCCCGGCGTTGCAGCTCGTCGGCGAACGTGCTGGACAGGACCAGGTCGAACGTGCCACTGCCCTTGCCGTTCGCGATCGAGCCCCGCATCTGGAATGCGCCCGCGTCACGCTCGAGCCGGAACGTGACGTCGGCCGCCCCGCGGGCCAGCTGCTCGGGCGTGAGGCCGACCAGGTCGCCGAGCGCGACGTCGTGCGAGCTCCATTCGTGCTTGTGTCCCGGTCGCTCGAGGCTGAGCGAGAGCTGGACCGTCGCGGGTTTCGCGCCCGCCACGAGCGACCATTGCCCGCTCGCGGCGGACGCGTCGGCCGCACGGGCGACGAGCGGCGAGCCGAGGACGGCCAGGGCTGCCAGCGGCAACCACATCCTGGCGGCGAAGCGCGCGACGAGCGGTGCGAGACGGCTGGGGTTCATGCGAGCGTCCTCCGGGATCCGGGCGGCTGGCGGCCGGCGCGTGCGAGGGTACCGCACACAGGCTTGGACAGGCGCGCCCGCACGAAACGTTGGGCACGAGAATCGGGCCGTCCGTCGCGCACGGGGGTCGTTCGACGCTGCGCTCCGCGGGGCCGTCGGCCGGCGAAGAAGGGAATGGAGAAGAAACCACGGCTCCACGCCGAAGGATGTTCGCGGTCCGCCGCGCGCGCGAGGCGCGCCGCTGCGCTAACGTTCCGGCATCCCCCCTCTGCTCCGGAGGCGCCCGTGCACCACGAGTGGAAACGCGACGGCTTCACGCTCAGCACCGACCCCGCGCGGCTCGACCTGGACATGATCCACGGCTACCTCAGCACCTGCTACTGGGCGCGCGGCATCCCGCGCGACGTGTGCGAGCGCTCGATCCGCAACGCGCTGCCGTTCGGGGTGTACGAGGGCACGACGCAGGTGGCGTTCGCGCGCGTGGTGACCGACTTCGCCACGGTCGCCTACGTGGGGGACGTGTTCGTGCTCGAGCCCTGGCGTGGCCGCGGTCTCTCGCGCTGGATGTGCGAGTGCATGATCGCGCATCCCGAGTTGCAGGGCTTCCGGCGCTGGGTCCTGCTCACGCGCGACGCGCACGGGCTCTATGCGAAGTTCGGCTTCACGCCGCTCTCGGCCCCCGACCGCTGGATGGAGAAATGGGTGCCGGATGCATACGGGGCGAAGGCGTGAAGCGTTCGGCCGCGCATTCATGCGCGGGGCCGGCTAGATCCGCTCCAGCACCGCCTTCACCGTGGCGCTCCAGCCGCGCTCGTCCAGTGCGCTCTCGACGGCTCGCGCTTCCGCCTGGAGGACGCACGCCCGCTCGCACGCCTCCGCCGACAGGTCCCACCACTCTGGCGGCGCCAGCGGCAGGCCGTCGGCATCGCGCTCGCGATGGGCGCTGAGCGTGGCTTCGAGCAGCGCGGCTTCCTGCTCGTCCCGCCGGCTCATCGTGCGAACTCCTGGAGCTCGACGCCCTTCGCTCCGAGGCACTTCGCGAGCTGCTGCCGCGCGCGAACGATGTTCTGGAGGAACGTGTTGAGCGTCATGCCGAGCTGCTTCGCCAGCGCCCCGTCGTCGAGATGGTGACCGTCCGCCAGCCGGGCGCGCATCGCGAGCAGCGGCTTCTTCGCCAGCCGGTCGAAGCAGTCGCGGATCGCGCGCCGCAGGGAGGGGTCCGGCGGCGGCTCGGGGGCCACGGACGGTTCGGGCAACTCGTCCGGCGGCAGGTGCAGCTCGCGGCCGTACTTGCGCGCCATGTTCCGCGCCAGGTTGCGCGCAATGCCGATGGCGAAGCGGAGAGACGCGTCGTCGCCGGTCAACCGCGCTCCACGCTCGCGCGCGTAGACCCACATGCGCAGCAGCGCCTCCTGGACGACGCTCTCGGCATCGACGGCGCGTGCGAACGGGTGGAGACAGCGACGGATGGGGCGCTCGACGCGCCCCATCCAGTCCCCGAAGGCTTCCCTGTCTCCGCCGCAGACGCGGAGCCAGAGCGCATCGACTTCGGTCATGCGGGCTTCCCCGACGGCTGGTCGGGGACACGCAGCCGGAGACACACCTCGATCTCGCGTGCGACCCCATGCCAATCGAGCACCCGGCCGGTCCCCGTGAGTTCCACCTCTGAGTTTCCGACCCAGGCCTGCTGGCGAGCGAGCCGGATCGCCAGCCGCACGATCGTTCCTGCGTGATTCGGGCCGGCGGGACTGCTCTGTTCGGGCACGACGACACTGCCCCAGCTTCTGGGGGGACCGCCCGGCGCGACGTATCGCACCCTGACCAGGCCCGTGGGCAGCTCGAACCCCTCGTGGGGTACCTCGAACTCGACCACGATGACACCGGGCTCGGGCCAGTGGACGTTGGTCACGACGAGGTCGAGGGCCGTGGATGGCGGCGGCAGGTGCGGAAAGCCGCCGGCTGCCGCATGCGCACCTCGATCCACAGGTGAAGTCACGTCGTGGGCGTCCATCATGCTGAAGGGCATCTCCGCGTCCACGGCCCCCACCCGGGCACGGCTCATCAGAGACATCGCGCCCTTGAGCATCCTCTCTTCCCGCGCCAGCACGGTGATTTGCTGCTCGACCAGCCCGACTCCCTCCGCCGACACGCCCGCCGGCAGCTCGACCGCCAGGCGTTCACGCCGGCGAGGTGCCCGCGGGTCCACCGACGGCTCCTCGGCGATCGCCACGAGGCTCGTCCGGCTGCTCACGATCCGGTGGCGCATGGCGACCGCTTCGATCTCGTGGTCGAGCAGCCCCCTTGTGGGGAGCCGTGAGCCACCGCGCGACAGTTCCAGCTCGCCGACGACCTCACGCCCGTGGAGCGCGCCGAGCGGAAGCGGCGTCGAGGCGAGTGCGCCCGGCGCCCCCGGCACCTCGATCCGGTGCACCCACGGCTCGCGTGCGCCCGCCTGCGCGCCGCGCAGCTCGAGCGCGCCACCCGCCCCGCTCAGCTCCACGGTGAAGACCAGCGGCTGCCCGGCGAACACGTCGCGCAGGCGCGATGGCTTGCGTCCGGAGAGCGCCGTGCCGCTCACCGAGAGCTGCGTCAGCACCGGCGACGCCGTCCCCGCGACCAGCCGGCGGGCCGCCTCGTGCACGGCGGCGTGCGCGGCGACCAGTACTTCCATCCCACGGCCGGCGGCCGCGGCCTGCTGCGTGAGCGCGCGATTCGGCACGTGCCCCACGCCGACGACGTGCAGGCGGACGTTGTGTCCGGCCGCGACACGCTCCACCACCTCGGCCTCGAAGCCGATCTGCCCGTCGGTGACCAGCACGACCTGGCGCTGCGCCTCGTCGCGGGTCGGGTTCATGGCCTCGGCGATGGCATGCGCCATCTCGGTGCCTCCGCCCGCCTGCAGCCGGTCGAGTGCTCGGAGCGCCGTGCGCAGCGACTTGTCGTCGAACGGCACCAGCGTCTTGTTGAGCCGGGTGACGTCGTTCGCGAATGCGAGGAGTTCGAAGCGATCGCCGTGGGCGAGGCTCCGCAGCAGGTCGCCCACCACGCCCTTCGCGAGCTCGAGCGGGAGCCCGCTCATGGAACCGCTGGCGTCGATGAGAACGGTGAGATCGCGCCGGTAGGTGGTTGCAGGCGCCGCCGGCGGCACCACGGTGACGAGCGCATAGCGCCCGGCATCGCCCGGGAGCCCGGTCCCCTCGACGAGGCGCACGCCGACCTCGCCGGCGGTCGCGCCCCAGCGGAGCACGAGGTCGCGGTCGAGGCGTTCTCCCTGCGCGAAGTGGACGACCGCGGCCTCGCCCACCCGCTCGTGGACGATGGCGTGGCTCGGCGAGCGGGCTCCGGCGCCCGGTTCGTCGGCGATCGTGAGCGTCATCTCGACCCGCACCGGGATGTCGCCGGGCTCCGCGCGATCGGGGCTCAGCGCCTGCCGGTCGGGCACGCGACCGGGCCCGCCCTGGTAGCGGACGCCGACGACGGTCGGGAAGCGATACTCCCATTCCGGCCCGCCGGCGCGGGCGGGCTCGACGGGCGCGAGGAACGCCAGGGGATGGAGCACGTCGATCGAGATCTCGACCTTCGTGCGCGGCGGCACGTTGCCCAGTCGCTGTTCGAACGTGTCGCTGCGGTGTTGCTCGAGGAGCCCGGCCGTCCGCCCCTCGTAAAGCGCCTCCCGGTAGGCGCGGGCCGCCTGCTCGCGCGGCTCCACCTCCCCGCGGATGGTCTTCTCGCCGATCCGGATGGTGTAGCCGAGCACCGCGCCGTCGGCGGGCAGCGGCAGCGTGTAGAGGACCTCGAGTGGTTCGTCGTGCGGGTTGGCAAACGTCTGGAGCAGCGTCGTGCTGGCGACGCCACCCTCGGCGCGCGCCAGCAACCGGGCGGATTCGAGCGGGTACGACTTCCCGTCGACCGAGACCAGCGAGGCGGCTGCGGGAGCCAGCGGTTCCAATGCGGGACTGCTCATCGCGAAACCTCCTTGTGACGGCCCGCGTGCGGCCGCGACCGGAGGCTTCCGGCGGGCGGCGGCGGCGATGGCGTCACCCGGATATGTCTCGAGGGGGGGTGTCTGGTGACAGAGGCAGCGCGAGCGTCATGGCGCCGGGCGCGTCCCCCCGGGGGACGGCGGATCTCAGCCCTGGCGATGCACCCGCGCCACGACCCGCCTCGCGCCCGTCACGGCCACGGGCGCGCTCCGGTACGGCGCGGCGCTACTTCGCCAGTTCCTCATACAGGTACGCGCAGCTCCGCGTCCCGCCGTGGAAGCTCGTGAGCGAGAACTTCTCGTTCGGGGCATGCAATTGGTCGTCGTGCAGCCCGAAGCCCATGAGGATGCAGGGCAGTCCGTGTGTCTTCGCGAACGTCGCCATGACCGGGATCGAACCGCCCTCGCGGATCAACGCCGGCTTCTTCGTCCACGCGCGAGCCAGCGCCCGAATGGCGGCCTTCAGCATCGGACTCTCGGGCGACGTGATCCACGGCTCCGCACCGTGCAGGTTCTTCACCACGACCTTGACCGCGGGCGGGGCCAGCGAGCGCACGTACTTCTCGAACGCGGTGAACAGGGCGGCGGGATCCTGGTCCGGCACGAGCCGCATGCTGACCTTCGCCGCGGCGAAGCTCGGAAGCACCGTCTTGCTGCCCTCGCCCGTGTACCCGCTCCACATCCCGTTCACGTCGCAGGTGGGCCGCGACCAGATGCGCTCGAGCGTCGAGCGCCCCTTCTCGCCGTAGGCCACGGGGGCGCCGGTCTCGGCGATGAAGCCCTTCTCGTCGAACGGGATCGCCGCGTACGCCTCGCGCTCCAGCGGTGTCAGCTCGCGCACCTTGTCGTAGAAGCCGGGCACGGTGATGTGGCCGTCGGCATCGCGCAACGCGGCCACGATCGTGGCCAGCGCGTTCGCGGGATTCATCACCGCGCCGCCGAACTCGCCTGAGTGGAGGTCGCGCGTGGGGCCCGTCACCTCGATCTGCGTGTAGAGGATGCCGCGCAACGCGTACGTGAGCGCGGGCTGGTCGGGCGACAGCATGCCGGTGTCGCTCACCACGATCACGTTGGCGTCGAGCTCCTTCCGGTGCCCCACCAGGAAGCCCTCGAGGCTCTCGCTGCCGGCCTCCTCCTCGCCCTCGATCACCAGCTTGAGGTTGATCGGCAGCCGCTTGTTCACCGCCATGTGCGCCTCGATCGCGGACAGGTGCATGTAGACCTGCCCCTTGTCGTCGCAGGCGCCGCGCGCATAGAGCTTGCCGTCCTTCTCCGTCGGCTCGAACGGCGGCGTCTTCCACAGCTCGAGCGGCTCCACCGGCTGGACGTCGTAGTGCCCGTAGAGCAGGGCCGTGGGCTTGCCGGGCGCGCCGAGCCACTCGGCGTACACGACCGGGTGCCCCGGCGTGCTCACCACCTCCGCGCGCGTCATCCCGATCTTCTTCAGGTGCGCGGCGATGTGCTCCGCACAGCGGCGCACGTCGGCCTTGTGCTCGGACTGGGAACTGACGCTCGGGATGCGGAGCGCGGCCTTCAGGTTGTCGAGGAAGCGGCCGCGGTTCTCTTGCAGGTAGCTGTCCAGTGCGCCGAGGGTGGCGTTCTCGCTCATGGTGGCGTTCTCGCGGTGAGGGGAGGGTGCGGGTGAACGCAGGACTCTAGAACGCCGCCGCGCGTGCCGACAACCGTGTTCGTGCCCTCCCGGCGCGCCCGGCGCGGGGGCGCACGAGGTTCACGGGCTCCGCGCGTCGTGAGTGCTGGTACACTGCGTTCGCCTCCACCACCCTGTCCGCCCCACCGGAGCCTCCATGCAGCTGCGCATCCTCTACAAAGAGTGCTGTGGCAACGGCCAGTGCCGCGAGATCGCACCGGGCGCGTTCGGCATGGACAGCAAGAACAAGGCGATCATCCTGGACCCGGAGTCCGAGACTCCGGAAAAGCTCCTCGAGGCCGCCGAAGCCTGCCCGTGTTCGGCCATCCAGATGCTGGACGACGAGGGCGAGACCACGTTCCCGTGACGCCTCCGCGGCTCACGCTGCTGGTGAGACCCTGGCAGCTGGCGGTGTGCAGGTTTCCCGCCGACTCGCCGCTTCCCGCCTGGGTGCTGCACGCCGAGGCCGAGTTCTTCTCCATCACGCGCACGCCGGCGGAGCTGTCGGTCGTGTGTGCCGAGGACGACCTGCCGCCTTCGGTGGGCGAGCACGTCGAACGCGGCTGGCGGGCGTTCGAGCTCGTGGGACCGATCCCGTTCTCCACGACCGGCATCCTGAGCGCGCTCACCGTGCCGCTCGCCGCCGCGGGCATCGGGGTGTTCGTGCTGAGCACGTACGATACGGACTACCTGCTCGTGAAGGCGGCCAACTTCGCGCGGGCGCGCGGCGTCCTGTCGGGCCCGTTCGAGGTGGTGGGGTAGCGGGGCGCACGCTCGCGCCCCGCGACCCGCACCCGCCGGCCCGGGGAGTCAGGATCCGGTCTGCATGCTCGCGACCAGCTTGACCGCGTCGGCCTTTACCTGCTCCGCGCCGGTCACCGCCTGGGCCAGCTTGCCGCCGTCGAACAGCGCGCGCGCCGCGTCCCACTGCTGCTGCAGGGTCGGCAGCGCCGCGGTCGCGGCGTCGAACTGCGAGCGGCCCGACATCCCCTGCGGCGGGCGGCCGAAGTCGTTCAGCTTCTTCTGGACTGCGGCGATCGCGCCGGGAACCGACGTGGTCAGGTCCTTCCATTGGTCCTGGAGCTTCGCGCGCAGGTCCGGCAACTGCTCGGCGAGCGTCTTGACCCGCTCGCCGATGTCCTTGGCCGCGGTGACCGCGGTCTGTGCGTCGCCCTTCGCGAGCGTCTCCCTCGCCGCGGCGAGACCGGCCTCGATCGCCTGCGCTTGGTCGGGAGCGATGTTTCGCGCATCGAGCGCGATCTGGGCGTAGGCGTGCTCGGCCGCCTGGATCGCCTGCTCGGCGGCCTTCTTCTGCGTGGCGCACGCGGGGACGAGGGAGAGCGCGATCAGGATCGGCAGCCAGCGGGCGAATCGGATCATCTCCAACCTCCTTGTTCGAGATTCTCGACTCCGGAACGTGGCACGCACTATAGCTCGGGTGCGATCGCTCGGGCGGCTTGCTCCGAGGTCCGCACCGGGACGATCTCGAATTCCACCAGGTCATCCCAGTGGCGGGTCCACTCCGCCAGCGCCGCCTCGCTCGGAGCCTCCATCACCTGGAAGCAGCGCTCGTAGCGGCTGTCCACCCAGCTCGAGACGTAGGTGAGGCCCGCCGGCGTCATGCGGCCGTGGTCGCGGAAGCGGCGGTAGATCTCGGGCGCGCGGCCCGGGCGGAAGTGCTCGATCACCATGAAGAGCATCGCATCGGCTCCCTTCGGATCTCGACTCATGGTTGCAGGGGACCCTGCCGCCGCTCGCGCAGCAGCCGGTTCGCGCGCGCCCACCCCACCATGGTCAGCACCAGCGAACCCACCGCGGCCACCGCCGCCCACACCATCGTCGGCGTGCCCGCTTCCAGCTCGAAGACCGGCAGGACCAGCGCCAGCACGGTGAGCAGGACGCCGAGGGCCGCCATGTCGCGGCCCGCGAGCGCGTTGGCCTCGTACCACACCCATTCGTCCGCGTAGGTCGCCGGCACGCGCAATCCGTAGAACGCATTGGGCGGGATGCGGCGCAGGAGGAGCGGGATCGAAACCAGCACGAGCAGCACGCTCACCCCCGCGAGCAGATAGTTCACCGTGTTCATCGGGCCGCCCCCTCGGTGGACGCGCGGCGTGGAGCCGCGCGGATCAGAGCCCCGGCCGCAGGCACACCATGTGAACTTCGTCCTGGAGGACGCCGTCCACGATCATGCAGCCGCGCTCGAGTCCGAACGAAGTGAACCCCGCCGCGATGTAGAGCGCCAGTGCCGGGGCGTTCGCGGCGTTGACGCCGAGAATGACCTGGCGGAGCCCGGGCAGGGCAAACCCTTGCCGCAGCGCCTCATCCACGAGCCTTCTGCCCACGCCGGCGCCGCGCGCCTCGGGGAGCACGTACATGCCCCAGAGGATCATCCTGTGCCGGCGCTTGAGCGCGGACTCCCGATGCATGCCCACCGTGCCGATGAGCGTTTCCCGTTCGAACGCGCCGAGGATGAAGCTGTCCGGGTCCCGCGCCATGCGCTCGGCGACCTCGTCCACCGGCCGGTCGCACTCCTCTTCGTAGCTCGAGCCGAACGCGGTCGGCGCCTCGCGCAGGCCGCGCAGGCGAAGCGCTTGGAACCGCGCGGCGTCGGCCGGTTCGAGGCGCCGGAGGACAGGGTCGGTCATGCGGCGAACATAGCGGACGGCGCCGGGAGCGTCATGAGGCGCGGACGCGGGTCGCACGGC
>CAYSWZ010000021.1:0-19415 GCA_964434945.1 uncultured bacterium | reverse complement strand
CGCTACGCCAGCCCGAGTCTCCGCGCCTGGTCGTTCGCGAACAGGCCGTCGGGGTCCATGCGCTTCCGCCACTCGAGGAAGCGCGTGAACCGCTCGCCGAAGGCGCGGGCGAACGAGCGCGCGTCCACCACCTGGTCCTTGGCCGGGTAGTAGGTGCCGCCCGCCTCGAGCACGAGCCGGGTCAGGTCGGCGGCCGCGTCCCACAGCCGCTGCGCGTCGCGCGGCACCTTGAAGTCGAGCGCGAGCGACCAGCCGTCGAGCCCGTGCGACAGCAGGTAGTCGTCGGCGCGATGCCGCTTGAACACGCCCAGGTACGAGATCACGCCGCGCCTCTGGCACAGCCGCAGGGCCTCGGCGAACGCCTGCCGCGCGTTGGCGTCGGGCACGAACAACTGCACCTGGATGAAGCCGGCATCGCCGTAGGAGAGCCGCCAGTCCGGAACGTAGTCGAGCAGGAACGCGAAGCCCGCGTGCGAGTCGAGGTAGGTGCCGTCCTTCCCGACCCGCTCCGGCAGCGCGTACTTGACGCTGTTCACGAACTTCATCCCGGCGTCGTTGCTGAACGGCTTGAGCAGCATCCACAGCAGCGACTTCGGCACGCCGACGATCGTGGGCGGCAGATCCTGCCGCGCGAGCGCCAGGGTCTCCTGCCCGTTCGGGTCCTCGGCGGCGGACAGGTGGTTCGCCTGGTGCACGAGTCCGCGCCCGAGCGCGGGGCCGCTCGCGAAGCAGTCCACCCATCCCACCAGGTAGTCGGAGTGCGGCATGTGCTCCACGAACGTGTCGAACATGTGCTCCAGCGTGCGCACGACGAGGGGCCGTACGCGGAGCCGGCCGCTGTCCACGTGCTTCAACTGCATCTTGACGCGCGTCACCGCGCCGAGCAGGCCGAGCCCGGCGATGACGGCGCGGAAGAGTTCCGGCTCCCGCTCGCGCGACAGCGTCTTCCGCTCGCCGGCCGCGGTGAGCAGGTCGAGCTCGAGCACGTGGTCGCCGATCGGGCCCACCTTGAAGCAGTTCTTGCCGTGGATGTTCATGGCGACACTGCCGGCGAGCGTGGGGAACATCGTGCCCGGGACGACGGCGGGCCACCAGCCCTCGGGAAGCGTCCGCCGCCACGTCTCGGCGATGCTGGCGCCACCCTCCGCCTCGAACACGCCGGTCGCGCGGTCGAACGACAGGATCCGGCGCATGCCGCGACCGTCCACCGCCAGCTGCCCGGTATTGAGCGACGCGTCGCCGTAGCTGCGGCCGGCGCCGCGGAACGAGACGTTGAGCCCCTCGGCACGCGCCGCGGCGAACACCTCCGCCAGCTCGTCCACGCTCGCCGGGCAAACGGAGCGTGACAGCGCGCGCACCGATCCGCCGAAGCCATCCAGGACGCGCCAGCCCGCCGTGGTCCGCAACGAGGCCATCTAGATGTTGAGCCGCCGGAAGATCGCGGACGGCATGTGGCGCAGCGCCATGGCGACGAGCCACCACACGCCGGGCACGAACACGCTCGGGCTGCCGCCGCGCCGCGCGGCGGACAGGATGAGCGCCGCGGCCCGGGGCGCGGGAACGACCATCGGCTTCCGGTCGAGGTTCGCGGTCATGGCGGTGTCGACAAAGCCCGGCTTCACCGTGACCACGTTCACGCCGTGGCGGGCGACGCGGTTGCGCAGCGCCTCGAGCCAGGTGGTGAGCCCCGCCTTCGACGTCGAATAGCCGGGAAACGTGCGCCGGCCGCGCTCGCCGGCGATGCTCGAGATGCCGACGATCGTGCCGGCGCGCTTCGCCTCGAACATCGCGGCCACCGGCGTGGTCCACGCCATGGCCCCGAGCAGGTTCACCTCGATTTCCGCCTTGTCGCGCGCGAAATCGTACTCGCCCTCGCCCGGCAGGTGCATGATGCCGGCCGCGTAGACGAGAAGGTCGAGTCCCCCCAGGTCCCCCACCAGCCGGCCGAGCAGCGCCGGCACCGTGTCGACCTGCGTCACGTCGTGGACCGCGACGAGCGCGCGGCCCCGCCCCCCGCTGGCGATCCCGGCGGCCACCTTCTGCAGTTCCGCGTCGCGCCGCCCGAGGAGCGCCACCGCGCAGCCGTCGGCCGCGAGCTGCCGGGCGATCTCGGCGCCGATGCCGGAGCTGGCGCCGACGACGATGGCGCGGCGGAACGCGAGGCTCATCGGAACTCTCCTGCACGGGGGGCGCCGGAGCGTCGCGCAAGACGCGGGCTCGAGGTCGGGGTGGGCCGCACGCGGTTCAGACTTTCACGCCATCCCGGAGCATGCTGCGCGCGATGACCAGTCGCTGGATCTCCGAGGTCCCCTCGTAGATCTCCATGACGCGGGCATCGCGATAGTAGCGCTCGACCGCGTACTCCTTCACGTAGCCGTAGCCGCCGTGGACCTGGAGCGCCTGGTGCGTCACGTACGTGGCGGACTCGGTCGCGTAGAGCTTCGCGATGCTGGCCGCGCGGATGAAGTCCTTGCCCGTGTCCTTCAACCACGCCGCGCGCTGGATCAGCAACCGGGTCGCCATGACCCGCCGCTCCATCTCGGCGAGCTTGAACTGGATGGCCTGGAGGCGCGCGATCGGCGCGCCCCACGCCTGCCGCTGCTGCGCGTAGCGCACGGCCTCGTGGTAGGCCGCGGTCATGACGCCGAGCGCCTGCGCGGCCACTCCCATGCGGCCCGAGTCGAGCATGGAGAGCGCGATCTTGAAGCCTTCGCCCTCGCCGCCCAGCCGCTGCGCGACCGGCACCCTCGCGTTGTCGAACGCCAGCGTCACGGTGTCCGAGCCGCGCAGGCCCATCTTGTCCTCCGACTTGCCGATGGTGAGGCCGGGCTGGTCCTTCTCGATGATGAACCCGCTGATCCCCTTGGGGCCGGGGCCGCCCGTGCGCGCGAACACCAGGAACGTCCACACGTGGCGGCCGTTCGTGACCCAGTTCTTCTCGCCGTTCAGCACGTAGTGGTCGCCCTCGCGGCGCGCCGAGGTCGCGATCGCCGAGGCGTCGGAGCCCGCGCCCGGCTCGGAGAGCGAGAACGCGCCCACCGCGCCGCTCGTCAGGCGCGGCAGGTACTTCTTCCGCTGTTCGTCGGTGCCGTAGGCGTAGATGGGGTACGCGCCCACCGAGTTGTGCACCGCCACCATGATCGCCAGCGCCGCCGACACGCGCGCGATCTCCTCGATCACCGTGACCACCGTGCGCGCGTCGTAGCCCAGGCCGCCCCACGCCTCGGGGACGTTCATGCCCAGCAGTCCCATCTCGGCCAGCTTGGCGATGGCCGACGGCGGGACGGCATCGTCGCGATCCCATTTCGCGGCCTGCGGCGCGAACTCGCCCCGGCACAGCGCGCGCACCGCGTCGCGGATGAGGACCTGTTCTTCGGTGAGGTCGAGGTGCATCGTCGCCTTTCGGAGGTCCCGGCGGCCGTTCAGGCCGGCAGGTGCTGCGGCGTCTCGCGGAACACGGTCAGGCAGACGATCGCGACGACCCCCATGACGCCGGGGCCGGGCCCGAGCAGGAGCGAACCGAGCGCGGCGAGCATCACCAGCGGCCACGCGCGCCAGTCGCCCGCCCACAGGCCGGGCACGCCGCCCAGGTACGCGAGCCCGATCGCGGCCTTCAGCAGGTTCGGCGCCCAGATCGGGAGTCCGAAGTTGAGCGCCAGGTCCACGAACACGCCCTGCTGGCCGACGAGCGCGAACTCCTGCCGGGCGACCCACGGGTAGAGGCCCTGGAACACCGAGGTCAGCCCGGGATAGAGCGCGCACAGGGTGAGGATCACGAGTGCCACGGGACGGACGGGACGCTTCATCGAGTGGTTCCTCCGGTGATGCTTCGCCGGGTTTCGGGGTTCGGGGTTCGGATGAGTCGTTCGATCGGATCAGCCTAGGCGCCGAGCCCGTGCTCCTTCAGCACCTGCCCGGCGACCACCATCTTCTGGACCTCGGTCGTGCCTTCATAGATCTCGCAGATGCGTGCGTCGCGCCAGTAACGCTCGACGTGGTACTCGCTCATGTAGCCGTAGCCGCCGTGCACCTGGATGGCGAGGTTCGCGCAATGCGTGGCCGCCTCGGAGGCGTGCCACTTGGCGAGCGACGCCTCCTTCGTGTGCGGGCGGCCCTGGTCGCGCAGCCACGCCGCCTGGTAGACGAGCAGCCGTGCGGTCTCCAGCTCGACCGCGCTGTCGGCGAGCATGGCGCGGATGGCGTCGAACTCGCCGATCTTCCGGTCGAACTGCGTGCGCTCGTTCGCGTAGCGCACCGAGGCCTCGACCGCCGCCTGCGCGATGCCGAGCGCCTGGGCCGCGATCCCGATGCGGCCGCCGCCGAGCGTCGCGAGCGCGACCGAATAACCCTTGTTGGGCTCACCCAGGAGCAGGTCCTTCGGGATGCGCGCGTTCTCGTAATGGATCTCGCGGGTGTCCGAGGCGTGGATGCCGAGCTTCAGCTCCTTCTTCCCCTTGCGCACGCCCGGCGTGTCGGCGGGCACGATGAACGCGGAGATGCCCTTCGGACCCTTGGCCTTGTCGGTGGCCGCGTAGGTGATGAACACGTCGGCCGGCCCGGCATTGGTGATGAAGATCTTCGAGCCGTTCAGCACCCAGTGCTCGCCGTCCAGCACCGCCGTGGTCTGCTGGTTCGCCGCGTTGCTGCCCGCCTGCGGCTCGGTGAGGCAATAGGCCCCGAGCAGCTCGCCCTTCGCGAGCGGCACCAGCCAGCGTTTCTTCTGCGCCTCGTTCGCGTACTGGAGCAGCGGGTAGCACACCAGCGAGTTGTTCACCGAAGCGATCACGCCATGGCTCGCGCACACGCGGGACAGCTCCTCGATCGCGACCACGTACGCCAGGTAGCTCATCCCGGCGCCGCCCCACTCCTCGGGCACGAACATGCCGAGCAGCCCCAGCTCGGCCATCTTCTTCGTGGTCGCGGCCGGGAACTCGTGCGTCTCGTCGATCTGCGCGGCGATCGGCCGGATCTCGCTCTCGGCAAAATCCCGCACCATCTCGCGGACGCTCTCCACGTCCTCGGGAAGCTCGAACGAGATGCCGGTGGCGGGGGATGCCGCGAGCTCGGTCATGGCGTTCCGTACTCGTAGAACCCGCGCCCGGTCTTCCGCCCCAGCCAGCCGGCGGCGACCATCTTGCGGAGCAGCGGGCACGGGCGGTACTTCGAGTCGCCGAGGCCATCCTGCAACACGGTCATGATGCTGAGGCAGGTGTCGAGCCCGATCAAGTCCGCGAGCTGCAGCGGGCCCATCGGATGGTTCATCCCGAGCTTCATCACCGTGTCGATGGACTCCTTCGTGGCCACGCCTTCCATGAGCGTGAAGCAGGCCTCGTTGATCATCGGCATGAGGATGCGGTTCGACACGAATCCCGGGGAGTCGTTGACTTCGACCGGCGTCTTGCCGAGGCGCTTCGACAGTTCCGCGGTGAGCGCGTAGGTGGAGTCGCTGGTGGCGATGCCACGGATGATCTCGACCAGCGTCATGACCGGCACCGGGTTCATGAAGTGCATGCCGATCACCTGCGCCGGGCGCTGGGTCACGGCCGCGAGCTCGGTGATCGAAATGCTCGAAGTGTTGCTGGCGAGGATCGCGGTTGCCGGCGCGAGCTTGTCGAGCGCCGCGAAAATCCCGCGCTTCACCTCGAAGTCCTCGGTCACCGCTTCGACCGCCAGCGCGCAGTCCCGGGCCGCATCGAGCGAGGTGCCCCCGTGGATGCGGGCGAGGATCCCCTTCGCCCGCGCGTCCTCCCAGCCCTGCTTCTTCGCCACGCGGTCGAGGTTCCTGCCGATCGTGCCCAGCGCGCGCTCCACGAACTCGGGCTTCGCGTCCATCAGCTCGACGTCGAAGCCCGCGGTGGCGAACACCTGCGCGATGCCGTTGCCCATGGTGCCGCCACCCAGGACCGCCACCTTCTTGACGTGCGCGCTCACCGTCACCGTGGTCTCCGTGGTGGGTGCGGCCATCACACGCGCTCCACCGCGAGCGCCACGGCGTTTCCGCCGCCCAGGCACAGGGTGGCGAGGCCGGTCCGCTTGCCGCGCGCCTCGAGCGCGTAGAGCAGCGTCGTCAGCACGCGCGCGCCCGACGCCCCGATCGGGTGCCCCAGCGCCACCGCGCCGCCGTTCACGTTGACGCGCTCCCAGTCCCAGCCCAGCGCGTCGCCGTCGGCCAGCGCCTGGGCCGCGAACGCCTCGTTCGCCTCGATCAGGTCGAAGTGGCCGATGCCCACCCCCATCTTCTTCATGAGCTTCTGCACCGCGTCGATGGGAGCGAAAAACAGGTCTTTCGGTTCACCCCCGCCCGTCGCGTAGGCAATCACACGGGCAAGAGGCTTGCTGCCGCTCTCCTTCACGCGCGCGCCGCTCATCACCACCACCGCCGCGCCGCCGTCGTTCAGGCCGGGCGCATTGCCCGCCGTGATCACCCCACCCTTGTCCCGGGTCACGGGAGCGAGCTTCGCGAGTGATTCCAACGTCGTGTCCCCGCGCACCGACTCGTCCTTGCTGACGACGAGCGCGTCGCCCTTCCGCTGCGGGATCGAGACCGTGACGATCTCCTTCGAGAATCGGCACTCGGCCTGAGCGGCCGCGGCCTTCTTCTGGCTCTGCACGGAGAACTCGTCGATGCGCGCGCGCGTGAGCTTCGCCTTCTCGGCGGTGTACTGCGCCAGCTCGATCATGTGGCAGTCGTTGAACGAGCACCAGAGCCCGTCCAGCACGACCCCGTCCTTGAGCGTGCTGTCGCCGAGGCGCTGCCCCAGCCGACCGCTGAACAGGTAGTGGGGGGCGGTGCTCATGCTCTCCTGGCCGCCCGCCACGATGCAGTCGGCGTCACCGGCCTTGATGGCCTGCGCCGCGAGCATCACGGCCTTGAGCCCCGAGCCGCACACCTTGTTGACGGTGAGCGCGCCCGCGCGCGGATCGATGCCGGCCTTGATCTGCGCCTGCCGCGCCGGCGCCTGGCCCTGGCCGCCCTGCACGACGTGGCCCATGATGACCTCGTCCACCTGCGTGCCGGTCACGTTCGCGCGCTGCAGCGCCTCGCGGATCGCGACCGCGCCCAGGTCGGACGCCTTGAGCGTCGACAGCCCGCCCAGGAACTTGCCGATGGGCGTGCGTGCCGCGCCCACGATGAATACGTCAGGAGTGCTCGACATCGGGATGCCTCACGATCACGGCGCGTGCTGGGCCCGGAACGGGGCAGGTCGCGCCCGAAATCCAGTGGAACGAAGGTGGCGAAACGCGGCGATAGTACACGAACGGCCGCGGTGCGGCACACGCCGCGGCCGTGCGGGGGGCGGGGCCCGCGCATGCGCGGAGCCCGCCGGGGAAGCCCGCGAGCCGCTCACGCCGCCTTGCGGATCGGGGCCTCCTGCCCCTCCTGGACCAGTTCCACTCCGGTGCGCTCGCTGAGCCAGGCGCCGAGCGAAGCGGGCAGGTTGGGGTCGCGGAGCGAGCTGGCCATGACCTGCTCCCCCCCGCCGCCGCTCACGACGAGCGTCCAGTGCGTGTCGAGGTCGCTGTCGGTCGAGGAGCGAAGCTCGAGTCCGAGCGGAGTGAACTCCCGGCTCCAGGCGCGACCGAGCGCCACGCGTCGCCGCTCGAGCGCGCCGGGGCGCGGATGCCAGCTCTCGCGCACCGCGAGGAGCCACGCGCCGCCGGAGAGGCAGAGCCCACCCGGCACCGCGAGCGCGAGGGCGCCCACGGTCACCGCGACGCCGTGCGCGCGGGCGCTCAGTGCGACCGCGGCTCCGAGAAACGCCATGCCCACCGCCAGCACCACTGCACCGACTCCCCGCCGGGGCACCGCGGCCGGAGCGATCGCGGGCACGCCGGATTCGTCCGTCATCACCTGCCAGCCGGGGACCGGCGACCCGCCGGGCCCGAGCGAGTCGACGGGGCCGAACGAGTTCCGCCACTCCGCGAGCATGCCACGCAGTTCCTCGCGCTCGGCGCTCGTGCCGAGCCGCGCCAGCGGCACGGCGCGCGCCGGCGTGTCGGCCACGAGGCACCGCGCGCGGATGCGAAACCCCGTGAGCTGCCGGGGCTCGAGTCGAGCGGCCGACCCGGGGAAGAGCGCGTAGCGCTCGACCTCGAGCCCCACACCGCTCCAGCGGATGACCTCGCGGCCGAAGAGGAGCGTGAAGACCTGGGCGAGTGCCGCCACTCCGCCGAGCGTCCACATCGAAAGCCACACGCCGATGAACGCGAAGAACGCCGGCAGCACCGCCGGCGAGGGCGGGCTCGCCGGGAGCGCCGGCAGCCAGTCGGTGAGCCGGCCGGGCCCGAGTGCGGCGCGCAGGACCGAGCCGAGGAGGACCCAGCCGAAGCACTCCCCGAACGCCCACCCGCACAACCACACGAACAGGAACGCCGCGAGCACGTAGCGGAGTCCGCCGCGAGCGTGCAGCGTCACCTGCCAGCCGGTGCCGTTCGGTTCGCGCTCGAGCATCCTTCCTCCCGTGCGGGCCGCGGGAGGCGGCCGCTCCGGGAGTCATCGGCGGCTCGGCCGGCGCGCTTCAGGCGTGCCGGGCGGCGCGCCCGGCGCCGCGCTCAGCGCGGGCGGACGATCGCGATGCTGGCGGTGTGCCCGTGCAGGAAGTTCTTCTCCCCGACCGGCCCCACCTCGCCGGCGCAGAACATGCCGGCGCACGGCGCCGCCGCCGCGAGCGAAGCCTGCAGCGTCCGGATGTCGCGGTCCGGTTCGCCGAACAGGCCCTTGCCGCGGCCGTTGCACGCGAACAGCAGCAGGCCGCTCGCGGCGCCGTCGAACGACTGGGGCGACAGGAGCATTTCCAGGTCCTCGAGCGCGGCCCGGGCGTCGCGCACGTGCAGGCGGATCTTCTCGCGCGGCCCGATCACGTCGGCTACCGCGAGCGCGCCGCGGTCGCGGTCGGCGCCGAGGAGATTGCGGATCAGGTAGTCGCCCCGTCCGCTCGCTTCGCCGCGCGCCGGCCGGCCCACGTAGAGCCCCTGGCTCAGCCGGCCGCGCTCGGATTCGGGAATCCCGCGCAGCACCTGCTCGACCCGCTCGACGGCCGGCTGGCCGTCCAGCGTGAGGATGAGATTGTCCTCGACGTGGGTCACGTCGAGCGGCGGCCCGAACGGCTCACAGCCCTGCGACACGACCACGTCCACACGCAGCGCTCCCGTGAGCGCGATGGCGAAGCCGCCCTCGTGCGAGGTCCAGTCGTTCAGGACGAGCGTGTTCCCGCCCGGCCGCGGCGCGGCGCTCGCGAGCCCGCCCACCACGCGAACGCCCGGCGCCCAGCGGTTGAAGAGGCCGAGGATGCGGTCCATGTCGATCGAGAACGGGTCCGCCATGAGCACCACCAGCTCCGCACCGCGAGCGCCGGGCGCCCGCAGGTCGAACTCCTCCTGCGAATGGATCGGCTCGGCCCACGCCTCCTGGACGAGCAGGAACGGTCGCACCTCGACGCCGGGGAGCCGTGCCGCGACCACGCTCAGCGCGGCGCCCTGCTCGATCTCGTGGTCGCTCGTGACCACGCCGCGTGCGCTCACGGCCGCGAACGTGGTGGCCGGGAACTCGGAGCGCAGCCGCTCGGCGGCCCGCAGCGTGCGCGTCCGCCCGGAGCCCGAGACGAAGGCGAGCAGGAGATCGGCGGGCGCCTCACCGAGTTGTGCGCGCAGCGCATGCGCCACCTCGGCCGCCGCGGCGTCCGCGGCATCGAGGCGCGAATCGGCGCTCGCCCAGCGCATGCGCGTCGCGGTGATCACGGGCGGCGCCCGGTGCTCGCGCGCCGGCGGCGACGTGCTCCGCTATGCCCCACGCAGGATCTCGCGGGCGATCACCATGCGCTGGATCTCGCTCGTGCCCTCGCCGATCTCCATCAGCTTGACGTCGCGGTGCATGCGCTCGACCGGCACGTCGCGGCAGTAGCCCATGCCGCCGTGGATCTGGATCGCCTTGTCCGTCACCCAGTTGCCGACCTCGCTCGCGAACAGCTTCGCCATCGAGGCCTCCTTCGTGTACTCGCGGCCGGCATCCCGCAGCAGGGCGGCGTGGTAGACGAGGTGGCGCGCGGCCTCGATACGCGTTCCCATGTCCGCGATCATGAATTGCACGCCCTGGAAGTTCGCGATCGGCTGGCCGAACTGGTGGCGCACCTTGGCGTACTTGACCGCGTGCTCATAGGCACCCTGCGCCACCCCGAGCGCGAGCGCCCCGATCGAGATGCGGCCTCCGGTCAGCGTCTTCATGAACGTCTTGAAGCCACCCGTCGGCTCGCCCAGCATCTGGTCGGCGGCGACCATGCAGTCCTCGAACACCACCTCCACCGTGTCCGAGCCGCGCAATCCCATCTTCTTCTCCTTCTTGCCGACGCGGAACCCGGGCGTGGCCGTGTCCATGATGAACGCCGAGATCCCATTGGCGCCCTGGGCCGGATCGGTCACCGCCGTGAACGTGATGTACTTCGCATAGCTCGCGTTGGTGATGTAGATCTTCGAGCCGTTCACGCGGTACGCGTCGCCCTGCTTCACCGCGCGAGTCTGCGTGCCCGCCGCATCCGAGCCGGCGTTGGCTTCCGTGAGCCCGAACGCCCCGATCGCCTCGCCCTTCGCCATGGGCACGAGGAAGCGCAGCTTCTGCGCCTCGGTGCCCGCCCCGTAGACCGGCCCGCAGCCGAGCGACACGTGCGCGGCCAGCGTGATGGCCGTGGAGGCGCAGACGCGCGCCACCTCCTCGACGGCGATCGCGTAGCACAGCGTGTCCATCCCGGCGCCGCCGTACTTCTCGGGATAGGGCAGGCCCATGAGGCCCAGCTCGGCCATCTGCTTCACGGCTTCGTGCGGAAAACTCTCGGTCTCGTCGAGCTCGCGGGCTCGCGGCGCCACCACGTCCTCCGAGAACTTGCGCACCATCTCGCGGACCTGGTGGTGCTCTTCCTTCAGCATCAGCATGGGTCGGGAACTCCGGGGGCGCACGGCCGCGCGATGCGGGACGCCCGCACGCGGGCGGCCGGAAGGCGGCTTCGATCGAATCGACGCCGGTGAAAGTACCCGAAATCCCCGTATCCCGGCGAGTTCGCCGCCTGGGTTGTGCGCGGAAGATTGCGGACGGCTCGGGGGTTGCAGTGTGATGACCCATGCGCCAGCTGGATGCCGTCCCGGCGCCCCCGTTCTGTCCCAACGAACGCTGTGCATTCCACTGCGGTCCAACGCGCTCGTGGCGCTGGGTGCGCGCCGGCTTCTTTCGCCGCCAGGCCGCACCGCACCGTGTCCAGCGTTTCCAGTGTGGCCACTGCGGGCGCTACTTCAGCGAGCAGACCTTCCGCACCAGCTACTGGCTGAAGCGCCCCGATCTGCTCGCGCCCGTCTGCCACCGCCTCGTCGGCTGCTCCGCCTTCCGCCAGATCGCCCGCGAGTTCGCCGCCTCCCCGCAGACCATCGCGCTCCACGCCGCCCGCCTCGGCCGCCACGCCCAGCTCTTCCACGAGACACTCCGCCCCCAGGGACCGCTCCCCGAGCCGCTCGCCCTCGATGGCTTCCAGTCCTTCGAGTGGAGCCAGTACCATCCAACCCTCTACCACGTCGTCCTCGGCCAGCACTCGCACTTCTTCCACGGCTTCACCGACTCCGAACTGCGCCGCAGCGGCAGCATGCGAGCGGACCAGAAGCAGAAGCGCGCCACCCTTGAGCGTGCGTACGGCCGCCCCGATCCGCGCTCGGGCGAGCGCGAGGTCGCCCGCCTGCTCGCCATCGTCGCCCCCGAGCCCCAGGCGCTCGAACTGCATTCGGACGAGCACCCCGCCTACCCTCGCGCGATCCGCGCCCTGCCACACCTCACCGTCGACCACAGGACCGTTTCCTCGCGCGCGGCCCGCACCCCGGCGAACCCCCTCTTCCCCGTCAACCTGCTCGACCTGCTCCTCCGCCACAGCGGCGCGAACCACAAGCGCCAGACCATCGCCTTCTCCCGCCGCCGCCAGAGCGCCGCGGAACGGCTGTGGCTGTTCCTCGTCTGGCGCAACTACGCGAAGTGGTTCTCCGAAAGGAAGCACGACGGCACGCCCGCCATGCGGGTGGGGGTGTGCACGCACCGCTTCAGTGTCCGGCGCATCCTGTCGCAGCGGTTGTTCCCGTCACGGATCCGGTTGCCCGAGCGCTGGCAGGACTACTACTGGAGGAGAACCCCGACCCGCTGCATCCAGAACCCGCGAACCCATCGGCGCCGCTACACCGCCTGAGCCACTGCGAGAGCTCCGGACCGAGTGAGCGTCGCTCCCACCGCCTGCAATCTTCCGCGCACCACCCTGCGGATGGACCTCAGCGTACCTGCATCGAATCCATCTGAGCCGCGTGCGCCGCCTCACGCCCCGCCACGTCGAGCGCACGCCCCACCGCCCTTGCCCCCGGAATCTGCGAGCGGGCGATCGCGGTGTCGCGCTGCGCCTCGGTCAACCGGCTCGCGGGCGCCTGTTCCCCCGCGTGTGCGCCACAGCCGGCCGTGACCCACGCCAGTGCGCACGCCAGGGCGCACGCCAGCAGTATCCATCCGCGCCCGCGCCGCGAACCCTTCTTCATAGCTGTTCCTCCATCCTTGTGGCGGGCTCGAGGTCGGCCCGCTCGTCCCCGCCGAGATCACCCCTCGCGCGATAGAGCGCTTCCAGCGCGGCGCGCGCCACGACGCCACCCGCGTCGGCCCACGAGTACTGGTAGCCACCGCTCGGCACCTGGGTCGATGGCACGAGGATCCGCCGTGCGTCTGCGAAGTAGACCTCGAACCGGATCGGGGTCGGCGCCACCTCGTTCGTCACCGCGCTCGGAGACGATGCCGCGGCGACGACGATGAGCCCGCGCGAAGCGCGCACGTCGCTCTGGCGGGCGCGGCCCGGGGAGCCGCCGTCCTTGGTGGCCGGGCGTGCGACTCGCACCGTCGGCGGGATGCCGAGGCTCAGCTCGAGCGTCCACGCCTCGTCGGGCGGCGCCATGTCCACGACACGGAACGGATTCCGCCGCGGGCCCGAGGAGCTCCACGTCCCGCCCTTGTTCTGCTCGCACGGCAGGTCGGCGTCCATGGCGTCACGAAAGCTCTGCATGAACACGATCCGGTCGGCGGAGTCCGCGGGCAGTCCGACGAAATGGGTGATGATCACCGGAAGCGTGCGCGGCGCGGCGCCCGCCGGCGGCGAGCAGAGCAGCAACAGCGGCACCAGGGCCCAGCCTCGATGCATGGAGCCTCCGCCAACGGACCGTCCGGGAGGTGTTCCCGGATCGATCACCGGTCGCGAATCGTTCCGGCGACGGGACCGGCGGCTTCCGCGCGGTCGTCCCCGGGACCGGGTCACTCCATGGCATCGGCCACATGGGGCGCGCTCTCCACGAGTCGCTGCCCCAGCGCGCGCGCCCGCTCCAGGAGCGGCTCGGTGACGCTTCCGAGCTCGTCGTCGGCGTGCTGCCACGCCAGCGTCTCCTCCCAGCGCGCGCCGACCCACTTGAGGAACCCGCGGACGCTCCGCTCCGCGAGGTCGTAGCGGTGACGCGAACTGCACGCGGTCACGAACGCTCCCCGCCGCGTGCGCGGCCACTTGGGCACGAAGCCGCGCGAGCCGTCGGCGAGCGTGACGAGCGGCGTCACGCAGTTGCAGCGGTCCATCAGCAGCTTGAGTGGGCCGCTCACGGTGTCGAAGTAGACGGGTGAGCCCACCACCACGGCGTGCGCCCGCTCGAGCAGCGCGTACACGCGGTTCATGTCGTCGTGGAAGATGCAGTAGCCGGGGGTCGCGTCCGGCCCGCAGGCCACGCAGGGCTTGATGTTGAGCACGTAGGCCTCCACGTGCTCGGTGGCCGCACCGGCGGCGCGGGCACCCTCCCCGACCGCGCTCAGCATCCGGTGAACGCTCGATCCCTCGAGCGGCCCGCCATCCAGCATCAACAGCAGGCGCGGGGAGGCCGTCACGCCGGCCTCCGGATCGGCACGAGCCTGGTCCTGCTCAGCGCCGTGCGCCCGGCTTGCGGGCGCCCCCCGTGCGCGCGGGTTTCCCCGTCGCGGAGCGCTTCGGCGGAGCGGGCTTGCGGCGGGCCCGGGCCTGGCTCTTCACGGATCGCTGCTTAGCGGGCTTCGCGCTCCGCTTCGCGGGGGTCCCGGGCTTGCCGGGCTTGGCGGCGGGCTTCGCGGCCGCGCGCACGTGATGCGCATCCCGCGCCGGGGCGGGCGTCGGGCGCGCGCCGTGGGCCCCCATCGGTTCCGGGCGCGCGGGAGGTGGCGGCAGCGGCGGCAGCGCGCCCTCGCCGTGCACGCCCGCGTACCACTCGCGGATGTAGGCCACGATGTCGTGCGTGTTGGTGCCGGGCCCGAACAGCCGGCCGACGCCGCGCGTCAGCAGCGTCGACATGTCCTCGTTCGGGATGATGCCGCCGCCCGTCAGCAGCCGGTCTCCGATCCCCCGTGCCCGCATGAGTTCGAGGATCTCGGGGAACAGGGTCATGTGCGCTCCCGAGAGCACGGACAGCGCGACCACGTCCACGTCCTCGTGCACCGCGGCCTCGACGACCTGCTCGGGCGTCTGGTGGAGCCCGGTGTAGATGACCTCCATGCCGGCGTCGCGCAGCGCGGCGGCCACGACCTTGGCGCCGCGGTCGTGTCCGTCGAGCCCCGGCTTGCCCACCAGCACACGGATCTTGCGTTGCATGCATCCTCCGGTGGGACCCGCGCGCAGGGCCCCGATCGATCTCAGCGTCGCGTGGCTCGCACGCTGTCGGCCACGGCCAGGGTGGATTTCGGGCGCAACACTAGCGCGTCTCCGGCATATCGGCCACGCGCGACGAACACCGTGTCCATGCCCGGAACCGACTCGCCGCCGTAGGTGAGCACGAGCGTGTCGGCGCCCGTGGCCGGGCCGCCGCGCTTCCAGTCGAGCCAGGGCGTGAGGAATGCGTCCTCGGTCGGGGGCCGGAACCGGCGCTCGGTGGCGTCGCCCTCGCTCGGCCGCGTCGCCGAACGCAGGAAGCGCGCGGGATCGTTCCGCCACGGCGAGTGCATGAGCCGGTCGGCCAGCACCTCGAACTGGCGCGTGCGCTCACCCTCCGCGAGCAGCGGATGCGCGACCCGCGAGAGGACGGGGACGGGCACTCCGGCGCGGAGCGCGAGCGCGAGCGCGAGGAGCCCCGCGAGCAGCGTCGCGACGTGCGGCAACTGGAGGCCCAGCAGGAGCCCATCCGAGCCGCCCTCGTCGAGCGCCGTGGCGCACACCGCGGTGAAGACGGCGAAGATCGCGTAGGTGGGCGAGCCGGTCGGATTGGGGATCGGGAGGAGCGCGGTCGCCCCCACGAGCGCCGCCATGGACCAGCGGCCACGTCGCACGCTCTTCGCCGCGGCCCACGCGAGCCACAGCGGCAGGATCGGAACGCCGGTCGCGATGCCGGCACCCGCGAGGAGAAGCGTGAAGAGCCCGGCGATGCCGCCGGCCGATCCCGGCAGCGTGCGCGTCGCGGTCCACGCGGCGAGCAGGCCGGCGAGCACGGAGCCGACGGCGTTCACCTCGAGCGTCCGGTACGAGGTCACGAACCCGAGGAGCGGCGCACCCGGGATGCCGCGGCTGCCGCCCGGCACGAGCAGCAGGTAGGCGGCGGTGACGCCGGTCACGACCACGACCAGCACGGCGACGCCCGCCCGCGAGCGGAGGAACGGAGTCTCGACCGTGGCCCCGAGCACGAACGCGACCGCGAGCGGGAGCGCGTAGGGATGCGCGAGCGCGGTGATCAGCGCGCCCACGAACACGCCGAGCAGCGTGCGCAGGTCGAGCGGCCCGCGCGCGGCGCGCACGAGCGCCGCCACGTAGACGAGGAGCGGGCCGTAGAAGATGCCGTGCAGGTGAAAGACCCAGATGTAGCCCGCGAAGAACACGCCGCCCGTGACGAGTGCCAGGAGCGCGAACAGCCGCCGCTCGCGCGACTCGCGTGCGATCCAGCCCCAGGCGACGAGCGCCAGCACCGCGTTCGCGAGTTCCACGCCCGCGACGTCGTGGCCGGCGAGGCGGTAGAGGATCCATGCCGGCCCGGTGCCGAGCGGACGCAGGCTCAGGACGCTCGGGAAGGTCTGGAAGAGCGCGTTCCACAGCGAGCGCTGCTCCAGGCGCATGACCATGTCGAACGACTCGTTGTGCGGCCCCCAGGGCAGCGCGACGACGAACCAGAACGCGAGGCCCGAGACGGACAGCGCCACGAGCAGCACATCGAGCGCGGTCAGGGGGGCGCGGCCCGACCGCGCCGAGAGCCGCATGGTCAGTGTGCGCCCTCGTCGTCGTGGAGGCCCAGCTCCGCCTCGGTCTCGAGGCTGATCCGGCGCGCCTCCTCGAACTGCTCCGGCGACGGCGGCACGCGGTGCCCATCCTCGTCCTCTCCCAGCTCCACGATCCCCTGGTGTTCGAACAGCGCCCTCGCGGCTTCCGCGGCCTCGGCGGTCTCGAAGTCGAAGCGGATGTACTCGCCGTCCCGGCCGAGCGCCTCGAGCCGCCACTGCGGCTCGTCGGCGCCGCCGCGCACCACGCGCGCGCCGCGCATCTCGCCCGCATGCCAGGTCATGGCCTGCGCCTGCTGGGCCCGCAGCCGCGAGGACTTGATCCCCGCCCCCACTTTCCACTCCTCGCCCTCTTCCTCGGGCGGCAGGATCGACACCACGTGACGATCCGGGATGAACGCACTCCCGTCGCTCCCGACGGCGACGACGAGATGGTCGTCCACGCCGTCGTCGTCCTCGTCCACGACTTCTTTCGAGCTCTCGTCCGGGTTCGCGTCCGGCAGGTCCGCCACTGGCGCGGGTGGCTCCGGCGGAGGCGGCGCGACGGGCACCGAAGTCACGTCGGAGCGCCGGGCCCCGACCGTGCGCATGAGCAGCGCCAGGACGACCACGGCACCCACCGCGACCAGGCCGCCGAGAAGGCCGCGATCCATCGCCTAGCAATCCGCCGGTTCGGCCGGCGTGCGAAGGGTCATGATCCGTGCGCTTCCTGGTCCACGGGCAGATCCAGTGCGGCCTCCGTCTCGAAGAGCCTCTGCCTCGCATCGGCGAACTGCCCCGGCGACGGCGGCACCGGGTGACCGTCAGCGTCCTCCACGAACGTGAAGATCTCCCGATCCGCGAGCAGGTCCAACACCGCCCGGGCAGCGGGTTCACTGGCGAAGGAGTACTCCGAGAAATCCCCCTCGCGTCCGATCGTCTCGAGCACCCATGTGCCGGCGGCAATTGGAGACGGAACGATCCTCGCGGCACTCAAGTCGCCAGCCGCGAGCAGCTGGTGCGGCTCGCGGAGTCGCCACAGGTATTTCTGGCCGGGTGCGTAGGCCCTCTCCCAGGCATACGTGACCCTCGCCTCCCACTCCTCCTCGGTCGTGGCCTCGTAGGCCGCGAGCTGCTCGATCGAGAGCGGAGGCAGCACGAGAACATGCAGAGCTTCCGGCAGGAACACGTAACCCTCGGCGGAAACGAGGTCGCCCTCCGGCGTGTCGATCGCGATCTCGGCCTCCGCATCAGCGTCCCCGACCCCCTCGGCTTCGGCTGCCGCGGGAGGATCCGGCGCCTGGAGGGGCTCCGCTCCTGGCGCCGACGCTTCCGGAACCGGATTCGACTGCGGCGGACTCGTGCCATCCGCCCCGCGCTCGGCCAGCCGGCTGAGGACCGCGAGGATCAACACCACGGCCACGCCGACCATGAACGCGCCGCCGGCCAGACCGCCGCCCATCTCTAGAACTCCGCCGGCTCGGAGTAGTCGCCGAACACCTCGCGCATGGCGCCGCGGATCTCGCCCTCGGTGGCGTACGCGCGCGCGGCGTCGAGGATGTGCTGCATGAGATTCGCCTCGCCCGGCGCTGTGCCCGCGGCGGCCGTGAGCGCCCGGAGCGCGTCGGTGGTGGCCCGCTCGTGCCGCGTGCGCTTCACTTCGGCGATGCAGCGCTTCTGCTCCTCCTCGACCTCCTCGCCTATGTAGAGGATCGGGATGTCGAGCTTCTCGTCGGGTTCGACGTACTCGTTCACGCCCACGATGATGCGCTGCTTCCGTTCCATCTCCTGCTGGTACTGGTAGGCGGCCGCGCCGATCTCGCGCTGGAAGAAGCCCTGCTCGATGCCGCGCACCACCCCGCCCATGCCCTCGATCTGGCGGAAATAGTCCTCGGCCTGCTCCTCCATGCGGTTCGTGAGGTGCTCGAGGTAGTAGGAACCCGCGAGCGGGTCGGCCGTCTCGGTGACGCCCGTCTCGTGCGCGATCATCTGCTGCGTGCGGAGCGCGATCTTGACCGCCTTGTCGCTCGGGAGGGCGATCGTCTCGTCCATCGAATTCGTGTGCAGCGACTGCGTGCCGCCGAGCACCGCGGCCAGCCCCTGGAACGCGGTGCGCACGATGTTGTTCTCGGGCTGCTTGTCCCACAGCGAGCAGCCCGCCGTCTGGGTGTGGAAGCGCATCAGCCAGCTCTCGCGCTTCTTCGCGCCGAAGCGCTCGCGCATGTGTCGCGCCCAGATGCGGCGCGCCGCGCGCAGCTTGGCGATCTCCTCGAAGAAGTCGAGGTGGCTGTTCCAGAAGAACGACAGCCGCTGGGCGAAGTCGTCCACGTCGAGGCCGCGTTTCACGCACTCCTCGACGTAGGTGAACCCGTCGGCGAGCGTGAACGCCAGCTCCTGCGCCGCCGTGCTGCCCGCCTCGCGGATGTGGTAGCCCGAGATGCTGATCGTGTTCCACTGCGGCACGTTCTTCGTGGCGAACTCGATGAGGTCGACGATGATGCGGAGCGACGGCTCGGGCGGGAAGCACCAGCACTTCTGCGCGATGTATTCCTTGAGTATGTCGTTCTGCAGCGTGCCGCGCAGCGCCGCGAACGGCACGCCGCGCTTCTCGGCGTTCGCGAGGTAGAACCCGAACATGATCGACGCCGGGCCGTTGATGGTCATCGAGGTCGAGACCGTGCGCGGGTCGATGCCGTCGAGCAGGATCTCCATGTCCTTGAGACTGTCCACCGCCACGCCGCACCTGCCGATCTCACCGTGCGCCTTCGGGTGATCGCTGTCGTAACCCATGATGGTCGGGTTGTCGAACGCGATGCTCAATCCGGTCTGCCCGTGCTCGAGCAGGTAGTGGTAGCGCTGGTTCGACTCCTTCGCCGTGCCGAAGCCGGCGAACTGCCGCATCGTGAACATGCGCCCGCGGTACATCGTCGGGTGGATGCCGCGCGTGAACGGATACTCGCCGGGCACCGCGAGGTCGCGTGCCAGGTCCATGCCGGCGAGGTCCTCCGGACCGTACAGCGGTCGGATCAGTTCCCCCGAGAGCGTGTAGGGGTAGAGGTCGCTGCGCTCACGGGAGGCGGGGTAGCTTTGAACGTAGTCCCGCATCATGGCGGCGAAGGCGCCGTTCGCGCGCGGGCCGGTGCCCGGCGAAGCCTTGGCGCGGCCGCGCGCGGGC
>CAYSWZ010000020.1:0-7440 GCA_964434945.1 uncultured bacterium | reverse complement strand
CCGCGTCGCGACGCACATCCTCGCGTTCGAGGGCGACTCGCAGGTGACGTTCTTCGAGGGCAACTTCGCGGACTACGAGAAGGTCCGCCATGAACGCCTGGGTGCCGAGGCCGACACGCCGCACCGGATCAAGTACAAGCCTCTCGTGCGGGCGTAGTTCGCGTCGGTCACAGCCCCCGTGCCACCGCCGCGGGGAGGTTCGCCAGCACGCCGATCTCGTCCGGCCGATCGGTCCCGGCGAGGACGCAGCACAGCACGCGCCGGCCGTACGCATCGATGTCGTATCCCGCGAGGATACCGGATCGGAACAGCGCGCGCGAAGGCCACGCGTCGGGCGGCCGCCCCGCGAGCGGGGTCACCTCGAAGAACCTGCCGGTCGCGGCGTGGTAGTAGAGTCGTCCCGTCGCACGCGCCCAGCGGGGCTCGAACCCGCCGTCTCCCGGCAGCACGAACCGCTCCGACGTCCTCCGGTCGACCAGGTAGATCCGCGAGGATCCCGTGACGTCGCTTTCGAATGCCAGCCAGCGAGCGTCGGGAGAGATGACACCGTGCAGCTCCGTACCCGAGCCGCAGGCGATCGGCACCACGGTGCCGGAACGCAGCTCGAAGACGTCATAACCGGTCCCGGGGTCGTAGCGGTCGAACGTCATCAGCCCGCCTGGGCGCCAATCGTTCACCCACATGATCAGCGCGCCCGCCGGCGAATACAGGCAGCGCTCGGCGAGCGAGCCGCGGGTGTCGCGTGCGAACAGTTCGTAACTCCCGCTGCGGTTCGAGGCAAACACGATCGAATCCCCGGCGGGAGACCAGCACGGACGACGGTTGAGGGCCGCGTCGTCCGTCCAGCGCTCGGCGTGGCCGTTCCGCGCATCCACCATCCAGATGTTGCTGTGGCCGGTGCCCTCGATCCGCTCGGCCGCGATGCGGGTGCCGTCGGGCGAGAGCGCGGGATCGAAGTAGGGGCCGGACGCGAGCGGCGTCGCAGACCCGGTGCGTGTGTCGAACCATCTCAGCCGGCCCTCGCGCGCCGCCGCGAACGAGTACACGAGCATGCCGTTCTGCGACACGCTGGCGTGCGGCTCGGCCAGCGAGCCGCCGATGCCGGGCACGTTCGAGATCGGCACCGGTTCGCCGGACCAGCGCAGTGTGCGCAGGTCGAACGGCCTCGCCTCGAGCGTGCGGTGGAGCACGTAGACGAGCAGGCCCGCGCCGTATTCCGCACCGGATTCCACCTCGCCGATGTAGGCACGGCGATCCGACCGGAGCGACGCCACGAACAGGCTGTACGTGCCATTGACGGCGGGGGCCTTCACGTAGAGAAAATGATCGCCGTCGGGGAGGAAGTTCGGCCAGCGGTGCGACACTTCGGCATTCGCGGAGTCGAGCGTGGTGGCGGGCATCGGGGTGCCGCCGTCGGCAGGCACGCGGTACAGCGGTCCCTGGGACGAGGACGCGAACAGGATGGTGCCCTGCCGGCTCCAGCTGCCACCCCGCCCGAAATCGGCCTGGCACACGACTCGCACCGGGCCGCCCGCGGCGCTGACGCGCTTGAGGTAGCCGTTGGTGAAGAAGGCGATGTCGCGGCTGTCGGCCGACCAGAACGGGAACCAGGCTCCCTCGGTGCCGGGGATGCGCGTGCTCTCGAGCGCATCGAAGCGGCGCACCCACAGCGCACGACGTCCCAACGTGTCCATACTCGCGAATGCCACGCGCTCACCGTCGGGCGCCACGACGACATTGGCGTACTGCGGCAGGTACTCGCCGGCCGGCAGCTGGAGCTTGAATTGCAGCGGCCCCCCGGTGGACGGCTTCGGCGCGCGACGCTGCCACGCGCCCCCCTCGAACACGAGCAGGGCCACGGCGGCCAACGCGCCCACCGCGGACCACACGATCGCGCGCCACCCCACCGCGGCGCGCGGCGTCCGGCCGGCCGGCGCCGGCGTGAGGTCCTGCGCCCAGTCCGAGCTCAAAGCCCGCGCGAACATCCGCTCCATCTCGATCGCGGACGCGGGGCGCCGCTTGGGATCGCGTTCGAGGGCGCGATCCACGACCTCGGCGAATGCCAGCGGCACCTCGGCGCAAAGCGCGCGCAACGACGGGGCGGGCGACTGCGCGTGCCGCTCGCGCAGCTCGGCGAGCGATCCGGCCTCGACCGGGAAGCGCGAAGTGATCTGGCGGAACAGGACCACCCCGAGGCTGTAGAGGTCCGACGAGGGCGTGGCCGGTTCCCCGCGCAGCACCTCGGGGGCCATCGTGAGGGGCGTGCCCTCGACGACGTCGACTTCCCCGTCCTCACCGGCGCCGACGAGCCCGGCGCTCCCGAAGTCCATCAGCGCCACGCGGCCACCCCGTTCGCGCATGACGTTCGCGCCCTTGACGTCGCGGTGCACGATGCCGGTCGCATGGACGGCCGTGAGCGCGCGGCACAGGTCGATCCCGAGCAGCGCCGCCTCGCGCCAGGTGCACGGCCCGAAATGGGTGAGCAGGTGCTCGAGCGTCGCGCCGTCGAGCAGTTCGGTCCACATGCCGACACGGCCGTCGTGCACGTCGGCGCCGTGCACCAGGAGCACGTTGGGGTGCCGCACGTTCGCGAGCGCGCGCGCCTCGCGCAGCAGCCTCTCGATCCGCCGCGGCCGCTCGGTCGGAAGCCACAGCTTGAGCGCCACCTCGCGCCGGAGCCCGGGGTCGAACGCGCGGTACACCTCGCCGTGCGCGCCGGCGCCGATGCGCTCGCGCAATACCAGGCTCCCCCAGGTGCGGGCGTCCCCCGTCTCGGGGCCGGGCGGGGTGGCGGCCGACCCGGAGCGATGCGCGCGCGCGACGTCTTCGATCAGGCGCAACGCCTCGAGCGTCTCGGCGTCGACCCCCGGCCCGGCGGGCTCGGCGTCCCACGCGACCGGTTCGCCGTCGGAGATCGCATCCACGACGCGATCCAGATCGGTCCGCGGGCCCGGTCCCGGCTCGGTCACCGCGCGCCCACGCGCCGCAGCAACCGGGCCATCGTCTGGATCGCGCGTCGCACCAGGCTGCGCGCGGATTCGGTGGAAGGGCGCCCGAGCGCGTCGGCGATGTCGCGGTAGCTGCAGTTCATCTCGATCCGCATCAGGAACGCCTCCTGCTGGTCCGCGGGCAGGCCGGCAAGTGCGGTCTCGTACCGCGCGAGTGACTCGGCACTCATGAGCTGCTGGAGTGGTCCCGGGCCCAGGTCGGGCAGATCGTCGGTGAGCGCCTCCGGCACGGGCCGTCGCTCGGCGCGCCGGATCTCGTCGCGGATCTGGTTCGATACCGCGCGGCGCAGGTAGACGAGCAGCGAACCTCGGAACGTGGGAACGAACGCGTCGAGACGTTCGAGCATGCGAACCACCGCCAGCTGCACGACGTCGCCGGTCTCCAGCATTCCCCGCGCGGCCGTGGGCAGACGGCCGTGCGCGAAGCGCATCAGCACGGGCTGATAGCGCCGGGCGATGGCCTCGAGCGCCGCGCGATCACCTGCCTGCGCGCGCGACACCAGTGCCTGGGTGGTCTCGAGACCGGCTTCCGCGTCGAGCGTCGACATTGTTCGGTGGACCTCCGCGGCGCCCGGCCGTCCGAAGACGGCCCTGAGGACGCCCCCCCGGGTGGAACGCCCGCTGGGTGCCGGGCGCGTCCGAGGCGGCCAATGAATTCCCCGACCGGTCTCACCGAGAAAAACGTTTAACCATGTGGGGAGTGGGGATCGTGGCGTCGTACCGCCCCGAGACCCGTTTTCTCGAAAGTTCAGGTCGCGCGGTCCGTCCGGAACCGGTTTCGGGGGATACCGGGAGATCTCCCGGCGGCCGCGCGACTATCATTCGGGATGGCAAACCCCGCCCCGACCGCATGACAATAGCATGACACGGCGTTCTTGTCCGTGTGTGCGCGCGAATACTCGGGCCCGCGGTCGTTAGGATCGCAGCGCTCTGTCTGCGTCGCCGAGCTTTCCCTGAGGCCGCCAGGGGCTGCCGCATCGGCCGTCCCGCCCCCGGGCCCCGTGCCGCACCACCCGCGTTCCGCTCACTGGCGCAACAGTTTGGGGCCGCTTGACCGCCTGCGGCGGCGCCGCGGGGCGGGCGATCAGGCCTCCGGAGCGACCGCCAATGCCGCGTCAGTGGTACTGCTTGCCCTGCTTCCACGCCGCCGCGAGATCGGCGTGGAAGCCGCGGGCGACGAGGACCGGGAGATCCTGCTCGTAGGGCATCGCGAGCGGGTGGCCGGCGATGGCGCCGACCTCGACGCGGTCGAACTCGCGCCGTGCTCCGGTGCTGTCGCGGCGTAGCAGGATCGCCACGCGACCGTCCCATGCGGGCGGGCCCCACAGGTACCAATTATTGTGCTGGCAGGCGATGCGCGGGATCCGGCCGGCGCCGAGTTCCTCGAGCGCCCCCGCCTCGCCGTAGTTGTCGCCGATGACGATCGCGTGCGCGCGTTCGTCTGCGCTGAGTGTCGCCGCGACGCGAGCCACCGAGTCGGCCAGCTCCGGCCAGCCGAACATGTCGGCGTACTGCTGCGAGAGCCGGCCCATGCGATGCCGCTCCTCGCTGTGCGGTGTCCGCCCGAGTGCGGCCTGGTAGGCGAGGAGGTTGTCCACCGGCAGGACGGGCAGTGCCAGCGGAGCGATCGGGATCGCCAACGCGATGGCCAGGACGGCAATGGCTCCGCGTGCGAGCCGCCCCCGCGCCTCCCACCACGCGGCGCCGGCCGCGAACAGTGCCGGCGTCGCGAGTGCCAGGTACTCGACGCGCGCGCTGCCGCTCGCGAACAGGATCGCGAGCGTGACGAGGAACACGACGGCGAGCATCCGCCACCGCCCGCGGGCGAGCGCCGCGAGGAGTCCGCCGATCCAGAGCGGCGCGGCACCGGGGCCCATCGCCAGCACGAGATCGAGCAGGTACTCGAGCGGGTCGAGCGCCGCCATCTTCTGCGTGCGCGCGTTGTGCATGAACTCGAGCGTCGGCCAGCCGTGGCGCACCTCCCAGGCCAGGTTGGGCGCGAACAGCATGGCGGCGAGCCCGGCGGCGAGCCACGGGCCCGCGCCCAGCAGCCGTCTCCGCTGCGGCGAAGCGAGCAGCGCCACCGAGAGGCCGCAGCCGAGCCACGCCACGCTCCACTTGTTGAGGAGCCCGAGCCCGAGCGTGACACCGAGCGCCGCCCACGTGCGCAGGGAATCGCCCTCGAATGCGCGCAGCGCCAGCAGTGTCGCCAGCGACCAGAACACGAGATCGAACACGTTGAGCGAGTAGAAGTGCCCCACGGCGAGGCTCAACGGCGCGATCCCGAGGGCGACCGCGGCGAGCACCTGGGCGTAGCGCCGGCCGCCGAGCTCGCGCGCGATGGCCGCGGCGAGAACGCTGACCGCCGCCGAAGCCAGCGCCGCGACGACGCGAAGCACCGCCAGCCCGTCGCCGAACACGCGGCGCACGAGCGCCAGCGCCGCGATCGAGAACGGCGGGTGGTCGACGTAGCCCCACGCGAGCCGGCGCGCGCACGAGGCGTAGTAGAACTCGTCCCGGAACCAGCCGTATTGCGTCAGGCAGCTCGCGTGCACGCCGACGATGAAGAGCGCGACCACGACGAGGAGGCCCCGTTCGAACGTGGGGCGCGGCTCGGCAGGGTCATGCGACGAACGCGGTTCCACGTGCCTCCCTTGCCCGGGCGATCCGGGCCCGCCCCGTGCGGGGCGGACGCCACGAATCCGCGCCCGAACGGACGAGCGCGGTAGCCTACCAGCGCCGCGCCCGCCGCGCGGCCATCGTGCGCTACGAAAATAGTCCGCACCCGCAGCTGGCCGGCGCGCATCTCAGTTCACGCTTGTCGTAGTCTTGTCTTGACGCACACCCGGAGCACAGGCATACATCGTGTCCACCATGAACTCGATCCGCGCCAGGAAGCAGCATTCCGCGATGTGCATGCGCCCGTGCACGTGCTTCTGTACGTGCATGTGTCCGCAGCCGCACGCGCGGAGACCCGATCGAGCCCACCCGGCCCCTTAGCCGGGATCCCAGCAACCCCGGTTCGAGTCCCAGGATCCGCGACGGCAAAGCCCTCGCGGATCAAGCGTTTTCAGGGCCCCCGTCGCACCTCCCGGAACGGACCACCACCGAGAGGAACGCGACATGTCCGCTGCCAAGCCGGCACCCGCGCGCAAACCCCGTTTCGAGACGCTGCAATTGCACGCCGGACAGGAGCCCGCTCCGGGCACGCACGCGCGAGCGGTGCCGATCTACCAGACCACCTCGTTCACGTTCGACGATGCGGACCACGGCGCACGGCTGTTCGCGCTCCAGGAATTCGGCAACATCTACACGCGCATCATGAACCCGACCACGGACGTGTTCGAGAAGCGCATCGCGGCGCTCGAGGGCGGCGTCGCCGCACTCGCCACCGCGAGCGGCCAGGCGGCGCAGTTCCTCACCTTCACCACGCTGGCCGGCTCGGGGGACAACATCGTGTCCACGAGCTATCTCTACGGCGGAACGTACAACCAGCTCAAGGTCACCCTGCCGCGACTTGGGATCCGCTCCAGGTTCGTGGAGGGTGACGAGCCGGATGCGTTCCGCCGGTTGATCGACGACCGCACCAAGGCGCTCTACGTCGAGACCATCGGCAACCCGCGCTTCAACGTGCCCGACTTCAAGGCGCTCGCCGCGGTGGCACACGAGCACGGCGTGCCACTGGTGGTGGACAACACGTTCGGGGCCGCCGGCTACCTGGCGCGGCCCATCGAGCACGGGGCCGACATCGTCGTGGCGTCCGCCACCAAGTGGATCGGCGGGCACGGCACCAGCATCGGCGGCGTGATCGTGGATGCCGGCACATTCGACTGGGGCAACGGCCGGTTCCCCGCGTTTACCGAGCCCGCGCCCGGCTACCACGGGCTCGACTTCTGGGAGGTGTTCGGACCCACCGGACCGTTCGGCAACATCGCGTTCGCGATCCGCGCCCGCGTCGAGGCGCAGCGCGACATCGGCGCCCCGTTGTCGCCGTTCAACTCGTTCCTGTTCCTGCAGGGACTGGAGACGCTGTCGCTGCGCGTGCAGCGGCACGTCGACAATGCGCTGGGCCTCGCCCGCTGGCTGCGCGAGCGGCCCGAGGTGGCGTGGGTCAACTACCCGGGCCTGGAAGATCATCCGTACCACGCGCTCGCGAAGCAGTATCTCGAGCACGGCTTCGGCGGCGTGCTCACGTTCGGCGTGAAGGGCGGCTACGAGGTGGCGAAGCGGGTCATCAACAGCGTCAGGCTCGCGAGCCACCTGGCGAATGTCGGCGACGCGAAGACGCTGGTGATCCACCCCGCCTCGACCACGCACCAGCAGCTCGAGGAGGCGGAGCAGGCGAGCGCGGGCGTCACGCCGGACCTGATCCGGGTCTCGGTGGGGATCGAGCACCTGGACGACATCCGGGACGACTTCGCGCAGGCGTTCG
>CAYSWZ010000019.1:0-23663 GCA_964434945.1 uncultured bacterium | reverse complement strand
TAGCCGGCGCGGGGTGAGACGAGAAACGCGATCACCTCCGCGACGTCTTCGGGGGTCCCCAGGCGCCCCAGCGGGATGCGGGCCTTGAGCTCGGTCTGCGCGGCCTCGGGGAGCTGTGCCGTCATGTCGGTGGCGATGAAGCCGGGGCACACGGCGTTCACCGTGATCGAGCGCGGGCTGAGTTCGCGCGCCAGCGCCTTCGTGAGCCCGAGCAGGCCGGCCTTGCTCGCGCAATAGTTCGCCTGCCCGGCATTGCCCATGAGTCCGACGACCGACGACACGTTCACGATGCGACCATAGCGCGCCTTCATCATGGTGCGCGCCACCGCGCGCGAACAGCGGAACGCGCCGGAGAGGTTCGTGTCGATCACCTCGTCCCACTGCGCGTCGGTCATGCGCACGAACAGCCCGTCGCGCGTGAGCCCCGCGTTGTTGACGAGGATGTCCACGCGCTGCAGGCGCTCCAGCGCCTGGCCGAACGCGGCATCCACCGCGCTGCTCTGCGTGACGTCGGCCGCGAACGCGTGCGCGACGCCGCCGCTCGCGCGGATCCCGGCTGCGGCTTCCTCGGCGCGTGCGGCGTTGCGCGCGAACATCGCCACCGCGGCGCCTCGCGCCGCGAGCAGCCGCGAGACGGCCAGGCCGATGCCGGTGGCTCCGCCGGTCACGAACGCGGCCTGTCCCTCGAGTTCGCGCGTGTGCATGCGGGTCGGGTCCATGTGCGTCTCGGTCATGCGCTCCTCCCTGCCGCCGACAGCGCGGTGCGGGTCGCGGCCAGGCTGTCCGGATCCTCGACATTCCAGCTCGAGGCGGAAGGATCGATCGTGCGCAGCAGCCCGCGCAGCACCTTGCCGGTGCCGAGCTCGAGGAAACCCTCGACCCCGCCCTCCTTCCGCAGCCAGCGCATGGACGCCTCCCAGCGCACGCTCGCCAGCAGCTGCTCCGCGAGCGCCTGGCGGATCTCGTCGGCGCGCTGCACGGGGCGCGCCCACGCGTTGGAGATCACCGGGCAGCGTGCGTCGCGGATCGTGACCGCGGCGAGCGCCTCGGCGAGACCCTTCGCGGCCGGCTCCATGAGCGGGGAGTGGAACGCGCCGCTCACCTCGAGCCGGATCGCGCGCTTCGCGCCGCGCGCCTTCGCGCGCTCGCACGCCGCGTCCACCGCGGCCGGCTCGCCGGAGATGACCACCTGCCCGGGCGCGTTGAGATTGGCCGCGCGCACGATCCCGGCGCTCGCGGCCTCGGCGCACGCCGCTTCGGCGTCCTCCGCCGACAGTCCGAGGAGCGCGGCCATCGCCCCCGGCCGGGCGAGGCCCGCCTCGTACATCAACTCGCCCCGGCGCCGCGTGAGCACCAGGGCATCCTCGAACGCCAGCGCGCCGGCGGCCACGCACGCCGAGTACTCGCCCAGGCTGTGGCCGGCCACGAACGCCGGCGAGAGGCCGGCCGCCTCGACGAGCCGCCACGCCGCGACGCTGTGCGTGAGGAGCGCCGGCTGGGTGTTGACGCTCTTCTTCAACTCCTCGGCGGGGCCGTTCCAGCACACGGCCGAGAGCGGGAAGCCGAGCACGCGGTCGGCCGTCGCGAACGTCGCGCGGGCCTCGGGGAACGCGTCGGCGAGCGCCCGGCCCATGCCCACGGCCTGAACGCCCTGCCCGGGGAAAAGGAACGCGAGCTTCACGACACCGCCTGCTTCAGGGCGCCGGTCGTGGCCGCGGCGCGCAAGGCCCGCGCGAGCGGCAGCGTCCAGGTCATGACCGATGCGCCCCACGTGGCCCCGCCCCCGAACGCCGCCATGCCGAGCTTGTCGCCCGGCTTCAGGCGTCCGGCGCGCGCGCACTCGTCGAGCCCGATCGGGATCGAGGCCGACGACGTGTTCCCGTAACGGTCGATGTTCACGTGGACCTTGTCCGGGCTGAGACCCAGGCGCTCGCGCACGGCCTCGATGATCCGGAGATTCGCCTGGTGCGGGATCAGGAGATTGATGTCGGACGCACTCCAGCCGGCGAGCTCGACGCAGCGGCGCGTGGCCTCCTCCATGCTGCGCACGGCGAACGGGTAGAGCTTCTTCCCCTGCATGCGGATGAAGTGCTCCTTCGCGGCCACGGTGTGGTCGCTCGCCGGATTCCGCGAGATGCCCGCGGGCACCTCCAGCACCTCGCCCAGTTCGCCGTCGCTGTGCATGTCCACCGCGTGCAGGCCGGCGCCCGGCTCGCAGGCCTGGAGGACGACGGCGCCCGCGCCGTCGCCGAACAGCACGCAGGTGTTGCGGTCGGTGTAATCCACGATGCGCGACAGCGTCTCGACGCCCACCACGAGCACGGTGTCGGCGAGACCCGAGCCGACGAGCCCGCGTGCGAGCCCGGTGCCGAAGATGAACCCGGTGCACGCCGCGAACATGTCGTAGGCGGCGGCGCGGGTGGCGCCCAGCTGCTTCTGCACCGTGCACGCGCACGAGGGCAGGATGCGGTCCGGCGTCGTGGTGGCCACGATCAGGTGGTCCACGTCGGCCGGATCCACGTCCGCCATGGCGAGTGCGCGCTGGCACGCGATCAGCGCCAGGTCGCTCGACGCCTGGTCGGGCGCCGCGATACGCCGCTCGCGGATGCCGGTGCGCTCGACGATCCAGGCATCGGACGTGTCCACGAGCTTCGCGAGATCGGCGTTCGTGAGCACCCGATCGGGCACGTACATGCCCGTCCCGGTGATCGTCGTGCCGCGGACGCCCTCAGGCCGCCGAGTCATGATCGGACTGGATCTCCTCGCGGATGTGCTCGTTGACCCGCTGCTCCACGAACGTGGTGAGCGTGTGGATCGCGCTGCGGAACGCGCGCGGCCCGCTCGAGCCGTGCCCGATGAAGCACACGCCGTTCACGCCGAGCAGCGGCGCGGCGCCGTACTCCTCCCAGTCGATCCGCGACCGCAGCCGTGCCAGCGCACCGCGCATGAACAGCGCGCCGAACATGGCGAGCGGGTCGCGCTTGACCTCCTCGCGCACGGAGTGGCCGAGGAACGACGCCGCGCTCTCCGCGGTCTTCAGCAGCACGTTGCCGGTGAAGCCGTCGGTCACCATGACGTCGCAGGTGCCCTTGAACAGGTCGCGGCCCTCGACGGGGCCGATGAAGTTCAGGTGCCGGGCGGCCTTGAGGAGCGGCAGCACCTCCTGCACGAGCTGGTTTCCCTTGCTCTCCTCCTCGCCGATCGAGAGCAGGCCGACGCGCGGGTTCTCGTGGTCGAGCAGGTAGCGCGAGAACACCGCGCCCATGTGCGCGAACTGCACCAGCCACGGGGCCTTGACCTCGGCGTTGGCGCCCACATCGAGCACCACGGTGCCCTGGCCGGTGTTGGGGAAGAACGCGGCCAGCGCCGGCCGGGAGACGCCCTCGAGCCTGCCGAGCCCCAGCAGTGCGCTCGCCACGACCGCGCCGGTGTTGCCGGCGCTGAAGATGCCGTCGAGCTGCCCCGCCTTGTGCTGCTGCGTGAGCACGCCCAGCGACGTTCCCGCCTTGCGCGCCGCCCGGACCGCCCGGGCGCCCATGTCCACCTTCTCGGCCGCGTGGACCACGTCGACCAGCGAGGCGTCGAGCTTCGCACGCTTTAGCGCCGCGTGGATCGCGGCCTCGTCGCCGACCAGGCTCAGGCGAAAACGGCCGGGCCACTCGCGGAGCGCGAGCGCGGCGCCCTCGGCCACCGGATCCGGGCCGAAGTCGCCTCCCATCGCATCAATCCCGATGCGCGGGACTGGGGTCATGAGGGTCGTCCGCCGTTATGCTTCGCGCGGCGGAACGATCTCTTCGCCCTTGTAGAATCCACAGCTCGCGCAGATGCGGTGCGGGAGCCGGGGGGCGCCGCAGTGCGCGCAATTCGTGAGCCCGGGTGCGCGGAGCTTCCAGTGCGTGCGCCGCTTCTTGCCGCGCGTGTGCGAATGACGTCGCTTGGGAACCGCCATGACGCTGAACCTCCTGCGAATGCTCTTTGGCGCCGGGCTGGGGCCCCGAACGCGGTGCGCGGTGTCAGGAGCCGCAGCGGCACGGCCCCAGGGACAACTCGGCGCCACATTTCGGGCACAGGCCCGGACAGTCCTCCCGACACACGGGAGTGATCGGCAACTCCAGCAGCAGGAGTTCGCGCACGGTCTCGCGCAGGTCCAGCCGCCGGCCATCGTGGAACAACATGTAATCGTCACGCTCGAGCTGGTCCTGCTCCTCGCGTGACGTGGAACCGGTCCGCTCCGCGTACAACACCATCGGCGCTTCGAGCGAGAGATTGAACTCCCGCAGGCAACGCACGCACTCGACGTGGGCTCGCGCCCGGACGGCACCGCGCACCGACACCCGCTCGCCCGATCTCTCGACCACAAACGAGCCGCGAACTTGTTCGCGCCATTCGGGTTGCGTGAGTCCGACGTCGGATGGCGCGCTCTCGACCTCCACCTGGTCGACGACCGGGCGGAGCGTTCCGAGATCGAGTACGAATCCGCTCATACGAACATGGGACGGCCTCGGGCCGCCCCCGTGAAACGCGCGGAAACTAGCATAGGGCCTTTGGTACCGTCCACCCGGACGGGGAACGCGGCCGGCGTCCGGGTCCGGGCGCGGCCATTCTCCCGCAAGTGAACTCAGTGCGCCAGTGCGGCCACGCCGAAGAACAGTTTCACCTCGCGCTCCGCGGAGGCGAGGCTGTCCGACGCGTGCACCGAGTTGCGGCCCTTGGATTCTGCGTACAGCTTGCGGATCGTGCCTTCGGCTGCCAGGGCCGGGTCGGTCGCGCCGATCACCTCGCGCAAGGTCGCCACGGCGGCCTCGCGCTCGAGGCAGCACAGCAGCACCGGGCCCGAGGTCATGAAGTCGACGAGTTCCGGGAAGAAGGGCTTGCCGAGGTGCTCGGCATAGAACTCGTTGCACTGCTCGCGCGTGATCCGGGTGTAGCGCGCCTCGATGATCTTGAAGCCCTTGTCCTCGACGTGCGCGAGGATCCTGCCCACCAGCTTCCGGCCGGTCGCGTCCGGCTTGATGATGAAGAGCGTGCGTTCGACGGCCACGTGTGAGCCTCCTCGACGGCCGCCGCGAGTCGGCGTCCGGAACATTGTGCGTGGGGTGAGAGCCGGCCCCCGGAGGGAGGCAGGGATGGAGACTACTTCTTATTGCGCGCCGCCGCCTTCCCGGCTCGCGGAGCCGCCGTGGGTCGCGCCGCGGGCTTGGCGGCCGGCCTCGGCGCGGATCGCTGCCCCGCCGCCGCCGTCGCTCGTGCGGCCACCCGCGGAGAGCGCGACTTCGCGGACTTGCCGGCGGCCGCGACTGCGGCCTGCTTCGACAGCTTTCCGGAGCCGTTCGTGCCCGGCTTCCCTCCGCCGTTCTTCCGGCGCGCGCGCCGCCGCCGCAGCAACTCGGCGACGAGCCCCGGGATCTCGGACGGAATGCGCGCCACCGGCACGCCGGCGGCCTCGAACGCCGCCATCTTCTCCGCCGCCGTGCCCGTGCCACCCGAGATGATGGCGCCGGCGTGCCCCATGCGCTTTCCGGGGGGCGCCGCCTGGCCAGCCACGAAGGCGACGACGGGCTTGGTGACGTGGCGGCGGATGAACTGCGCCGCCTGCTCCTCGGCGTTGCCGCCGATCTCGCCCATCAGCACGATGGCTTCGGTCTTCCCGTCCGCCTCGAAGAGCGTCAGCGCGTCGATGAAGTCGGTGCCGATCACCGGGTCGCCCCCGATGCCGAGACACGTGGTCTGCCCGAGCCCGTGGTCGGTCAATTGCTTCACCACCTCGTAGGTGAGCGTGCCGCTCTTGCTCACCACGCCGACCGGGCCCGGGATGCAGATCTGGCCCGGCAGGATGCCGACCTTCGCCTGTCCCGGGGTGATGAGGCCGGGGCAGTTGGGACCGACCAGCCGTGGCTTCCCGAGCGGGTTCGTGGCGCCGCGGAGGGCGAGCACCTTGTGGAACGCGCCGAGCGTGTCCCGGACCGGCACGCCTTCGGTGATGCACACGATCAGCGCCACGCCGGCGTCGGCCGCCTCGTGCACGGCGTCGGCGGCGAACGGGGCCGGGACGTAGATGACGGACGTGTTCGCCTTCGTGGCCGCGACCGCCTCGGCGACCGAATCGAACACCGGTACGCCGTGCATCTCGGTCCCGCCCTTGCCCGGCGTCACGCCGCCCACGACCTTGGTGCCGTAGGCCAGCATCTGCTGCGTGTGGAACGCGCCGTCCCGTCCCGTGATGCCCTGGACGATCAGCCGGGTGTTCCGGTCGACGAGGATGCTCACGCGCTCACCTCCTGCGCCTTCTCGATCACCATCCGCACGGCTTCGTCCATGCTCGTGGTGGCGCCGAGGCCGTGGGCCTTCAAGATGTCCCGCGCCCGGTCCTCGTTCGTGCCGGTGAGCCGGATCACCAGCGGCACGGGGAGCGGCGAGGACTCGAGCGAAGCGACGATGCCGTTCGCCACGTCGTCACAGCGCGTGATGCCGCCGAAGATGTTGAAGAGAATGGCGCGCACGTGCGATTCGGTCGTGATGATCTTGAGCGCGGCGGTGACCTTCTCCGGGTTCGAGGATCCGCCGATGTCGAGGAAGTTCGCGGGCTCGCCGCCGTAGTGCTTGATCAGGTCCATGGTGGCCATGGCGAGACCGGCGCCGTTGACGCTGCAGCCGATGTCGCCGTCGAGCTTGACGTAGGACAGCCCCTTCTCGCGCGCGAGTCGCTCGCCCGGCGTCTCCTCGGCGGGGTCGCGCCAGTTCTCCCAGTCCTTGTGACGAAACGCCGCGTTGTCGTCGAGCGTGACCTTGGCATCCAGTGCCAGGACCTTACCGTCCGGGGTGACCGCCAACGGGTTGATCTCGGCGAGCGAGCAGTCGCCCTCGGTGTAGACCCGGTAGAGCCGCATCAGGATCTCGGCCGCCTGCGACGACTGCGAGAAATCCGGGAACAGCGGGCGCATCAGGCTGCGCGCCATGTACGGACGCAGCCCCTCCAGGGGCACGTGGAAGCGCACCAGCTTCTCGGGCGCGGTGCGCGCCACCTCCTCGATGTCCACGCCGCCCTCGGCCGAGAGCATCACGAGTGGCGCCTTCTTCTCGCGGTCCATGACGATCGCGCAGTAGTACTCCCGGGCGATGTCGGCCGCCTTCGCCACGAGCACCTTCCGCACCGGCAGCCCCTTGATGGTGAGCGCGAGGATGTCGCCCGCCCGCGCGAACGCCTCGTCGGGATCGTGCGCCAGCTTGACGCCCCCGGCCTTGCCGCGGCCGCCGGCCTGCACCTGGGCCTTGATCACCACCGTCCCACCGAGCGAAGCGGCGATCTCCCTCGCTTCTTCCGGCGTGCCGGCGACCTGCCCCGGCAGCACCGGCAGCCCGTAGCGCGCGAATAATTCTTTCCCCTGATATTCGTGCAAGTTCATAGACGCCCCTGGTGACGGTGCCGGCTAGTTGTTGTCGATCTGCGCGCGCTGCACCTTGCCGCTGAAGTCCACGTAGACGCTCTTCCACTCGGTGAACGCGTCGAGCATGGTGTGGCCCGCCTCGCGGTGGCCGTTTCCCGTGCCGCGGGTGCCGCCGAACGGCAGGTGCGTTTCGGCGCCGGTCGTGCCGTGATTCACGTAGACGATGCCGGTCGTGAGATCGCGCATCGCGGTGAACGCCGCATTGACGTTGCTGGTGAAGATCGAGGACGACAGCCCGAACGGCGTGGCGTTGTTGACCGTGATCGCCTCTTCGAGCGACCGGACGCGGACGAAGCTCACCACCGGCCCGAAGATCTCCTCCTGCGCCACGCGCATGCCCGGCTGCACGTTCGTGAGCACCGTGGGCTGGAAGAAGAACCCCCGCTCGAGGCCGTCGCCCGTCGCCCGGGCGCCGCCCGCGGCCACCTTCGCGCCCTCCTCGCTGCCGACCCTCATGTACCCCGAGACGCGCTCGAGCTGTCTCGCGTTCACGAGCGGTCCCATCTCCACGCTCTCGTTGAGGCCATCGCCGAGCTTCAGTGCCTGCGCGCGCTGGACCACGAGCTTCACCAGCTCGTCGTGCACGCGATCCTGCACGATGACGCGGCTGGTGGCGGTGCAGCGCTGGCCGGTGGTGCCGAACGCACCCCATGCGACCGCGTTCGCCGCGAGCGAGACGTCGGCGTCGTCGAGGACGATGACACCGTTCTTGCCGCCCATTTCGAGCGAGACGCGCTTCCCGAGCCGCGCACCCTCGGTGGCGATGCGCGTGCCGACCGCGTTGCTGCCGGTGAACGACACCACGTCCACGCCCGGATGCTGGACGATCGGCCAGCCCACGTTCGGTCCGGTGCCGTGCACGACGTTGAACACCCCGGCCGGCAGGCCGGCTTCCTCGAGGAGCTTCGCCAGGTGCCACCCCATCTCCGGAGTCTCTTCCGAGGGCTTGAACACCACGCTGTTGCCGGCGAGCAGTGCCGGGAAGATCTTCCAGGTCGGCACCGCGAACGGGAAGTTCCACGCCGTGATCACGCCCACGACGCCGATCGGCACGCGCACGCTCATCGCCCACTTGTTCGGCATCTCGCTCGGCGTGGTGACGCCGTACATGCGCCGGCCCTCGCCCGCCGCGAGGTAGGCCATGTCGACGCCTTCCTGCACGTCGCCGCGGGTCTCGATCAGGATCTTGCCCATCTCGCGGGTGGCGGCGCGTGCGAGCTCTTCCTTCTTGCTCGCGATGAGGGCGCCCAACCGGTAGAGAAGCTCGCCGCGCTTCGGGGCCGGCGTGAGCTGCCAGTCGCGCAGGGCGGCGCGGGCGGCCTCGACCGCAGCGTCCACGTCCTCCGGCCCGGACTCGGGGAACTCGCCGAGCACTTCTCCCGTCGCGGGATTCAGGTTCTTGAACGTCCGGCTGGAACGCGCGGGAACCCAGCGACCGCCGATGTGGTTTGCGAACGTCTGCGCCATGGCCGCTCCGAGCCCGGGTGAAGCGGCGCCGCGCGTGGTTCGCGCATCGCGCCAGGCGAGGGATTCGCACACACCCGGATGGGAAATGGACGGGACAGACTAGAGGCCCGCGAAACACGACGCAAGCGCGCGCAGCCCGCCCCCGCCGCGTGGAAGCGGAGCTGGGGACCATCGTGTGGCCGAACGGCGCGGATCCCGATCCCGAGATCCTGCACGCGCGGGCGCTCGGGCTGCCCGATCCGGGCCAGTCGCTACGCCCCCTTCCCCTCGCGGATCCGCTTCACCAGCTCGCTCGTCGAGAGCCCCGGCCGGAGCGCGATCGTGGTGACCCGCCCGCCGCGCGCCTCGACCACCTCGCGCCCGACGATGTCGGGCACCGCGTAGTCGCCGCCCTTCACCAGCACGTCCGGCTGCACGGCCTCGATCAAGCGCAACGGCGTGTCCTCTTCGAACAGCACCGCCAGGTCCACGCAGGCGAGCGCGGCGACGAGCGCCCGGCGGTCCTCCTCGCCAACGATCGGCCGCGACGGGCCCTTCAATCGCCGCACCGAGGCGTCGCTGTTGATCCCGACGATCAGCCGGTCCCCGAGCGCGCGCGCCTCCTCGAGATACTCGACGTGCCCGCGGTGCAGGAGGTCGAACACGCCGTTCGTGAACACGATCCGGGCGTTCGCCGCCCGCCAGAGCTGGAGCCTGGTCCGTGCGTCGGGCGGGAGCGGGAAGCCCTCGCTCACGCGAGCGAGCCCGCCAGCGATGCTCGCAGCTGGGAGGGCGAACAGGTCGCGGTGCCGACCTCGCGGATCACCAGGCCGGCGGCGTGGTTCGCGAGGTAGCAGGCCTCGGGGTAGTCGGCCCCCGCGGCGAGCGCGAGCGCAACCACGCCCACCACCGTGTCGCCTGCGCCGGTGACGTCGAACACCTCGCGCGCGACGGTGGGCAGGTGCGTGTAGCGGCCGGATTTCTCGAACAGGCTCATTCCATCCGGGCCGCGGGTGATGAGCGCGCACTCGACGTCGAGGCGCTTCTGGAGCCCCCAGCCCACGCTCAGGAGGCTCGCCTCGTCGGTGATGCGCTGGCCCATGACGTAGCCGGCCTCGAGCTGGTTCGGAGTGAGGATGCTCACGCCCTTGTAGGAGTCGATGTGGCTTTCCTTCGGGTCCACGCTGATCCGGAGCTTCCGTGCCCGCGCGAGCCCGATCGCCTTCTCGAGCACCGGGCGCGTGATCACGCCCTTGCCGTAGTCGCTCACGATCAGGCCGTGGCACTTCGGCAGTTCGCGCTCGAGCACGCCCAGCACGCCGGCAAGCGCCTCGCCCGCGACTTCCGCGCGCGATTCCCAGTCCGCGCGCACCACCTGCTGCGAGTGGGCGATGATGCGGGTCTTCATGGTGGTCGGGCGGGTCGCGTCGCGCACGATCGCGCGCGTGTCCACGCCGCGCGCGCTGAACGCGTCGAAGAGCAGCTGCGCGCGCGCGTCGTCCCCGACGAGCCCCACCAGCACCGGCTCGGCTCCCAGGGCGGCGAGGTTCGCCGCCACGTTTCCCGCGCCTCCGAGCGAGCTGGTCTCCTTCTGCACCTCGACCACGGGCACCGGCGCCTCGGGCGAGATGCGCTCGCAGCGGCCCCACAGGTAGTGGTCGAGCATCAGGTCGCCGAGCACCAGCAACCGGCGGCCGGCGAACCGATCCACGATGCCCTGGAGATGATCGAGTGCGAACGCCGTGGCGGACATGCGGGCAGGTTAGGCGGCGTCCGCGCGAGGGTCAACGACGGAGGCCGAGGCGATTTTGACGCTCGCGTGGCCGCTTCGTAGCTTGTCGGGATGGCCGTCGAACTGCGCCCCTACCGATCCAGCGACCTCGCGGATCTCAGATCGCTCGTCGAGGCGCCCGGCATCACCGAGCAATACGACCTGTTCGCGGGCCCGGGGGGCACCGAGCGCATGCTCGCCGACCCGTACGCGCTCGCGGCGGGCGTGCGCCTCGCGTTCGTCGATGACCAGGCCGTGGGCTTCGCCTACCCCATCGTCCTGCCCGGGCCACCTGCGCCGTGGGCGGTGCTGCGCGGTGGGGTGCTACCACGCTTCCGGCGCCAGGGGATCGGCCGCGCACTTCACGATCACCTCGTCGCGTGGCTGCCGAGCCAGGGCCGCATGGCCGAGCGCGAGATCTCCGCGTGGCAGCCCGAGCCCGCCGCCGACGGCTTCGTCGCCGCGCTCGGTTACTCGCACGACCACTGGATGTGGCTCATGGAGCGCCCGCGCGGCACCCCGCCCGCGCCGGAATGGCCGCGGGGAATCCGCGTGCGCGCGCTGGACGGCAGCGATGCCATGCTCGCGGACTGGAATGCGGCGTACAACGACTCGTTCGCCGAGCACTACCGCTACGTGTCGACCCCGGTCGAGCACGCGCACGCGCTGGCGAGGCAGCCCGGCTTCCGCGCCGATGGCGTGCTGCTGGCCTACCGGGACGGCCGCGTGGCCGGCTTCTGCCGCAGCGTGCTCCTCCCGCAGCGCGGCGAGATCGGCACGCTCGGCACGGTGCGCGCGGCGCGCGGCATCGGCCTCGGCCGCGCGCTGCTGCGCTGGGGAGTGCACTGGCTCGAGCGCGAGAGCGCGTTGCCGGTGACGCTGCTGGTGGACGGCGCCAACGAACGTGCGCTCGCGCTCTACAAGTCCGAAGGCTTCCGGGTCACGCGCACGCGACGTTCGTGGGCCCGGCGCTGGGACGCCGCATGAGCGGTGCGGGCCCGGAGCAGGCGGGCGAGGGCCGCTTCCCCGCGTTTCTCGTGCTGTGGGGATCGCAGACGCTGTCGATGTTCGGCACCATGGTGACGCAGTTCGCGGTCAACGTCTGGCTGGTGCGTGATCTCTACCCGCTGGTCGCCCAGAAGCCGCAGCTCGCCCTGGCGCTCACGGCCACCGGCATCGCGAGCACCGGGCCGCTCATCTTCGGCATGCCGCTCGCGGGCGCGTTCGCCGACCGGCACGACCGGAAGCAGATCCTGGTCGCGGCGAACAGCGTGCTCGCACTGCTCACGGTGGCGCTCGTGGGGCTGACGCTGGCGCACCGGCTCACGCTGCCGGTGGCGGCCGGGCTGCTCGCCCTCTACGCGCTCGCCGGCTCGTTCCACACCGCGGCCTTCGACAGCTCGTACGGGCGCTTCGTGGCGCCCGCCGACCTGCCGCGGGCCGGCGGCATGATGATGACGAGCTTCGCCCTGGCCCAGATGTTCGCACCGGCGCTGGCAGCGACGCTGGTCGGCTTGCCCACGCTCCTCGGCGGCGCCGGCCGCCTGCCGGCGTGGCTCGTGAACGGCATCCCGTTCGCCTTCGGCGCGGACGGCGTCACGTTCTTGATCGCGGCGATCGCCGCCGCCGCGCTGCGCTTCCCGCCGCACCCGGCCCGGCCGGCGGGCCCGCGCGCCAGCCTCGTCGACGACGTGCGCGCCGGCTTCCGCTGGATCTTCACCCGGCGGCCGTTCCTGTGGCTCATCAGCTTCGGTTCGCTCGCCAACTTCACGTTCGCGCCGCTTGTGCTGCTGCTGCCGCTGCTCGCGCGCGACCGGGTGGCGGCGGACGCGGCGCACCACGCCATGCGGTTCGAAGCCGTGTTCGCCCTCGTCAATACCGCGGGGGGCATCGGTGGCGTCGCGGGGGGCGTCGCGGTGAGCGTGCTCGGCATCCGGGCGCGGCGAAAGAGCATGGTGATGGCCGCGTGCCTCGTGGTGCTCGGGCTCGGCGAGGTGATCGCCGGTCTCGCCACGCACGTCTGGTCGCTGGCGCTCGGCATGTTCGTCGGCGAGCTGCTGGTGGCGCCACTCAACACCGCGTCCTACACGCTGTGGCAGAGCCTCACGCCGCCGCACATGCTGGCGCGCGCGCTCTCCACACGGCGCTTCATCGCCCAGAGCGCCTGGCCGCTCGGCACGATGATCGCGGGCTGGATCGCGATCGCGGTCGAGCCCTGGGTCGTGCTGGCGGTCGCGGGCGCCGTGCTCGCACTTTACAGCCTCGCGCAGCTCGCGAGCCCCGGGTTCCGCTCGCTCGAGGACCGGATGCGCGAAGCGGCGGCGCGCCCCGACTGACCCGCTTCACGGCCGGCGGTCGCGCCCGCGCGTCAGCTCGAAGACCTGGCGTGTCCACACCGCGACGTGCCGCTCGCCGAGGAGGGCCGGGTAATAGCGCTGAGCCCGCGCGGCATTCATGGCGGCGAGCACCGTGAGCGAGTCCGCATCGGTCTCGACCAGCTCCACGTCGCTCACCTCGCCCGCCTCGTCCACGCGCACGTCGAGCGTGACCCGGCCGCCGCGGCCGCCGCTCGGCGTGTGCGGGTTGCCGCGCGGGATCGGGGGCTTGAGCTGGAGGGCGGTGGAGTCGGGCTCGGCGGGTGGCTCAGGTCCGGGGGTCGGAGGGGGTTCCGCCACGTCGGCCGGCGCCGGCGGCAGGTCGAGCCTGGCGCGCGCCGGTGCCACCCCGAAGTAGGCCACCCGGCCCGCCCCGGGTGGTGCGAGCGGCAGGACCAGCCGTTCGGGACGGTCGCGCTCGATCGCCTGGCCGGCGAGCGTATCGGGGTGGACCGTGGCGGGCGCAGGCTCGTCCCGGTGGCGGGCGCAGGAAGCTCCGAGCGCGAGCCCGAGGACGAGCGGCAGCAGCCGGTGGATCCGGGGAGAGCGCATGGCGCGATGCTACCCGGCTCCCGCCCGCGCCCGCACCCCCGGCGGCGGAGCGCATTCGCGGTTGTGGGACGCGCGGCCGAGGACTAGCCTTGAAGCATGACCAGCCGTGACCGGGTGCTGGCCGCACTGCGGGGCGAGGCTCCCGACCGCCCGCCCGTATCGTTCTGGGGACACGTCTATCACCGCGAGTCCTCGGCCGGGGAGTTGGTCGCGCACACGCTCGAGCGCTGGCGCCGGTTCCGCTGGGATTGGGTGAAGTTGAACCCGCGCAAGCACTACCACGTCGAGCCGTGGGGCGTGCGTTACCGCTACAGCGGCGTCCCGAACGAGAAGCCGACGCTCGCCACCTACCCGGTGCACGCGCCCGCCGACTGGGACCGGATCGGCGAGGTGCCGCATGAGACGGGCGCGCTCGGAGAGCAGCTCGAGGCGGTGCGCGCATTGCGCGCGGCGCTTCCCGACGACGTGCCGCTCCTCCAGACGGTGTTCACCCCGATCGCCATCCTCGCCGAGATGACCGAGCCCCCCGAAGCGCTCCGCGACGCGCTCGGGGTCGAGCCGGCGCGCGTCACCCGCGCGCTCGAGGCGGTGACCCGCACGTTCGAGCGCTACGTCGCCGAGGTCATGCGCGCGGGCGCGGACGGCATCTACCTCGCCACCGTGGACTGGGGCTCGCGCTCGTTCGTGACCCCTGAGCAACTCCGTCGCTGGTCGCGTCCGTACGACCTCCGACTGCTCGCCGCCGCGGGGAAGAGCCCGTACCACACGATGCACGTGTGCAAGGGCGACGCGCTCCTGTGCGAGTTCGCCGACTACCCGGTGGGCGCGTTCTCGTGGGACGCGACCGCTCCGGGCAACCCATCTTTGGCGGAAGGCCTGGCGCTGGTGAAAGGCGCGGTCGTGGGCGGCATCGGCCACGAGACCGACCTCCAGCGCGGGCCGGATGCCGCGATCTCCGCCTACCGCCGCGCGCTGGACGCGACCGGCGGGAGGCGCTGGATGTGCGCGCCGGGCTGCTCCATCCCGCCGCAGACGCCCGAGGCAACGCTCGCGGCGCTGCGCGACGAGGTCGAGCACGCCCCGGCGCCGAGAGGGCGTCCCTAGGGCCGGTCCGCCCGCGGGCGCCCAGTCGCCGCGCACGACTTCCGTGCGCGGTTGTCGAGGAGGTGCCTGTATGTCCCGCACCACGCTCGTCCCGCTTCTGGCGCTCGCGTCGCTGCTCGTGGCCGGCGGCGCGCTGGCGCAAGGGGAGTTGAAACCCCAGTCGAACCCCACGCAGCCGACGCCGGTCTCGCACTCCCCGGGCCACTCCTCCGGGGGCCGCGAACGCGTCACCACCCGCGTCGCAGTCGGCGAGAGCGCGCCGGACTTCGAGCTCGAGCAGCTCGACGGCAAGCCGCTCCGGCTCTCGAGCCTGCACGGATACTGGGTGATGCTGTTCTTCGTCGAACGCCGCGAGTCGCTCAGCGTGGTCCAGCCGGTCGCGCTCGCGCTGAAGGACAAGGGTGTGCGCACGCTGGCCGTGTGCTTCGACAAGGCCACGGCGCTGGCGCATCACCTGGCGGGAAAGACCCCCGCCTACACCCCGCTCGCGGACCCGACCGGCGACATCATGTCGCTCTACGGCCTCCTCGACGGGGACGAGCCGCGGCCGGGGTTCGTGCTCATCAACCCGCGCGGGGAGGTGCGCCTCGCACTCCTCGGCCAGGGACTTCCGAGCGTGGACGCCTCGCGGCTGGTGGAGTACTCCGTCAGCGGGGAGGATTAGCCTCAGGCGGCCGCGCGGCGCCGCCCGCTCGACTCGAACAGCGCGCGCAGAGCGGCCTCGACGTCGCCGAACGAGAACGGCTTCCCCATCACGCGGTCCACGCCGCGCGACACCGCGGCGTCCTCCTCGAGCTGGAAGCCCCAGCCCGACACCAGAACCACCGCGCAGTCCGCGCGGCGCGACTTGACCACGGAGGCGAGGTCCCAGCCGTTCACGTCGGGCATGCCGAGGTCGGTGAACACCACGTCGAACGTGTCGCCCCGCAGCACCTCGACCGCCGCCGGCCCGCCCAGTGCGGCGGTGACGTGGTGGCCCATGCCGCGCAACATCTCGGCGAGCACCGACAGCACGGATTCCTCGTCGTCGGCCACCAGCACGCGCAGGGCGGTGGGCGCCGGCCCGTCGACGAGCGGACCGAACTCCACCGGCACCGCGCCGACCGGGAACGTGAGCGTGAACAGCGTGCCGTTCCCGGGTGAGCTCTGCACGTCGATCTGGCCACGGTGCCGCGTCACGATGCCGTAGGCCACCGAGAGCCCGAGCCCGGTGCCCTTGACCTCCTTGGTGGTGAAGAACGGGTCGAACACGCGCGCGCGCGTCTCGGTATCCATGCCGATTCCGGTGTCGCGCACCTGGACGCGCACTGCCCCGTCCTCGTCGGCGCTGCTGATCCACAGCTCGCCGCCGCCCGGCAGGGCGTCGACGGCGTTCAGCACCAGGTTCGTGAACACCTCGCGCAGCTCGGAGGCGGCGCCGGCGATCGTGTTCGTGGCCTTCAAGTCGAGGTGCACGTTCACGACGAGCCCGCGGCGCTTGGCCCCGGCCTCCCACGCCGGCCGCGTCAGCTCGACGACGCCGTAGAGCACGCGGTTCACGTCCAGCGTTTCGAAGCGCTCGTCCTGCCGCACGCGCGTGAACTCCTGCACGCGGCGGACGGTCTGTGCCCCGTCGAGAGCGGCCTGCTCGACCACGCCGAGCTGGCGGCGGATCTCCGGGTCGCTCACGCTCTGCAGCAGCAGCTGCGTCCGCCCGAGGATCGCGGCGAGGATGTTGTTGAAGTCGTGGGCGACACCCCCGGCCATCTCGCCGAGCGCGTTGAGCTTGGCGGACTGCACGAGCTGCGCCTGGGTGGCGCGCAGCTCGTCATAGGCGAGCTTCATGTTCTCGTACAGGCGGGCATTGGCGATCGCGGCGCTGCACTGGCCGGCGAACAGCGTCGCCAGTTCGAGATCCTGCTCGCTGAAGCCGCGCGTGCCGAGGCGCGACAGCGTGATCACGCCGAGCACGTGCTCGCGCGAGACGAGCGGCGTGCACATGAGGCTCGACTGTTCGGGCGGGGTGCCGGGGACGGTGAGCGAACGCGGATCGGCCTCGGCATCGTTGACGATCTCGCCCCGGCCGGTGAGGGCGACCGTGCCGGTGATGCCCTCGCCCAGCTTCAAGCGCACGGCGAGCATCTCCTCCACGTAGCTCTGGGCGTCACAGACGGCAGGTACGAGCACCTTTTCGCGGTCGTCGTACAGGAAGACGGTGCACTCGTCGGTCTGGATCACCTGCCGGATCTGCTTGGCGATCGTGGACAGGATCGTGTTGAGGTCGAGCGTGTTGACCACGGCGCGGCTGACGGTGAGCAAGGCTCCAAATTGATCGCGCTGGCGCTTCTCGCGCTCGCTCATGTCCGCGGTGGAAGGATCCAAGTCACTCTCCCGGAACGAGGTAGTGGGGCAGATTCGTTGTCGGGTCCGCGGGGAGCCCGCTTGAGCTTTTCGCGGGCGAATCCGCGGGGATTGCATGCTGCAGCGTCCGGCGGCGCGCCCCGGCGCCCGGATCCGGGTGCCCGAGCGCGGGCCCGGCCCGTGGGCGGGCCGCGGAGGGGCGCCCGCCCCTCACGGGGGGCGTGACTCGTCGGCGGGGACGCAATCTGTTAGCTCTTACCGGGTTCGATGCCGTCCGGAGGAAACTCTTTGAGCCGATCCTGGCACCGCCTCGCGTTGCTTCCCGCGCTCCTGCTCCTCACCGGAGCGGAGCACACCTCGACCGCGGCCGACCCGGAAGTGATCGTGCGGGCCGAGCGCGCGTTCGCCGCCCGGGTGCGTGAACTGGGCGTGCGCGCCGGCTTCCTCGACTGGCTCTCCCCGACCGGCGTGGTGTTCCGCCCAGGCCCGGTCACGGGCCACACGAGCTACGAGCAGCAGCCGATCGGCTGGCACGGACTCCTCACCTGGCACCCGATTCGCGCCGCCATCAGCAGCGACGGCTCGCTCGGCTGGAGCACCGGCCCGTGGACGTGGCGGCGCGACAGTACGGCACAGAAGGCGGACTCCTACGGCGAGTACATGACCGTGTGGCGGAAGCAGTCCGATGGCTCCTACAAGGTCGCGCTCGACTGTGGCATCAGTCACGGGGACCCGTGGCGCGAGGAGAGCACGGTCAAGTATTCGAACCCGGTCCCGGGGGCGAACCTCGGCGCGCGACCGCTCGCCGCCCGGCAATCGCTCTACCAGGCCGACGCAAGCTTCGCGCGCTACGCAGCCTCCGAGGGCGTCGCCTCCGCGATCGCGCGATACGCCACGGAGGACATCATCGTGCTGCGCGAGGGCGCGCAGCGTTTCGTCGGGCGGGCGACCGTGCACGATTCGATCTCGGTCCGCGAGCGCGAGGCGAACCTCATGTCGAACGCGCAGTACATTTCCGAGTCGGGCGACCTCGGTTACACGTACGGCACGTTCGTGAGCGGCTCCCCCGTCATGCCGGATTCCGCCTACTATGTGCACGTCTGGCACCGTGGCCCGGCGGCCACGTGGCGGCTCGCGTTCCAGGTCGTGATGCCGGTCCCGAAGCCGAAGGTGAAGTGATCGAGTCCCAGGCCGCGCGCCACCCGGTCACGGCCGCGGCGCGGCCGCCGGCACCGGGGGCGTGAACGCGGCCTCGGCCTCCGCCATGTCCTCGGCCGAGAAGTAGCGTTCGACCATCTCGCGCGATCCCGCCCGCGTGTAGACGTCCGCGCGCGGGTGGCGCACGACGTCGAGCAGCACCTCGGCCACTTCCTCCACCGGCTGCGCATTCGGGAACCGGCGCGAATCCAGGCCGCCACCGAGCGCGTTCACGCCGAACTCGGTCGCCACGACCGGCGGCGACACTGTGGAAATGTGGATGTCCGGGTGCGTCCGCCGGAGGTCCATGCGCAGGCAGGCGGTGAGGGCGTTGAGCGCGTGCTTGGCCGCGCAGTAGGCCGAGCGCTGTGTCGCGAACGGGATCCGGCCGAGCATGGAAGAGACGTTGATGATGTGTCCGCGGCCGCGGGACTGGAAGTGCGGCAGCACCGCCTGCATGCCGTAGAGCGCCGACTTCGTGTTGACGAGCAGCATCTCGTCGAAGTCCGCGTCGGTGAGCTCGGCGACCACTCGCGTGATGCCGCGGCCCGCGTTGTTGATCCACACGTCCACGTGCCCGAAACGTGCGATCGCCGCGGCTAGGATTCGCTCGACGTTCTTCCTGTCCGTCACGTCCGCGACCACGCCGATCGCGTTGCCGCCGACCTCGCGGGCGACGTTGGCCAACTCCCGTTCGCGCCGGGCGGCCAGCACCAGGCGGGCTCCCTGCGAGCCCGCGAGCCGCGCGAACGCGGCGCCGATGCCGCCGCTCGCGCCGGTGACGACGATGGTCGTCTCGAGCGGCTGCGTCTTCGATGTGTCGGTCGTCGTCTTCATGGCCTCGTCTCCGGGTTCGGGGCACTGCGCGATCGCGAATACAGCGTGACAGGCGGCGGCGCGGATTGCTAGGCTCGCCTCTCCTCAGGCCCGCTGGAGTCCACTCTCATGAAGCGCCGAATCCTGCTCATGCTCCTTGCCGCCGCGCTCGTCGCGGCCGCCCGCCCGCTGCCGGCCGCTGCCGCCAAGCGCGCGCTGTTCGACAACTTCCACGCCGAGCAGGCGGGCAATGCCGACTGGGTCATTGACGACAACCAGCCCACCCCGCTCCCCCCGCAGGCCGACATCGTCTTCTCCACGCCGCGCACCTATTGGCAGGGTGCGATCTCGTCGTGGGGCGTGGATCTCGTGAAGCGCGGGTTCACCGTGACCACGAACACCGCCGCATTCACTTACGGGAATCCCGCGAATCCGCTCGACCTCTCGAACTTCGACGTGCTGATCGTGCCCGAGCCCAACACGCTCTTCGGCGCCGCCGAGGCCAGCGCGATTCTCTCGTTCGTGCACGACGGTGGCGGACTCATCGCGGTGAGCGATCACGCCGGCTCGGACCGCAACAACGACGGCTTCGATTCGCCGATGATCTGGAATGCGTTCGATCCCGGGCACCTGCTCGGCGTCCACTGGGGGAGCACCGGCGACCCGAACAACGACATCGTCATGACCTCGACCAACGTGAACCCGGCCCCATCCGACAGCGTCACGCACGGCCCCGAGGGACCGGTCGCCGAACTGGAGTTCCACAACGGCACCACGCTGACGCTGTTCCCGGCCGACAATCCGAGCGTGCGCGGCGAGGTGTGGATGACGGGGCTCGCGCAGAGCAGCACGACCGGGCTCATGGCGGCCTCCGCTCAATACGGGAGCGGCCGCGTGTTCTTCGCCGGCGACAGCTCGCCCATCGATGACGGCTCCGCCAATCCCGGCAACACGAGCATCTTCGACGGCTGGGGCGAGGGCGGGGGCGCGGACAGCGTGCTGTTCATGAACGCCACGCTGTGGGCCTCCCGGCGGGACCCGACCCTCGCCGTCCCCTCGAGCCCCGCTGCCGCGCTCTCGCTCGAGCGGCCGTCGCCCAACCCATCGCACGGCAGCGCGTTGCTCCAGTTCTCGCTCCCCGCGGCCGGGGTGGCCCGACTGGAGATCCTGGACGCAAATGGCCGCCGGGTCTGGGCACGGCGCGAGTCGCTCGGCCCGGGTCGGCACGCGTGGCAGTGGGATGGTCGAGACACCGCCGGGCACCCCGTGCCAGCCGGCTTCTATCAAGTCTGGCTCGCGACGCCGTGGGGGACGCGTGCGACGCGGCTGGCGTTGATCCGCTGACGGCGCGGGTCCGACTGAGCGCGGTCTCTCAGGTCAGTTTTCGGGGAGCGACGGCCGATAACGGCGGGGACCCAGGAGGATCCCATGCGCCGACACTCCCGAATCTTTCGCCAGGTGAGCCTCGCGTGCCTGCTGCTCGCGTTCGTGATCGCGGGCTGCGCGGGCCCGACGAAGCTCGCCCAGCACAGTGAACAGAAGCTCGCGAACGGCGACATCTGGCAGGCGTGGCGTCTCGCCACCCGCGCGCTCGACCGCGAACCGATGAACCCCCGTGCCAAGGCCGCGGCCGCGTCCGCCGGCCGGGTGATCAGCGACGACTGGCAGCGGCGGATCCACGCGCTCGCCCAGGTCGACAGCATGCGCGCCGCCGAGCAGGTGCTGGAGTTCGCCGAGTTCCGCGCCAATGCCGCGACCTACACCACCATCGCCGTCGGACCCACGTGGTCCACGGATGAGTACGCGCTCCGCCGGGCGGCGGCGAACAACCGCTACCTCGAGGGCAAGCAGGCGATGGCGGCGCACCGGCCGCGGGCCGCGTTCGACCGCTTCCACGAGGCCGAGCGCTTCGTGCCGGGCTTCCGCGACGCGACGAAGCTGGCCGACGGGGCCTTCGAGCAGGCCCAGACCCGCGTGGCCGTGCTGCCGTTCGCCTACGCCGGGAAGGACGCGAGCTTCGGGCTCGAGGTGGGCGCCCAGTGGCGCGATGCGCTCTCCGTGGCGCTCGCCCCGCCGCACACGCGCTTCACGCACGTGCTCGGAGCCGACGCGGTGGACGGGCGGATGACGGTGTCGCAACTCGCCTACCTGTCGCGCGACGAGGCGGTGCGCATCGGCAGGAAGTGCGGCGCGCAGCGCGTGGTGCGGGGGGCGATCGGCCCCGTGAGCTCGGAGACCCACATCCAGTTCTTCCGCGACACCATCGCCCGCCGGATCGTCGAGAAGGGTGACAACGGCCAGGTCGCGACGCGCTGGGTGGAGGTGCCGATCGAGGTGGTGGCGCGCGTGCGTGACGTGACCGTGGACGTGGACTACGAGGTGATCTCGACCGACAACGGCGCGTCGATCGTCCACTCGCGTTCGCCGCGCACGACGCGCGCCCGCGTGGTGTGGACGTCTTACACGCCCGATGGCGACGTGGGCGACTACGCACTCGTGTCCGAGGCCGTGCGGTCGCAGAACCCGGACCGGGCGAGGGACGTCGAAACGCGCTGGAAGTCGGTGTGCGGCGAGACCACCACGCTCCAGCAGGTGCTGTCAGCGCGGCGCGAGACGCGCGGCGACGCCGGCTACGACAAGAGCACGCTGGGGCGGTTCGCGGCCGGCGCGGCGTTCGTCTTCCTCCAGGAACTGCCGCCGGCGCAGGACCTGGCGCTCGCCGCCGTGAAGAACGGCTGGCAGCCGCTGTTCAACGACCTGACGCGGCTGGATTCCGTGGACGAGGTGGACCTGAACGTCTCGCCGCCTTCGGCAAACGGGGACGATCAGTAACCGGCGAACACCGACGGGCGGCAGTGACTGCCGCGAAGCACCGCGGGCCAATGAGACCTAAGCGACGCCGGCGTGGCGAGTCTGCCCACGCCGGCGTCGCTATTCATGGCGCTCGGCACGACCGCACAACGCGCCGAGCCTCGCACGGTGCTTGCAATGCTCCCCTCCGTGCCCCGCCCCCGCAGGGGGCAGCCATGCTCGCGCGCGTGCGCACCGCCGCACTGTGGGGACTCGACGCGTTCCCGGTGGACTGCGAAGTGGATGTCGGCCCCGGCCTGCCCGGCTTCGTCATGGTGGGCCTGCCCGATGCCACCGCGCGCGAGGCGCGCGAGCGCGTCTGGCCGGCGCTCCGGAACGCCGGCCTCGCTCCCCCCGACCGCCGCGTGACGGTGAACCTGGCGCCCGCGGACCGCCGGAAAGAAGGCGCGTCCGCGGACCTCGCGCTGGCGCTCGGCCTCCTCGCCGCGACAGGGCAGGCACCGCTCGATCGCCTGCCCGAAACCGCGGCACTCGGCGAGGTCGCGCTGGATGGCGCGCTCCGCGGCACGCGCGGCACGTTGTCGCTGGCGGAGTGTCTCTGGCGTGCCGGCGTGCGGACGCTGGTCTGCGCCGAGGAGGCCGCGCCCGAGGCGGCATTGGTGGAGGGCCTGCACGTGCACGGTGTGCCCGACCTGGGTGCCGCGGTCGGCTGGCTCCGTGGCGACCAACTGCCGCGCGCCTCCCCGGCCCCGCCGGACCCGCAGGCCGAGAAGAACGAGGATCTGTCCGACGTCCGCGGCCAGGCCATCGCGCGCCGCGCACTGGAGATTGCCGCTGCGGGCGGGCATCACGTGCTGCTGATCGGCCCGCCCGGCTGCGGGAAGAGCATGCTGGCGCGCCGGCTGCCGGGATTGCTGCCCCCGCTCGAGGCGAGCGAGGCGCTGGTCGTCACGCGGCTCCATTCGGCTTCGGGCCTGCGCGCACCCGGCCGCGGGCTCATGCGAACGCGGCCGTTTCGGGCGCCGCATCACTCGCTCTCGCGCGCTGGCCTCGTGGGCGGCGGCAATCCGCCGCGCCCGGGCGAACTTTCCCTGGCGCATCGTGGCGTGCTCTTCCTGGACGAGCTGTCCGAGTACCAGCGCTCGCTACTCGACGCGCTCCGCGAGCCGCTCGAAAACGGCGAGGTCGCGATCGCACGCGCCGGCTCGCACGCGCGGTTCCCAGCGCGACCGCTCATGGTGGCGGCGATGAATCCTTGCGCATGTGGCTGGCTCGGACACCCGAAGCGGGGGTGTCGCTGCGGGCCGCGCGACCTCCAGCGCTACGCGGCGCGCGTATCGGGGCCGGTGCTCGACCGGCTCGATCTCCAGATCGAGGTGACGCCGCTCACGTCCGAGGAGCTGATGGCGACGGCGCCGGGCGAGTGCTCGGAGGCTGTGCGCGCGCGTGTACTGGCCGCGCGCGCCGTGCAGCGTGCGCGAGGATGGCTGAACGCGCAGATGCCGGCGCAGCTGCTGCGTGAAAACTGCGCGCTGGACTCGGCGGGGCGACACCTGGTCGCCGATGCGATCGATCGCGGTGGGATGAGTGCGCGCGCCGTGCATCGAGCGTTGCGCGTGGCGCGGACGATCGCGGATCTCTCGGGCGAGGAGTGCGTGGGCGCGCTGCGTCTGGCGGAGGCGCTTCAGTATCGGGCGTACGAGGCACGGCACAGTCGCGAAGGCTGATGGCTCCCGGCTCGTGCTCCGCCGACAACCGCGCACCTCAAGAGAATGGTCCGGGCAACGCTCCATCGCGTCGTTCCGT
>CAYSWZ010000018.1:0-6699 GCA_964434945.1 uncultured bacterium | reverse complement strand
CCCGCATCGACCCGCTCGTGATTTCCGACGCGAACGGTGAGTTCCGGCTCACCGGGCCCGACAGCGTGACCGCGTGGGTGCTGAAAGTCACCGCGCGGGGATTGAGTCCCAAGACGTTCCCCGAGGTACCGAACTCCGCGGGGCCGCAGTTGTTGAAGCTCGAGAACGGCGCCACGGTCACGGGCACCGTGCTGCGCGAGGGCAGGCCGGTCCCTGGCGCGGTGATCGGCATTTCGCAAGTCGATCGCCGGGCGGAAACCAGCGTGCCACCCGACACCATCGCTGCGGACGAGACCGGCAGATTCACGTTCGCAAACGTCCCCGCGAGCCAGGACTACGCATTCAGTGGCGTCATCGAGTCCCTCGCGCCGTGGGCGCTGCGCACGGTCGTGCGCACCATCGGCGAGAACGACAGCGTGACCGCACTGCCGCCGCTGAGCTTGGAGCCGGGCCATCGGCTCAGGGGACGTGTCGTGCTGAGCGACGGCAAGCCCGTTCCACGCGGCACACAGCTCGTGCTTGGACGTACGCTCGTGGGGTTTCCCATGCAGGTACCCATGGACAGCAGCGGGCACTTCGACCTCACCGGCCTGCCCCCCGAGACGATCACCCTTGGAATCCGCATGAAGGGCTACCGCATCGCCCCTTCCTCACGTGGGTACACGCTGAGCGGAGTTCGACTTCCCATCCTGCGTGACTACGACGACATCGAGATCGTCCTCGAGCCGACCCCACCCGCGAACGGGGTGCCAGCCGCGCGGCCATGAGCCGGACGGCGCCCCGGGCGCGCTCCCCTCGATCAGGGCTCGCGCGTGCTAGAGTTTGGCCTTCGACCGTGGCCGCACGGCTCCCGACAGGATTCCCCTGCGCACCTGCAGGTCCCACTCGCCATGAGCACGACGAATCGAAATGAGCCCTGCCCTTGCAGCAGCGGCGAGCAGTGCAAGCGATCCTTCCCCGGTCTCGCCGAGCCCACGACCCCTGAACCGGGTGGATGGGCCGGCGGTCGCCATGCCACCCTGCGCGCATCGCTTCGCCACCTCCTGATCCGCATCCCGGCGTGGGTGGCCGCGGCCCCGGCGCGGAGTGCGCGCTGACGTGAATACACTCGTATTCCCTCGCGACCCGAACCGCCGCCAGTGGGTGATCGCGTGGGCGCTGGCGCTGGCGTTCCACCTGCTCGTCATGCTCAGCGTGCAGGTCCGCGGCCATTGGGCGCCCCCGCCGGCAGTCGAGACCAAGCCCGAGCCGATCCAGCTCACGTTCGTCGGGCAGCCTCCCGCCAAGGCCGAGTCGAAGGCGCCCACGTATTTCACCGAGCTGCCCGTGGACCGCAAGGACAAGGCACCCGAGCACGCCGACTTCCTGAGCAACGTGACGAGCCGCGCTCGCGACCGGGTCCCCGGTGGCGATCAGTCGCTGCCCCGCATGAGCGGTGAGACCGACGCGCCCTCCGTGGCCATGCAGAGCGGACACGTGGAGCCGACGCCCGCGAGCACGCCGCCCCCGCAGGAGACCCAGCAGCCGACGGGCGCCGGCGGAAAGGTCACGCTCGAGGCGCCGAAGAATGCGACGCACGTGCCCACCACCCCGATGGTGTATCGCGACCCCGGACAGACGAGCCACGCCTACCCGAACCTTTCCACGGCGCCCGGGAACTCCGACATCCGCCAGGGGGAGATGGACCACCCCGAGGGCAACGCCGCGCTGACCGGCGACGTGAGCCTCAACACGACCGCGTGGGAATATGCCCCGTGGCTCCAGCGCTTCGGCAGGAGGCTCATGGCCGCCTGGATCGCGCCCCCGGCCTATTACCTGGGCGTGCTCAAGGAAGGCGGCTGGACCGTGGTCGAGATGGAGATCGCGCGCTCCGGCCAGGTGCTGCACATGGAAGTGCTCGAGGAACAGGGGCATCCCTCGCTGATCCTCGCTGCGACCAGTGCGCTCCACTCCATCTCGCCCATGGAGCCGCTGCCCGCCGACTTCCCGGAGAAGACGCTCATCCTCCGCGTCCGCATGGTCTACCCGAAGATCCGACCCCGCTGATAGGACCTCCACCTGCGCCGCGGCCCGCGCCGGCCACGTGCAACGGCCTCACCCATCCGACCCAGGAGAATCTCCGACATGCTCGATTTGATCGTGAAATCCGGACCGATCTTCTACGCGCTCGCTCTCTCCAGCCTGATCGCCACGGTGGTGACGATCGAGCGGCTGATGGCCCTGCGCCGCGGCCGCGTGATGCCGCGTCACATCCTGGACATGGTCGAGTCGGTCCAGTCGGGAAAGGACCTGAGCGTGGCGATCGAGATGTGCCGGCGGAATCCGTGCGTGCTCGCGGACGTCGTGCGCGCGGGACTCGAGAACGCGGAGCGCCCCTGGGAGGAGATGCGTGACGCCGTGCTCGACGCCGGTCGCCAGGAGACACCCACGCTCGAGCGCAACCTCTACTGGCTCCAGACGGTGGCGCAGGCCGGCCCGCTGCTGGGGCTTCTCGGCACGGTGTTCGGCATGATCAAGATGTTCGCCGCCACCGCGCTCGCCGGGCTCGGCGACCCGAAGACCCTTTCCGGGGGCATCAGCCAGGCCATGTTCACGACCGCAGAGGGCCTGTGCATCGGCATCCCCGCGCTGTTCGCCTACAACTACCTCTCCGCGCGGGCGGAGCGCTACATCCTCGAGATCGAGACCTACGCCAGCCGGCTCGTGGCGCGACTGCGGCCCGGGGCCGAGGAGGGCGCGAAATGAGCCGCATGGTGTTCCGGCAGAGCCGGCGCAACAAGGGCGTGGAGCTCAACGTGACCTCGCTCGTCGACGTGCTGTTCCTGCTGCTCATCTTCTTCATGCTGGCGAGCACGTTCAAACGCGCGGGCGAACTCGACCTGAAGCTGCCCGAGTCCAGCACCGCCGGCCCCGCCGGCGCGGGCGGGGCGTCGGAGAGCGTGGACCTGGTGCTGACCGAGAAGGGCACGCTGATGCTCGATGGCGCGTCCGTGACGTTCGAGTCGCTGCCCGCGAGACTGAGCAGCCTGCGCGAGCGACGTCCCCGCGCGCAGATCATGATCGAGGCCGAGTCCAGCGTGCAGCACGGGCAGGTGGTGCGGCTGCTGGATGCGGTGCGGAACGCCGGCTTCCGCGGCGTGGGCATCGGCACGACGACGACGAAGCTGGGGGGAGCGAAACCGGGACGGTGACGGAAGCGGGTCCTCGTCCCGGAGCCGCCTCACGCTCTCCGGCCCACCCGGGACCGGTCGCCCGAGCGGCGCGACCCGCGGATTTCGGGCGATTCTCCCTTGCCACGGTATGTGAGCGGGCGGGAAGATGTGGGCGGGTCGATTGGCGCTTCGCAGCAACCTCTCCCCCGCCGTCAAGAGTGAGGCACGACATGCCGGCATCCAGCCCGGGTCGGCTCGCGCCAGTGCGGGTCCCCGCCCTCCTCGTCGTTCTGCTGCTCGCGGGATGGGCTGAGGCGTCGGCAACCGTGCTCGTCGATACGTTCGACGCCGGAGGTGGGTTCAGTCCGACGCAGAGCGAGGTGGCCGCGTACGGTGAGCGGGCACTGGGTCTCTACGCCGAGCGCGCCGCGGCCAGGTTCACCGTCCCCGCCGGCGACTTCACGCTCAGCTCCATCACACTTCCGCTCGCCCGTCTCACCGACTTCTCGCTCGATGTACTGCGGGTGCGGCTGACTGCGGACAGCGCCGGCGCGCCCGGAAGAAGCCTGGAGACACTGAGCGAGAACCAGAACATCTGGCCGGACGTCACCACCCCGTTCACGGCCACGACGACACTTTCGTCTGCGGCCCACCCGGAGCTGGCAGGCGGCTCGGACTACTGGATCGTGACCGAAATCACGTCGGTGCCGCACGTAGGGCCCGGCAACGACGCGTACGTCTATTTCCAGTGGTTCGAGAACACGCACGGGGCCCAGGTCCCGGTGCTCTTGCAGTACACCGAACTCGTGTTCCCGACCGACCCCTGGCCGCCGGGCACCACGCCGGAACCGCTCGCGTTTCGCGTGGAGGGAAACTCGACGTTGGATGTGGGCTCGCAGACGGGCCGGCTCCTGCTCTCCCTGGGCGCACCGCGGCCGAATCCCGCGTCGGCCGGGACCCATCTCGAGTTCCGGCTCGGGCAACACACCGCGGTCTCAGGCGAAGTGTTCGATGTGGCCGGCCATCGCGTGCAATCCCTGATCGAGAGTCACGAGCTTCCCGTGGGCGTGCACGGACTCGACTGGGATGGCCACGACTCCTCCGGGCGTGAGGTCGCGGCAGGGGTCTATTGGATCCGTGTCTCCGCCGGACCTGTCTCGGAGTCGCGCAGGATCGCCGTGATGCGTTGATCGCGGGCGGAGCGTCACCGCCCGTTCGCCTAGAACCACCGCGTGATCGTCACCTTCTTGTCGGTGTAGAACTCGACCGCGTCGCGGCCGTGCGCCTTCAGGTCCCCGAAGAAGCTGCCCTTCGCGCCGCCGAACGGGAAGAACGCCATGGGCGCCGCCACGCCGATGTTCACGCCCAGCATGCTGGGCTCGACGCGGTAGCGGTACTCGCGCGCGTACTTGCCGCTCGAGGTGAAGATGCTCGAGGCGTTCCCCAGTTCGTGCTTCTTCACGATCTCGACCGCCTCGTCGAACGTGTTCGCCTTCATGACGCACAACACCGGGCCGAAGATCTCCTCGCGGGCGATCACCATGTCCGGCTTGACGTCGGTGAACACGGTGGGCCCGAGGAAGTAGCCGGTCGGGTGCTTGGCGTCCTTGTAGGCGCGGCCGTCGAGCGCCAGCGTGGCGCCCTCGGCGATGCCCTTCTCGATGTAGCCGAGCACCTTGTCGCGGTGCGCCGAGGTGATCACCGGGCCCATGGTGACGCCGGGTTCGAGCCCGTCGCCGACGCGGATGCGCTTCGCCTCGTCCACGAGCCGGGCGCGGATCGCGTCGTAGGCCTCGCCCACGCCGAGGACGACGCTGTTCGCGAGGCAGCGCTCGCCGGCGCAGCCGAAGCAGGACTCCGTGGACACCTGCGCCGCACGCGTCATGTCCGCGTCCGGCATCACCAGCACGAAGTTTTTCGCTCCGCCCAGGGCCTGCACGCGCTTCCCCGTCTCGGCGGCACGCTTGTAGATGTAGTGCGCCACCGGCGAGCTGCCCACGAACGACACGCCCGCGATTCCCGGGTGATCGAGGATCGCGTCCACAGCATCCTTCGCGCCGTGCACCAGGTTCACGACGCCGTCGGGGAAGCCGGCCTCGTGCAGCAGCTCGAACATCCTCATTTGCGACAGCGGGACTCGCTCGCTGGGCTTGACGATGAACGTGTTGCCGCAGGCGACGGCGTGCGGCAGGAACCACATCGGCACCATGGCCGGGAAATTGAACGGCGTGATGGCCGCGAACACGCCCAGCGGCTGGCGGAAGTACTGGCTGTCGATGCCGGTGGCGATGTCCTCGAGCGAGTGGCCCTGCATGGTCGTCGGGATCGCGCACGCCACTTCCACGTTGTCGATCGCACGCCGCACGCTCGAGCGCGACTCGTCGAGTGTCTTGCCGTGCTCCCGGGTCACGATCCTCGCGACGTCGTCGAAATGCTTCTCGAGCAGCTCGCGAAACTTGAACAGGGGACGCACGCGGTTGACGGGCGGCGTGGCGCGCCAGGCCGGGTACGCGGCGAGCGCGGCCTTCACGGCGCGGTCCACGTCCTCGGCGCCGCCGAACGGAACGCGGGCGAGCAGCTCGTTGTTCGCGGGATTCCGCACCTCGCCGGTGGTCCTGGCCGTCGAGTCGATCCAGCGGCCTCCGACGAAGATCTTGAGGGTCGTCGCGGCTCCGATGCCGGTCGTGCCGGTCAGCGTGGCCTGCTCCTGGGGTGGGTTCATGTGTGGCTCCTCCTGACGGGGGTGGTTCTCGATTTGCCGTGGACCGAGCATACACGGCCCGCGCCCGCATCGCGCGGGCATTCCGGGCGCCCCGGGAGCGTTCGGACGGGCGGTCAGCAGCGGTGAAGCAGCGCCTTCAGCGGCGGCGGGCCCAGCGGCGGAGGTCCTCGAGCAGCGGGGTCATGTGCGCCCACGCGAAGCGCTTCTCGAGCCGCGGCAGGGAGCCGAGCGGGACCCATGCCGCGCTCGCTGCGTCGTCCGCGGCCTTCGGCTCGCCCCGGCGCCAGCGGCCCACGAAGTAGAAGTTCATCACCGGGAAGCGGCCGAAGCCGCGGATGAAGTACGTGTCCCAGTAGAACCCCAGCGATTCGACGCGGCCGAGCGTGAGCCCGGTCTCCTCGCGAAGCTCGCGGCGCGCGGCGCCCTCGATCGTTTCCCCCGCCTCCATGAATCCGCCCGGGACGTCGAGGAAGCCCGCGCGCGGCGCGTGCGCGCGCTCGAGCAGCAGAACGCGGTCGCCCTTCACCACCAGCATGCCGGCCGCGGCCCGCGGGTAGTCGTAGATCATGTAGCGGCAGCGCGGGCAGGTGAGGTGGCGCGGGCGGGTGGCGTTCGCGGGACGGCGGGTGATCGGCCGGCCACACACCGCGCAGGGGAAGCTCCGCGTCGTCACAGGCTCTTCGCTTCGCTCATCGCAGGCTGTCCTGTGGGCCTCACGGAAGCTCCACGCTGATGACCGCCGGGAGGGGCGTGCGCGCGGCCACCCCGGCCGGGTGGTCGTCGCCGGCGAGCCATGGCCCGAACGAGGCGTAGCGGAACGCGCCA
>CAYSWZ010000017.1:0-76078 GCA_964434945.1 uncultured bacterium | reverse complement strand
GGCGACGCTCGTGCTCCAGCGCTTCGCCGTCACGCCACTTCCCAGCGTCGCGCGAATCGGCGCGCCAGCGCCAGGAACAGCGCCGTGAATCCGAGCAGCGCCCCGACCTGGGGCAGGAGCGCCGCGAGCGGGGCCTCGCGCCAGAAGACCTTGAGATAACCGTCCAGCGCCCAGGCATTGAACCCGACGAGCGAGAAACGCTGGAGCTGCTCGCTCATCAAGAAGCGCGGGAACATGCTGCCGCCGATCGCGTTCAGGCTCAGCACCAGCAGGTTGGCGAGCCCCGCGAGCTGCTGGCGCGTCCGCGACAGCGTGGCCAGCACGAGACCGAACGCCGCGGCGGCCGCGGCCGTGCACACGGTCATGATGGCGAAGCCGGGAAGGTGCGTGAGGAGCGGCAGCCGGAACACCAGCATGCCCCACACGAACATCACGCAGATCTGCACGCACGCGAGCGACGTCACGTAGAGCCACTTGGCGGCGAGGAGCCCGTGCATTCCCATGCCGCTCGTCAACACGCGTTCGAGGGTGCCGGACTCGGTCTCCTCGATGAGCACGCCGCCGGCCCCCGCGGCCGAGAACATGATGAACAGGACCGCGATGCCCGCGGCGTAGAACGCGACCATCGGGCTCTCGCGCTTCTCGCCCAGCACGGCGCGCTCCTCGAACCGGATCGGCAGCATCGCGTCGGGATCGGCGCCCGGGAGCCCGAACGCGCCGGCTCCGCCGGCCCGGAGCGCGGCGCGCTGGAGCAGTCCACCGACCAGCTTCGACGCCACGGGATCGCTCGGGTCGTGGAGCACGAGCGCCTTCGCCCGGCCGCTGCCGAAGCTCAGGATCGACGAGTCGATGCCCGCCGGAAGGACGAGGCCCACGGACACGCTGCCGTCCTTCACCAGCTTCTCCGCGAGCGCGCGTGTGACCGTCTCTCCGGCGGCGCCCTGGTCCGCGGCCCGGCCCGTCCACACGCTGAACACGCGCAGCCCGGAGTCGGCCGCGAGCGCATGCACCAGCGCCCGGCTCCGCGGCGTGTTCGATTCGTCGGCCACGGCCACCGTCACCCGGCTGGTGCTGTTCACGCTGCTGCCGCGCGGCCCGAAGATAACGGCGAAGATCGAGAAGAACGCGATCGGCACGACGAACGCGAGCACCTGGGCGCCCCGGTCGCGGCGGAGCTGCTTCCACGAGTTGCGTACGAGCGTGCCGATCATTCGCGCAGCTCCTTTCCGGTGAGGGCGAGGAACGCGGCCTGGAGGCTCGCACCGCGCACCTCCAGGTCGCGCACGCCGAGCCCGGCCGCGTGGAGGCGCGCGAGGAGCCCGGGCAGCTCGCCACTCACGTCGCGGATGTCGGCGGTGAGCACGCTGCCGCCGTTCTCGCTCGCGAACCCGGCCGGCGGCGCACCCGAGGAAGCCCGCTCGAGCGTGAACCGCACGCGGCGGCCGCCGAGCCCGGCCCGCACGACCAGCTCGGGCAGCGTCCCCGCGGCGATGGTGCGGCCGTGGTCGACGATGGCGATCCGCTCGCAGCGCGCCTCGGCCTCTTCCAGATAGTGCGTCGTGAGAAGCAACGCCGCACCGCCGGCGCGCAGTCCGCCGAGCATGTCGTAGATCTTCTCGCGGCTCTGCGGGTCCACGCCCACGGTGGGCTCGTCGAGCAGCACGAGTCTCGGCTCGTGCAGCACGCCGCAGGCGAGGTTCAACCGGCGCTTCATCCCACCCGAGTACTCCTTCACCACCGCGCTCGCGCGCTCGGCGAGCCCGGTCCACTCGAGCGCCCACGAGGCCCGCTCGTGCAGGCGCTTTCCCTCGAGCCCGTTCATGCGCCCGAACGTCTCCAGGTTCTCGCGCGCGTTGAGGAGCGGGTAGAGCGCGTTCTCCTGCGGCGCGACGCCCAGGTCGGGGCGTGCCGTTCCCGGCTCGAGCACGCGGCCGAACAGCGACACCGTGCCGCCGTCGAGCCGCACCCGGCCGGAGATGGCGCGGATGAGCGTGGTCTTCCCGGCGCCGTTCGGGCCCAGGAGGCCCAGCATCTCGCCCTCGCCGAGCGCGAGCGACATGCCGTCGAGCGCGCGCGTGGCGCCGAAGCTCTTGCGTGCGTCACGGATCTCAAGTGCCGGCATCGGCCCGCCTCCTCCTGTCCACCCGCCCCCCCCCGACGGGGGGGCCTGGCAGACGGAGCTTCATGCGACAACGAGTTACGGGGAAGGCCTGCCCGTCCGGCGGTAGAAAGTGCGCGATGAACGGTCCGGACCGGCCGATGACGGGGGGGTAATCGCTTGTGGCCGGCTTCCGACGCGCCTACCTTCCGCGCTCGACGGCAGCCTGCACATGCCGCAAGGACGCTTGGCGATCAAGACCCACAGGAGGTGGATCATGCGCTTGAAGTCCTCGTTCGCCGCCGTGTTGATGGCGGCCGCCCTCTTCAGTCCGTCCGCGACGCACGCGGCGACGAAGAAGCCGGCGTCCTCCGAGCCGGGCTGGACGATCTCGGTCCTGGGCGGCTACGCGCAGTACTCGGACAAGTTCAAGTATCCGACCGACTCGCTCGCGGACGCACCGGTGTACGGCATACGCCTCGCCCGCGCGTTCGGCGACTACTGGCTGCTCGAGGCCACCGGCAGCTATGCCATGACGCACGACGTCCAGGCCGGCGGCACTCACGGTCCGGACGTCACCGTCCTGAACGGCTCGGGCTCGATCGTCGCGCAGCTGTCGCCGGAGAGTAAGTACGGCACGCCCTACCTGACGGGCGGCTTCGGCTACAACCAGTACGACTCGAAGTCCGCGTCGGACAACGTGCACTACGGCGTGCTCGAGATCGGCGTCGGCTGGAAGCTGTGGCTCAACTCGGGCGTGGGGCTCCGGTTCGAGGCGCGCAACCTCTTGAACCTGCCGCACGACGACCTCGCCAGCGCCAACAAGAACGATCAGCAGTACTTCGGCGGGCTCACGTTCGGCTTCGGCGGCACGCCCAAGGACACCGACGGCGACGGCGTGCCCGACAAGAAGGACAAGTGCCCCGACACGCCGAAGGGCGCTCATGTGGACGCGAACGGATGCCCGACGGATGCCGACGGCGACGGCGTGTGGGACGGCCTCGACCAGTGCCCCGACACGCCCAAGGGCGCGAAGGTGGATGCGAAGGGCTGCCCGACCGACTCCGACGGCGACGGCGTTTACGACGGCATCGACCAGTGTCCCGATACGCCGAAGGGCGCGACGGTGGACGCCAAGGGCTGCCCGACCGACTCCGACGGCGACGGTGTGTTCGACGGCATCGACCAGTGCCCGAACACGCCCAAGGGCGCGACGGTGGACGCCAAGGGCTGCCCGATGGACTCGGACGGTGACGGCGTGCCCGATGGCATCGACAAGTGCGCCAACACGCCCGCCGGCTTGAAGGTGGACGCGAACGGCTGCCCGATCGAGGTGACGGAGAAGGAGACGGAGCTGCTCGACACCGGCATGATCCGGCTCCAGAACGTCAACTTCGACACCGGCAAGGCCACGCTGCTGCCCGAGAGCTACCCGGCGCTCGACGAGGTGGGTGGCATCCTCATGAAGTGGCCGCAGCTCCAGATCGAGATCGGCGGGCACACCGACTCGCGTGGCACCGCCGGCAAGAACCAGGTGCTGTCGGAGCAGCGCGCCCAGGCGGTGAAGGACTACCTCGTGGACAAGTTCCCCGCGCTCGCCGGCAGCCAGCTGTCGGTCAAGGGCTACGGCTTCTCCCGGCCGCTCGTGAAGAACAGCTCGGCGCTCAACATGGCGAAGAACCGCCGGGTCGAGTTCAAGGTACTGAACCGCGAGGCGCTCAAGAAGGAAGTCGAGCGCCGGAAGATGCTGCAGAAGTAGCTTCCGGAGTTCCGTTCGCGCACGGCCCGGGGAGTCTCCTCCCCGGGCCGTGTCGCGTCCGGGGCCGCTCGGGCGCGACTTTGCGCCCGTCCCGGGCGGTGGCAAGATGCGGGGCCGGGCGCGCAGCCGCTGGCTTCCCCTTCCGACCCCGCGCGCCCCCCGGAGGCCCCGCATGAGCTCCACGAGCGCCACGACCACCGTCACACCGCACTTCGACGGCGCCGAACTCGCCGAGATGGTCGCGACCCGCCGCGACCTGCACGCGCATCCCGAGCTGGGTTTCGAGGAGGTGCGCACGTCCGGCATCGTGGCCGAGCGCTTGAAGAAGCTCGGGCTCGAACCGCGCACCGGCGTCGGCCGCACCGGCGTGCTGGCGCGCATCACCGGCGGCAAGCCCGGGAAGACCGTGCTGCTGCGGGCCGACATGGACGCGCTGCCGATCCTCGAAGAGAACGACGTGCCGTACCGCTCGCAGTCGCCCGGGCGCATGCACGCCTGCGGCCACGATTGCCACACCAGCATCCTGCTCGCGATCGCCCGGCGGCTGGTGGCCGAGGCGCGGGACCTGAAGGGCAGCGTCGTGCTGTGCTTCCAGCCGGCCGAGGAGCTGGGCGGCCCGAAGGGTGGCGCCGACGCGATGATCCGGGACGGCGTGCTCGAGTGGGCCCGCGCCGACGCCGCGTTCGGGCTCCACGTGTGGCAGGACCTGCCGCTCGGCACGGTGGGCGTGACGAGCGGTCCGTGGATGGCGGCGGTGGACGAGTTCTCCGTGACGTTCAAGGGCAAGGGCGCGCACGCCGCCATGCCGCAGGCGAGCCGCGACCCGGTGGTGGCGCTGGCGCACGCGGTGACCGCGCTCCAGACCCTGACCAGCCGCAACACCGACCCGTTGAAGGAGCTGGTGGTGAGCGTGACTCAGCTCAAGGCCGGGAGCGCGTTCAACATCATCCCCGAGACGGCGTGGATGAACGGCACGGTCCGGGTATTCGACCGCGACCTGTGGGCGGCGATCCCGCAGCGCTTCGAGCGCGTCGTGCGTGGCGTGGCCGCCGCGCTCGACTGCGAAGCGGAGGTCCTCTATGAACGCGGCAACAAGCCGACGTTCAACGACCCGGCGCTGTGCGCGTTCGCGCGCGCCGCGGCCGCGAGCGTCGTGGGCGAGGGGAACGTCCGGCACGACGTGCGCACCATGGGCGGCGAGGACTTCTCCGCGTTCCTGGAGCGCATCCCTGGCGTGTTCATCGCCGTCGGCTCGCGGAACGAGTCCCGCGGGCTCACGTTCGACCACCACCACCCGCGCTTCGACGTCGACGAACAGAGCCTGGCGCTGGGCGCGGAAATCCTGCTCGAAACCGCGCGCCGCTACCTCGCCTCGTGAACGTCCCGCGCGAGGGAACGCGCGCCGCATCCGGGGTTCGCCGCGCGGCGCTGGCGGTCGCGGGCGTGCTGTGCGGGGCGCTGGCCGCCCGCGCCGACTGGCTGTCCCCCGACGCGAGCTACCGCGACGCGCAGATGCAGCTCCGCTACGCCACGCGCGACACGGTCGGACACTCCGACGACGTGGCGCGGATCGACACGCTCGCGGTGGCGCTCCTGCGCCTCGGGCGCATCCCCGAGGCGCGCACGCTGTTCCAGCGCACGCTCGCGGTGAAGCCCGGCGATCCGACGGCGTGCGCCGGGCTCGGCAAGCTGGCGCTGTGGGCGGATCACCTGGCCGAGGCCGAGAGCCTGCTCGTGCTCGCGGGCGACGTCGAGCAGTCGCGCGCCGATCTTTACGCCACGCGCCTGCGGCGCGCGGAGTGGAGCGAGGCGGCGCAGATGTGCGAGGAAGTCGGGGACGATGGCCGCAAGCCCCTGCTCGAGCACCTCGCCGAAGGACCCGCGATGGAGGTCCAGGGCGAGCACGCCCAGCTCCTGTTCGAGCGCATCTGGCCCGCGCCGCTCCTCAAGGTGAAGCTCAACGGCACGATGGTGGTGATGATGGTGGACACGGGCACGCCCGGCCTGCTCGTGGACCCGCTGGCCGTGAGCCAGGACAAGGTCTCGATGCTCGGCGGCCAGCGGCTCGCGTCGTGGACCGGGACGCACGTCGCGGTCAAGAACGCCATGGTGCAGAAGCTCGAGATCGGCGGCATCCGGTTCACGAACGTGCCCGCCGGCGTGCTCTCGCTGCGGAAGCTCTCCCTGGGCGTGAATCCCGAGGCCCAGCCGGTCATGGGCGTCATCGGCATGGACGTGCTGCGCCGGTTCGCGGTGACGTTCGACTACCCGCGCCGCCGGTTCGAGCTCGCGCCGCTCGCGAGCGCCGCGAACGCGGCCGGCATCCGCGTCCCGTTCGAACTCTGGGGCGAGAACGAGCTCACCACCTGGGGCTCGATCAACGGCGGCCGCCGCATGGCGATGACGCTGGCCACGGGATTGCCCGAAGGTGGGGTGGGCGCTCCGGATCCCGTGTTCGAGGAGCTGGGCATCAAGTCGGGCGGCATCTCCAAGCTGGTGTCGGGGGCGGGCAGCTGGCTCCAGGGCCGGCCGTGGTCGCAGGTCAACGTCGGCTCGCTCACGCTGGGTCGCGCGGCGTTCGACCGGCTGCCGGGCTGGTCGGGTGCGATGGAGCCGGTCGAGATGTGGCGGCACGGCGTGCGCCGCGACGCGCTGCTCGGCCCGGGCATCCTGCGCGGGCGGAGGACCACGATCGACTGGGCCAGACGGGAGCTGGTGTTCGAGGACTGAGAGAGAAGCCGCGCCGGTACCTCAGTGCTCGTCGCGCTCCTTCCCGCCCGGTCCGCCGGCCTCACCGGGCTCGGCCTTCTGTGTCGCGGCGTGCGCGCTCTTCACCAGCTGGCCGTCCACCCGGACGTTGGCCCCGTGGTCGTAGACGAGCCTCCCGCCACGGTGGGCCGTCACGCCCACGGCCACCGCGGCGCAGATCTGGATCAGGAGCGCCAGCAGGCCGAGCGCGTTGGCGGCGCCGCCCTGCAATCTCGAGGCGATCGCCATCACCACCAGCGCGCCGCCCGAGAGGTACATGACCCATTCGCCGCCCTCGGCGTGCTCGTCGATGTCGTGCTCGGGCACCCCCTGCTGGTGCTCCGGTACGCGGTGCGCCGGCTTGCCGGATTGCACCGCGAGGAACGCGCCGAGGAAACCGATCACCAGCATGAAGACGGACGTCTTCCGGAGCCACTCCCGGTCGAACAGCCGGCCGACGATTGCGAGGAAGGCGCTGAAGACAAGCATCACGATCGGCGTGTGCACGATCTGCGGATGGAACGGACCGAGGAACGAGAACGGCATGACGGCCTCCTGTGATGCGCTCGGGCGACATCCACGCACGGTTCGCGCATGTGGCCGGGCCAGCATAGGTCATGGTTGCCGGGCCGTCAGCCGGCGGCCGATGCTATCCTGCCGCGCATGGCCGACCGCCCCCCGCTGCCGATCGTGCTCTTCCGCGTGCTCGTCGTGCTCGCGGCCGAAGCCGGATTGCTGGCATGGGGGCTCGGAGGTGTGCGTTCGCTCGCCGTGTCGCCGCGGGCGCTGGCGCTGCTCGCGATCTGGGGCGCCGGTGGCATCGTCCTCGGCATGACCCGCCCGGCGCGCGGGCAGGAGGTGGCGCGCTCGGAACCCGACCCGTTCGCGATGGTCGCGCTCCTCCTCCTGCCGCTCGCCATCCCGGGCGTTGCGGCGTGGGGCGGGCGCATCGGCCGCTGGCGGCTTCCCGCGCCGGAACTCACGGGCTGGCTCGGCGTGGCGCTCTCGGCGCTCGGACTGTGGATCCGCATCTCGGCCATGCGCCAGCTCGGGGCGCGCTTTTCGCCGCTCCTCGCGCTCCAGCGCGAACACGTGCTCGAGCGCACCGGCTGGTACGCGGTCGTCCGCCATCCCGGCTACCTGGGGACGCTGCTCGCCAGCTGGGGCGCGGCGATCACGTTCGGCAGTGCGCTCGCGCTGCCGCTCGCGGGAGCGCTCACGCTCGTCCAGCTCGAGCGCGTGCGGCGCGAGGAGCGGCTCCTCGCGGGCCACTTCGGCGATGCGTGGAGCGACTACGCGCGCGGGACCGGTGCGTTGCTTCCGCGACTCGTGCGCCGCCCCGCCGGGAGCGGGGCGCGCGAAAAACCGCCGCCCCGCACTCAGCGGCCTTGACCCACCCCGACCATTCCCCGAGACTCCGCCCCATGCGCATCGTCTACCACGTCATGTCCGCACCCGCGCCGCTCGGATTGCTGTTCCTCGCCGCCGGCCCGAACGGGCTCCGCCACCTCGAGTTCATGGATCGCCGGAGCCTCAAGCGGACAATCGCCTCGCACGAGAACGGCGAGCCCGGGAACACCTGGGAGCCGTCGCTGCGCGACCTGCGCCCGCTCGCGGACCAGCTCGACGACTACCTCTCCGGCGCGCGTCGCGAGCTCGACTGGGCGCTGGACCCGCAGGGCGACGAGCTGTCGGTCGCGGTGTGGCGGGCGCTCCGGAGAGTGCCGTACGGCGGCTCGTGCACCGTCGCCGGCCTCGCGCGCGAGGTGGGCCAGCCGCGGAACCTGCGCGCGGTGGCGCAGGCGGTGCTCACCAATCCGCTCGCGATCGTCGTGCCGTGCCATCGCGTGCTCGGCGCGGACGGCAAGCCGTCCAACTACGTCGGCGGGCTGCCGCGGAAGAAGTTCCTGCTCTCGATCGAGCAGCGCTTCAACCGCATGGGTGGGCTCGACGACAACCGCGTCATCGGTGATCTCGTGCGGCGCGTGCCGCGCCCGGCCGCGCGCGTGACCACCGTCCGCGTGACGCCGGCGCGCGTCGCGGCAAAGTCCGCGGCCGCGAAGAAGCGCGTCGCCGTCGCCCCGGCCGCGGTCCGGACCGAGACCGCGCTCAGGGCGCCGAAGAAGCGATCGCGCTGACGCGCACCTGCTGGGTCTCGGCGAGCTTGAGGAACAGGAACTCCGGCCGCTTGATCGCGTAGTCCGCGAGCGTCACCGGGAACGAGGCGTTGAACGCGATCGCCCCGCCCTTCCCCTGCGGCGTGTACGTGGCCGTGGCGTCGCAGCGCAGCCGCCGGGTCACGCCGTGCAACGCGAACGTGCCCTCGAGCTGGAACGCGATGGCCTTGCCCGCTTCGAGCTTCGCCCCGGCGGGGGACAGCACGGTGGCGCCGTCGAACACCGCCTTCGGGTACTTCGCGGTCTCGAGATGGTCCTCGCGCATGTGCTTGTTCCGGAGCGACTTTCCGGTGTCGAGGCTGGCGAGGTCCACTTCGAGGTGCACCGTGACGCTGTCGCCCACCGCGCCCGGTTCGAGCGTGAGCGTTCCCGTCATCGTGTGCGTCTTGCCGTCGAACGTCTCCACCGTCGCGTTCGAGGTGAACACGACGTTCGTGTCCTTCCCCGGCCGGACCATGAACTCCGTCGCACGGGCAACGCCCGCCGATGCGACCAGCAGCCCGGCCAGGAGTGCCGCGACCCCAACGACCCCGCGAGTCCTTTCGTGACGCTTCATGGTGTCCCCTCGCTCCGGCGGCCGTCGGATCAATACAACAGGTGCACTTGGAACAGGCCTTCGTCGAAGTCGCGTGCCGACAGCGCCGGGCCGTTCTGGACATGGGTACTGCGGAAACTCGCCTCGGCCGCGAGGAACGGGCGCGGCATCACCATGAACCCGACGCCCCAGCGAGACTTGGATCCGGTCTTGAGCGACCGGTCGGGATCGAAGAAATCGTACGTGGACTTGAGCTCGACGCCCCGATGCACCAGCACGCTCAGCTCGTGCGACGTGACCACCGCCACCGTCGCCGTGGTCACGTGCGGGTCGCGCTTCACGAGGTCGCCCTGCCCGAGCCAGGTGACGTTCCAGCCGTTCAAGTAGCCGAACAGGCCCCCGCTGTTCAGGTCCTCGTTGATGCCCGGCTGCGAATAGCCGCAGAAGCCGGCCGTGGCCGCGAGCGGCCCGGCGCGGAACCGGGTGCTCATGTTGAGCGCGGTGGCGAGCCGCCGGTCGGAGTCGAGTTCGCTGCCGCGGTTCCCGTTCACGAGCGCGACCTGGAGGTCGCCGAACTTCGGCGAGAGGCCCACCTCGACGCCGCCGTCGGCGTTGCCGGGCGGCATGAAGCCCTCTTCGCTCCGCACGTACATGGTGTGATCGTCGAACTTCCAGCCGTACGCCGGCACGAACTTGCCCGCTTTCACGTAGCCGTCCCACGGCAGCACGTTCGCGAGGCCGAACACCTCGTACGTGCTCGACAGGCTGCGGTCCACGTAGAGGAGGTAGCGGGGATCGAGCTGGAACGCGAGGTAGATATCGCCCTGCATGGGGAAGAAACCCTGCGGCGGCGCCAGCTCCGCGTTCGCGGTGGAGGCGATGAACAGCTCGCGGAAGTCGGCGCCGATGGTGATGTTCTTGTTGAGGTGCGTGTCGAGCTGCGCCAGGGCCCCGGGCGTGGCCGGCGACATGGCGATCTCCTTCGGGATGAGCGACTGCGTCGCGTACGCCGAACGCATGCCACCCCCGGTGGGATTGACATGGCAGAGCATGCAGTTCTGCTCGTAGCGCGCGGAGTAGCGGGGGAGCGCGCGGGCCTCGAGCGCGGGCCACAGCGACAGCGCCGCGCTCACGAGCACGAGCGCCGCCCCGACGCGCGTGGTGCGCGGGCTGCGTCTCCCCTGCTCCCAACTTCCGTCGTCGGCCATGTCCCGCCCCCGGCTAGTTGTTGTGTGCGCCTTCGATGATCCATGTCTTGATCAGGTTCCGCTGGGAAATCGGCAGGCCGTTTTGGCTGCCGAACGGCATCGGCTGGCCGTACACCCCTGTATTCGCGACCTTGTTCCAGAGCACCGAGTTCGTCGGGTCGAATGGTTTCACCAGGAGCGCGGGAGCGTAGCCCAGCTGGCTCGTCACGTTCACGATGTCGGTCGTGCGCCGAAACACGTGGCAACTGTTGCAACCCGTCGAATTGAAAATGGGCAGGATCTGGGTCGCGAACGACACGCTGGTCGCGTCGCCGGTCACGGACACGTCCGGGCAACCCGGACCGGTGGCGATCGTGCACGCGAAGTGTCCGCCCACGCTCGGCGCGAACCCGACCGTGACGACGAGCGAATCGCCGGGGGCGAGCGTGTGCGGGCCGCCGCCGGCCACGATGGAGAACTCGCCGCAGCCGGAGACCACGTCGAGACTCACCGGCAGCGTGCCGGTGCTGTACGCCCTGAACGAGCCGGGCTTGCTGCTGCCGACCGCGAGCGTGCCGAAATCGATCGACGTCACCGACACGGAGCAGACCGCCCCCGGCGCCTGCAGTGCGCCGCTTCCCGACAGCGCCACGGAAGGGAGACCGTTTCCGAGCGTCAGCTCGCACGGCGAGCTGCCGACGACGCCCGGCTGATAGCGGACCACCACCGTGTGCTGCCCCGCGGGCGGCACCGTGAACGCCCCGCCGCCCGAGTCGATCGAGTAGCCGGCGCAGGCCACCTCGGCATTTCCATTCAAAGGGGCGTTGCCCGAGTTCCCCACCACCACGCTCCGCGTGGCCGAGGCGCTCACCGCGACGGTCCCGAAATCGAGCGATGTGGCGGACAACTCGATCCGCGGTGCCAGCTGGAGCGGCGCCCCCAGGTCGGAGCAGCCGGCCAGGGCCAGGATGAGCCCGCCAATGGCCACCCAGAACCCTTTGTTCGCACGCACATTCATGGGACTATCGAGGCTAGAGGAACGTTCGAGCGCCGGGCAAAGGATTACTTACCCGACTGCACATTACGGTTGGCTGCGTTTGATGCGGCAGCCCCGCAACGGGTTGCGTCCCCCTCGTCGCTCACTCCGCGGCCGGGAAGTGATCCCAACCAGCGGGCGAAATCGGTCGCTCGCCGCGTCCACTTTCCCGGAGGATCAGCCCCGGCGCGGCAGTCAGCTCGCCGATCGCGGTGAGCGGCGCTCCGGCGCGCTCAGCCTCGGCGGCAGCGCGCGGCCACCCCGCGGGGTCCACCGCCAGCAGCAGCTCGTAATCGTCGCCCGGCGCGAGCTGCAGATGCGTGAGCAGCGCCCCCTCCCCCGCCGGGAGCGGACCACGTTCCTGGCCCGCGAGCGCCGACAGGGCGCGAGCCGCCGCGCGCAGCGGCCCGCTCACCGGAAGTCGCGACGCCTCGAGCCGCGCGCCCACCCCGCTCGCCTCGCAGAGGTGCGCGAGGTCGCCCGTCAATCCGTCCGAGAGGTCGATGGCCGCGCGCACGGCGCCCGCGTGCGCCAACGCGCGCGCGAGACGGACGCGGCAGCCGGGCGCGACGAACGTGCGCCGCAACTCCTCCGGCACGCGCGACCACGACGGCGGATTCCCCCACATCGCGAGCGCGAGCGCCGCGGCGGCGGTGCCCGGCACGCCGGAAACCGCCAGCACGTCGCCCGCGCGCGCGCCGGCTCGAGTCCACGCGCGATCGCGCTCGACCTCGCCGAGAAGCGTGACCGTCGCCACCAGCCGCGCAACGTCCCGCGGCGCGGACGCCAGGTTGCCGCCCACGACCGCCGCCCCCTCGGCATCGAGCGCGCGTGCGCACGCGTGCTCGAGCGCCTGGCATTCGGCCGCGCTCCAGGTGGCCGGCACCACCAGCGACACGAGCGCCCAGCGCGGGACGGCCGCCATGGCCGCGAGGTCGGAGAGATTCGCGGCGGCGAGCCGCGTTCCCGCCTCGGACGGCGTCAGCAGCTCGCGAAGAAAGTGCCGGCCCTCGACGAACGTGTCGGTGGTGGCGGCCAGGTCGAACGCGTCGCGCGGCCGGAGCACCGCGGCGTCGTCGCCGGGGCCCACGATCACGCGCTCGCCGGGAGGCAGGCCCGCGACCAGGGCGGCGATGCGCGCGAACTCGCCGCGCGGCTCAGGCATGCCGTGCCTCCCGCTCCCGGGAGACCGGCAGCAGCAGCGCGAATGCCAGCGCCGCGGCGAGCGCCAGCGTGGCGCCGAGCGCGAACGGCGCCTGCGGCCCGACCCGCTCCCACAGGAGCCCGGCTGCCAGGCTCGCGGGCAGGAGCGCGATCCCGACCGCGGCGCTGTAAGTGCCGAAGGCGGTGGCCCGCCGCTCGCGCGGCACGAGGTCGGTGATCAGGCTCTTCGCCTGGCCGTCCATCAACGCGACGTGCGTGGCCAGCAGCACGAACGCGATGACCACGCCGAGACGAGTCGGCGCGAACGCCGCCGCGCCGTAGGCGAGCACATAGAGGAGGTAGCCCGTGAGGAGGAGCGGCCGGCGGCCGGCGCGGTCGGAGAGCCGTCCGAACGGGAGCGACAGCGAGGCGGCGACCAGGTTGTAGGCGAGGTAGACGAGCGCCACGCCGCGGGCGCTCCAGCCCACCTGTTGTGCCCGCAGGAGCAGGAATGCGGTGCTCGAGTTCCCGAGCTGGAACAGCGTGTCGGCCGCGACGAACCGCGCGAAGTGCCGGCCGAGCGGCGTCGCGGCGGCGCTCACGACACGCCCGGGTGCCCGCGCGGGGCGCGGGTGGGGGCGCGGCGCGCGGACGAGAAAGACCAGCACGAGCAGCGACAGTACCGAGGGCACGCCCGAGACGAGGAACACGCGCCGGTACCCGTCGGCGCCGAGCGCCGACCAGCGCGCGAGCAGCCACCAGCTCACCAGCGGCCCGAGCGCGGCCCCGAACGTGTCCATGGCACGGTGAACACCGAACGCACGGCCGAGGTCCGCGTCGGAGGAGGAGTCCGCGAGCAGCGCGTCGCGCGGCGGGGTGCGGATCGCCTTCCCGAGCCGGTCGCCGAAGCGCATCCCGAGCATGGCCGGCCAGCTCCGGGCCAGCGCCATGCAGGTCTTGCACACGCCGGAGAGCCCGTATCCCGCCACGACGAGCGGTTTCCTCCGGCCGAGCGCGTCCGAGACGCGGCCGGACACGAGGCGCAGCAGCGACGCGGTGCACTCGGCGACACCCTCGATGAGCCCCAGGCTCGCCACCGAGGCGCCGAGCGTTGCGGTGATGAAGAGCGGCAGCACCGGCACCAGCATCTCGCTCGAGACGTCGGTGAAGAACGAGGTGAGCCCGAGCGCGAGGATGTTGGGGTGGAACCCGAACAGGGGGCGACCGGGCGGACCCTCCGGTGCGGGCGCTGCGCTCCGCTCGCTCATCGGCGCTACTCGATCTCTTTCATCTCCAGCGTCCCCACGCCGTCGAGCGCCTTCCGGGCCAGCTCGCCGTTCGTGACCACGAGGATCTTGAGATCGTCGGTGCAGAAGTGGGTCTTGAGCACGCGCTTCACGTCGGCCATGGTCACGGAATCGATCCGGTCCGGGTAGCGGGCGATGTAATCCTGCGGCAGCCCGAAGAATTCGCCGTTCGCGAGTTCCGCCGCGAGGTCGTCCGGCGACTGGAGACCGAGCGGGAACTGGCCCGTGAGGTAGTGGTGCGCCTTCTCCAGTTCCGCCTCGGTCGGGCCCTCGGCCACGAGTTTCTTCACCTCGGAGAGCGTGGCGTCCACGCACTTTCGCAGTTGGTCGTTCCGGGTGAACGTGCTGATCGAGAACGTCCCCGCCGCGCGCAGCGTGGAGAAACCGCTGCTGATGCTGTAGGTGAGCCCCTGCTCCACGCGGATGGAGTTGACGAGGCGCGACGTGAATCCGCCCCCGCAGATGGTGTTCGCGACCTGGAGCGCATACCAGTCCGGGTGGTTGCGTGGGATCGAGGGACACATCATGCGGATCTGCGCCTGCGTGGCCTCCGGCTTGTTGACGATGCGCACGGAGAGCCCGTGGATCGCGGCGGCGGGGCCGTAGGGCTCGGCTGCCGGCGCTGCGGACGACGGCTTCCAGCCGGCGAACGCCGTCCGGAGCGACGCCAGGAACGAGGTCGGGTCCACGTCTCCGACCACGACGAGCACCGAGCGCTCCGGCGTGAGGAACCGGTGGTGGAAGCTCACCACGTCGTCGCGCGTCACGGTCTTCAGGCTCGGCTCCCAGCCGATGGACGGATGCCCGAGCGGGCTCTCGCCCCAGAACCAGCGGGTCATCGCGTTGTCGGCGATCACGGACGGCTCGCTCTTGTCCGACGCGATCTGCCCGAGCGCCTCCTCCTTCTTCCGCGCGAAGTCCCCGGCGCTGAACGTCGGCGACACGATGACGTCACGGAAGAGCTCGATCCCGAGCGGCAGGTCCTTCTGGAGCACCTCGCAGGTCACGACCATCTGCTCGGCGCCCGCGCTCGCCCCGAGCGAGCCCCCCACGAACTCGAGGTAGTCCGCGAGCTGCTTCGCGGTGCGTTTGCCGGCACCCTGCGTGAGCAGCTCGGCGGTGAGCTCGGCGACGCCCTCGCGCCCCGCGGGATCGTGCACCGCGCCGGCGCTCGCGACGAGCCGGAAGTCCACCAGCGGCAGGCGCGACGTCGGCACGACGATGACGCCGAGCCCGTTCGGAAGCCGGGCGCGCACCGTGGCGCCGGAGGCGGCGGCGCCCGCGGTGCCCGGGCCCGCGGCGCGCGCCCCGGGTGGCGTGGCGAACGCGAGCGCGAGCGCGAGGGACGCCGCGGGGACAGCGAGCCGGCGGTTCATGGCTGCGTTTCCTTCCCGACCTCGAGCGGCACGAGCACGGCGATCGTCCGGCGGGTGGGGTCGAACACCTGCTTCGCGACGCGACGGCAGTCCGCCGCCGTCACCCCACGGTAGCGCTCGATGGCCGAGAACATCTTCCGGTAGTCGCCGTGCACGTGTTCGTAGAAGCCGAGCGTCTGGCCGGCGCCGTTGTTGGTCTTCAGGGCGGAGATGAACTCCGACTCCGCCTGGTTCCGCGCCTTCTGCAGCTCGCGCTCGCTCGGGCCGTCGCGGACCAGGCGATCGATCTCCGCATCCAGCGCCTTCTGGCCGTCGTCCGCGGTCTTCCCGGGCTTCATCTCGACGTAGAACTCGAACAGCCCCGGCTCGAGTCCGGCGCGGAACGACGCGCTGGCGGACAGCGCGATCTGCTGGTCGTAGACGAGCGCCTGGTGCAGCCGGGACGACTCGCCGTCGGCGAGCACGTTCGCGAGCACGTCGAGCACCCAGATGTCGTCGCTCGCCACGCTCGGGGCCTTGTACCCGATGTCGAACGACACCGTCTCGGAGGGGTAGCGCACCTCGACGCGGCGCTCGCCGTTCTGCTCCGGTTCCGCGTTGACGGGCGGCGCCGGCGGGGCCTGGCGCGGGATCGAGTCGAAGTACCGGTGGATCTTCGCCTTCGCGTCGGCCGGGGAGAAATCGCCGATCAGGAGCAGGATGCAGTTGTTGGGCGCGTAGTAGGTCCGGAAGTAGGCCACCATCTCGTCGCGCGTGATGCGTTCGAGGTCCTTCATCCAGCCCACCACCGGCCAGTGGTACGGCGAGGCCTCGAACGCGGTCGCGTACAGCGCCTCGTCGAGGAGCCCGGGCACCGAGTTGTCGACGCGGTAGCGGCGCTCCTCTCTCACGACCTCGACTTCGCTCTTCAGCAGGTCGGGCAGGAGCGAGAGTTCGCGCATGCGGTCGGAATCCAGTCGCAGCATCGTCTCCAGCGACTCCTTGCCGCCCTCCTCGTAGTAGCCGGTCATGTCGCGGCTGGTGAACGCGTTCGAGTAGGCCCCGCGGGACTCGAGCTGGCGGTCGTATTCCTTGGGCGGAACGTTCTTCGAACCGTTGAACATCATGTGCTCGAAGAAATGCGAGAGCCCGGTGATGCCCTGGCGTTCGTTGCGCGATCCCACCTTGTACCACTGCCAGAAGCACACGGCGGGCACGGTGTGGTCCTCGTGGAGGAGGACGACGAGCCCGTTCGCGAGCGTGTCGCGCTCCACCGGGTAGCGGGCGGGCGACAGCGCGGGCGCGCTCGCGGGCGCGTGCGGGGTGGGCGCCGGCCTGGCCGTCGCGCTTTCCGTGCATGCCGCGAGCAACGTGGCGAGCGCGAGTGGTGCGAGCTGGGCGAGCGCGTGCGAGTCGCGGCGTCGCGGCATGACGGCCTCCTCGAAGGGAGCGGGCGGAAAGGAATCCGGTGGAGGCTAGGGGGCGCCGGAACGCGCGACAAGCGGGGCGCGCCGGACGCCACCGGCATGCGGACCGGCGCGCGGGCGCCTGCACGGCCCGCCACGCCCCGGCACAATTGGCATCCCTTGGGAGAACGGGTTAGCTTGCCCGCATGACTCCGACGCTGTCCCGATCCAACAGCGCATCACCCGGCGCGGACGACCCGGTCGCGCTGCGCATCCGGACCCTGCGCATGTCGCAGGGGCTCTCGTACAAGCGGTTGTCGGAGGCGGCGGGCGGTCTCGCGACGTCGTTCCTCTTCAACATCGAGCACGGCCGGAAGGTCCCCGGCGAGGACGTCGCCGCGCGGATCGCGCGGGCGCTCGGGGACGGCGCCTACGAACAGCTCTACCGCGCCTGGGCCCGCGTGAAGAGCCGCGGGCGCAACGGCCGGGCCGATCACGAAGCCATGTTGAGCGCGTGGGAGCGGCTGCGTGCGGGTTTCGCGGTGTCGGACGCCGGCGCGACGGCCGCCGCGGTCCACCCGCTCCCAGCCACCGGCGAGCCGGAGGCGGGACGCGATGCCGGACGGCTGCGGGTCCCGGTCCTCGCCGCCGCCACGGATCCCGGCGACGGCGTGCGCCCCGGCACCGAGTCGGTCGTCAACACGCTGAGCCTCGATCCGTCGCTCTACGGGCACGACGCGGCGCAGGCGCGCGAGCGCTTCTCGCGGCTGCGGCGTCCGTTCGCGTTCGCGCTCGACGCGACGCAGGCGGCGCGCGTGCCGGGCCTGCCGGCGGGCTACCTCGCGGTGGTGACGCGCGAGCCGTTCGAGGACGCGGCGAGCGACGCCGCGTGGGTGGTGCGCGCGAACGGCCGGCTCGAGGTGGTGCCCGGCAGCGCGTTCCGCGGGGGTGCCCCGCCCGAATCGCTCCGCGAGACCGGGCTCTCCGATCCGCACGCGCTGCGCGCGGCGCTGGTCGGGCGCATCGACCTGCTGCTCCCGGACGTGCGCCGATAGCCATGCGCGCGGCGCCCGCGACGGCGTGGCGCGTCGTTCGCGGCGCCCCGTGGCTGCTGGCGCTGGCGCTCGCGGCGTGCGCGCGCGACGGCGGCATGATCCGCGGCTCGGGCACGATCGAGATGGACGAGATCGACATCGGCTCGCTCGTCGGAGGGCGTCTGGTGCGGCTGACCGTGATGGAAGGCGACACGGTGCGCGCCGGCGACACGCTCGCGGTGCTCGACCGCGGCGAGGTCTCCGCCGATCTCGCCGCGCAGGCGGCGCAGGCCGAGCGGGCGCAGTCGGAGGCGAAGGATCTCCAGCAGGGCGCCCGGCCCTCGGAGCTCATCATCGCGCGCGAGTCGCTGCGCGCCGCGCAGGCCGATCTCGACCTGGCGCAGCTCTCGTACGACCGCACCGAGAAGCTGGCGAAGTCGGGGGTCACGGCCCCCTCGGACCTCGACCGCGCCCGCGCGACGCTGGAGGCCGCGCGCGCGCGCACCACCAGCGCAAAGGAACAGGTGCGGTTGCAGGAAGAGGGCTTCCGCCGGCAGCAGGTCTCCGCCGCGAAGCAGGGCGCCGATGCCGCGCTGGCGCAGCTCGCGGGCGCGCGCAGCCGCGCCGACGAGCTGGTGCTCACCGCGCCGCGCTCGGCGGTGGTGCTGCTCGTCAACTACGACGCCGGGGAGCTGGTGCCGCCGTCGGCGCCCGTGCTCACGCTCGGCGATCCCGACTCGCTGTGGATGCGCGTGTACGTGGCCGCGCCGCTCCTCACGAAGCTCCGGCTCGGCGCGCCCGCCGAGGTGCGGCCCATCGGCGTCCGGCAGCCGTTCGCCGGACGGGTGGTGAGCATCGCCAGCAACGCCGAGTTCACGCCGCGTGCCGCGCTCACCGAGGAGGAGCAGGCGAATCTCGTATTCGCGGTGAAACTGTCGCTCGCCAGGACGGGCGGCGCGTTGAAGGCCGGCCTGCCGGCGGACGCGCGCATCCAGCCGGCGAAATGACCGTCGGGCCCCCGGACGCCCCGCGCGCGAGCGACGCGGACGAGCGCGGCGTCGTCGAGGTGCGCGGGCTGGGCAAGCGCTTCGGCACGCTCGTCGCGGTGGACCACGTCACGTTCGACATCCACGCCGGCGAGATCTTCGGCATCCTCGGACCCAACGGCTCGGGGAAGACGACGACCATCCGCATGCTGTGCGGGCTCATGCGCCCGACCGAGGGGAGCGCCTGGGTGGCGGGTGCGGACGTCGGCCGCGAACCCGATCGCGTGAAATCACGCATCGGCTACATGTCGCAGGCGTTCGGCCTCTACCGCGACCTGACCGTGGACGAGAACCTCGCGTTCTACGGCGGTGTGTACAGCCTGGGCCGGGCGCTGCCCGAGCGGATGGCGTGGGCCAAGCAGCACATGCGGCTCGCCGAGCTGGGCGGGCGGCTGTCCGGCGTGCTCTCCGGCGGCCAGAAGCAGCGGCTCGGGCTCGCGTGCGCCATGATGCACGGCCCCGAGGTGGTGTTCCTGGACGAGCCGACCGCCGGCGTGGACCCGGCGGCGCGGCGACTGTTCTGGACCATCATCCGCGAACGCGCCGCGGAGGGCGTCACCATGATCGTCACCACGCACTACATGGACGAGGCGGAACGCTTCGACCGGCTGGCGTTCCTGTCCCGCGGCCACCTCGTCGCGCTCGGCTCGCCGGACGAGGTCAAGCGGCAGTTCGGCCACGGCGGCTCGCTCGAGGACATCTTCGTCGCGCTCCAGGACAAGGACTCATGAACGCCGAACGCCTGCGGGCCATGGTGACGAAGGAGTTCGTGCAGATGCGGCGCGATCCGGCGACGCTGCGGCTGATGCTGGTGGTGCCGGTCATGCAGCTCCTCATCTTCGGCTACGCCATCCGCACCGACGTCCGCCACCTGCCCATGGTGGTGTTCGACCAGAGCCACACGCAGCAGAGCCGCGAATTCGTGCAATCGCTCGTCGCCACCGACAACTTCGTCGTCCGGCGGGAGGTGCACTCCTACGCCGAGGCGATCGAGGCTGTGGACGCCGGCCTGGCGCGCTCGGCGGTGATCCTGCCGCCGGACTTCGCGCGGCGGCTGAAGCGCGGCAGCACCTCGCCGGTGCAGGTGCTGGTGGACGCCAGCGACCCGACCGCGTCCCAGAGCGCCATCGCCGCGGCTCAGATGGTGGGCCAGCGCATGAACATCGCGCTGGTCGCGGCCCGCACCGGAGTCAACCTCGCCACCCGCCTGCCCGTGGACGTCCGCGTGCGTCCGCTCTACAACCCCGCGCTCGCGAACGTGATGTTCGTGGTGCCGGGACTCGTCGGCATCATCCTCTCCAACATCCTCATCATCATCACCGCGCTGGCCATCGTGCGCGAGCGCGAGACCGGCACGCTCGAGCAGCTCATCGTCACGCCGCTCGCGCGCTGGGAGATCATGCTCGGGAAGATCGTGCCGTACGTGCTCGTGGGCTACGTGCAGATGACCACCGTGCTCCTCGTGGGACACTTCCTGTTCCACGTCCCGGTGCGCGGCCCCCTGCTCGCGCTCTACGCCACGACGTTCCTGTTCATCGTCGCGAACCTCGGGCTGGGGCTGTTCATCTCGACGCTCGGCCGCACCCAGACACAGGTGACGCAGACGGCGTTCCTGTTCCTGCTCCCGAACGTGCTGCTGGCCGGATTCATGTTCCCGCGCGAGGCCATGCCGTTCGCGGCGCGCGTGTTCGGGTGGCTGCTGCCGCTGACGTTCTACCTCCAGCTCGTCCGCGGCATCATCCTCAAGGGCAACGGCCTGACGCAGGTGTGGCCGCAGGCGCTCGCACTCGCGGGTTTCGCGGTGGCGTTCTTCACGTTCGCCACCCGGCGTTTCTCGAAGACGCTGGAATGACCTCGCGCACGCGCCCCCGGGGCGGCTGATGGAGCTCGCGCGAAGGAACGAGGTGAAGCCCGCACCGCCCGCCGATCCGGAGCGCTCGCTCGAGCCCTACCGCGTGCTGTTCCCGATCGGCGTCGCGGCGGCGCTGGCCGGGCTGCTGCCGTGGCTCGCGTTCGCGGCCAGCCTCGCGCCGTGGTGGCCGGCCGCGTGGCCGCTCGCCTGGCCGGGTGCGCTGCACGCCGCGCTCATGATGCAGGGATTCGAACTCGCGTTCGTGTGCGGCTTCCTGCTCACCGCGATGCCGGCGTTCACGCACGGGCCGCGCTGCACGCGCCTCGAGCTCACGTGCGTCACCGCGGCGGTGGCGGCGTTCGTGGTGCTGCGCGCGCTGGACGTCCCGGGCGCCGCATGGGCGACGCTCGCCGCGCTCACCGCGCTGGCGTTCACGCTCGCGCGCCGGGTTCGGCCGGGTGCCGCCGCCCCTCCGGAGGAGTTCCTGCTCGTCGCGACCGGGCTGGCGCTCGGGCTCGCGGGCGCCGTCGTGCAGGCGCTCGCAACGCTCGGCGTGCTCGGCCCCGCGGCCGAGCGCGCCGGCGTGCGCTGCCTCTCGCTCGGCATGATGCCCGCGCTCGTGCTCGGGCTCGGCGGGCTCCTCGTGCCCACGTTCTCGATGATGCGCGACCCGCTCGCCATCGCCGGCGTCGCGCGCGCGGGCGAGCGGCCGCGCCGGCGCGCGTTCACGCTCGGCATTGCGGCGCTGCTCGTGCTCGCGGTCAACCTCGAGTTCGCCGGTCTCGCCAGCGCCGCCGGTGTGCTGCGCGCGCTCGCGGCGCTGGCGAGCACGCAACTCGCGTGGAAGCTGTGGCGCCTCCCCGGCCGGCGCGACCGGCTGTCGTGGGCGCTGTGGAGCGCCGGCTGGTGCGTCGCGCTCGGGTTCACCGCGGCGGCGCTGCTGCCGCTCCGGCGCGTCGAAGCCTGGCACCTGGCGTTCGTGGGCGGCTACGCGCTCCTCACGCTCGGCATCGCGACGCGGGTCGTGGTATCGCACGGCGGGCACGCCATGGCGGAGGAGTCGCACGTCCTGTCCGGCCTCGCGCTCGGAGCCCTCGCGCTCGCCACGCTCCTCCGCACGCTGGGCCCGGCGCTCGACCCGGGCCATGCCACGCTGCTCAACGGCGTCGCCGCCGCGCTCGGCGCGCTGGCGTTCGCCGCGTGGTTCGCGGCCGCGTGGCCGCGCCTCCGCCGCACGCGGCGGGCGCTCCTCATGCCCGCCCCGGCTCCCCCAGCCCCTCGTCCGCGTGGTGCTTGATGATGCGGGCCTCGGCGATGAACACCACCTCCTCCGCCACGTTCGTGGCGAGGTCGGCGATCCGCTCGAGATTCCGGCCCACCAGCACCAGCGTCATCGAGCGCTCGACCTGCTGCGGGTCGGCGATCATGCGGCGCACCAGCTCCGCGAACATCTGCCGGTTCAGGTCGTCCACCTCGTCGTCGCGCCGCACCAGCCGCCGCGCCGCGTCGGCATCGAAGCGCACGAACGCGTCGAGCGCGTCCCGCAGCATGCCGATCGACTTCTCGGCGAGCGCCGGCAGGTCCGCGAGCGGCTTCACCGGAGGCTTCCCGACCAGCTGCTTCGCGCACCCGGCGATGTTCACGGCGTGGTCGCCGATCCGCTCCAGGTCGTTCGAGATCTTGAGCGCGGAGGTGATCAGGCGCAGGTCCTTCGCCAGCGGCTGCTGCAGGGCGAGCAGCTGGATGCAGGCCTCCTCGATGTCGATCTCCATCCGGTCGATCGCCTTGTCGTCGGCGATCACCTCTTCCGCCAGCACCGGGTCGCGGCGCGTGAGAGACTCGAGCGCCTTGCGGATGATGCTCTCCGCGCGGCCGCTCATGAGCAGAAGCTGTTGCTTCAGGTCCTCGATCTGCTGATCGAAGTGTCTCTGCATGACGCGGTCTCCGAACCGCGGCCGGTCCGTCCGGGCCGCAGGAAGGTGGCGTGGGTGCGGCGTCGGCTCAGCCGAACCGGCCCGTGATGTAGTCCTCGGTCAGCTTCTCGCGCGGACTGGTGAACACCTTGCGCGTGCCGTCGTGTTCCACGAGCACGCCCTGCAGCATGAACGCGGTGAAGTCCGAGATGCGTGCGGCCTGCTGCATGTTATGCGTCACCACCACGATCGTGTAGTGACCCTTGAGCTCCAGGATCAGCTCCTCGATGCGCGCGGTGGCCGTGGGATCCAGCGCCGAGGCCGGTTCGTCCATGAGCAGCACTTCGGGCTCGACGGCGAGCGAGCGGGCGATGCACAGGCGCTGCTGCTGGCCGCCGGACAACGCGAGCGCCGAGCGGTCGAGCCGGTCCTTGACCTCGTCCCAGAGCGCGGCGCGGCGCAGGCTGGTCTGGATCCGGGCCTGGAGCTCGGCCTTGTCGCGGATGCCGAGCAGCCGGAGCCCGAACGCGACGTTGTCGAAGATGGACTTGGGGAACGGGTTCGGGCGCTGGAAGACCATGCCGACGCGGCGGCGGAGGTCCACGACGTCGACCGCCGGCGCGGACACGTCCAGGCCAGCGACCTCGAGCCGGCCCTGGGTGCGCACGCCCGGGATCAGGTCGTTCATGCGATTGAACGAGCGTATGAGCGTGCTCTTGCCGCATCCCGAAGGACCGATGATCGCGGTCACGCTGTGCTCCGGGGCCTCGAACGAGATGTTCTTCAGCGCGTGGTGCGCGCCGTACCAGAGCTCGAAACCGACGGCGGCGAGGGCAACGCGCGCGGGAGCGTCCGTCGGCCGGGGTGCATGCGATTCGGCGGGCGGGCGGGGCGTCGGCAGGAGCGGTGCGGCGGGGCCGGACATGGAGATGCCCTTCGCGGAGTGGGCTTCGAGCGTCATCGGATGCGCCTCGTGCTCCAGCGCATGATACCCGCAAGCAGCGTGATGAGCAGGAACAGGACGAGTGCGCCGGTCCACGCCTGGGCGATCCAGTCGGGGTAGGGCGAACGGGCGTAGTCGAAGATCATGACCGGGAGCGATGCGATCGGCCGGTCGAGCTTCACCGACCAGAAGCGGTTGCCGAGCGCCGTGAACAGGAGCGGCGCGGTCTCGCCCGCGGCCCGCGCCAGCGACAGCATGGTCGCGGTGGTGATCCCCGCCCCGGCCGCCGGCAGCACGACCTCCTGCACCACGCGCCAGCGCGGCGCACCCAGGGCGAGGGCGGCGTGGCGGTAGGACTGCGGCACCAGTCGCACGACCTCCTCCGTCGAGCGGATGATGGTGGGCAGCATGAGAATGCCGAGCGCCGCTCCGCCGGCGAGGGCGGAGAAGTGCCCCATCCGGACCACGATCAGCCCGTAGACCGCGACGCCCACGACGATGGACGGCACGCCGCCCAGCACGTCCACCGCGTAGCGCAAGCCGCCCGCGTAGCGGCTCTCCCCGTACTCCGCGAGGTAGATGCCGGCGCCGACGCCGACCGGCACCGCGATGGCCGTGCCGATCGCGACCAGGATGAGCGTGCCGACGATCGCGTTCGCCATGCCGCCCCCCAGCTCGCCGACCGGCCGGGGCATGTGGACGAAGAAACCCGGGCGCAACTGGGGCAGCCCGTTCACGAACAGGTGCCAGACGAGGAGCGCGATCGGGACGCAGAGCACCACGGCCGCGAGCACGCAGGTCCCGAGCGCAAACGTGTTCCACGCCCGGCGCACGCGGAGCGAGCGGCGTGGCCGGGGCGCCCCGAGCCGCTCAGGCAGCGCCTGCGACGTCACGGCGGCCTCCGGTGGCGAGGTGGACCAGCAAGCGCGCGATCGCGTTCACGACCAGCGTGAGCGCGAACAGTACCAGCGCGACCTCGATGAGCGCCGAAAGGTAGAGCTTGCCCGTCGCCTCCGTGAACTCGTTCGCGATCACGCTCGCCATCGTGGCGCCCGGCGCGAGCAGTGAAGCGGTGATGCGGTTGCTGTTCCCGATCACCATGGTGACCGCCATGGTCTCGCCGAGCGCGCGCCCGAGCGCGAGGATGCACGCCCCGAGCAGGCCGGGCCGCGCGGCATCGAGCGTCACGCCGAGGCCCTCGGCACGGGTGGCGCCGAGCGCGAGCGCCGCCTCGGAGAGCGTGCGCGGCATGGAGCGCAGGATCTCGCGCGAGAGCGCGGTCACGGTGGGCACGACCATGATCGCCAGCACGATACCCGCGTTCAGGATGCCGAGCCCGAACGGGAAGCCCTGGAACAGCGGCAGGAAGCCGAGATGCGCGATCAGCCAGGGCTCGAGGAACGAACGCAGCCACGGGGCGAGTACGAACACGCCCCAGATGCCGTAGACGATGCTGGGGATCGACGCGAGCAGCTCGATCACGAACGAGATCGCCTCGCCGACCCACGGCGACGCCATCTCGGCGAGGAACACCGCCGCCCCGATCCCGGTGGGCACCGCGAGCAGCATCGCGATCGCGGACGTGATCAGCGTGCCGCACAGGTAGGGCAGTGCGCCGTAGCGGTCGGTGATGGGATTCCAGTCCGTGCCGACCAGGAAGTGGAGGCCGCTGGCGCGGATCGAGGGCAGTGCGCCGTGCGCGCACTCCCAGACGATGAGCGCGATCACCAGCAGGACGAACAGGCACAGCGCCTCGAGCACCCCGCGATAGAGGTCGTCGGCGCGGACCCGCAGCCGCCGCGAGCGCGCGACCGCCGGCGTCCACGCTGCTGCCGTGGACGCCGCGGGCGCGGGCGGGCCGGGTGGGCTCACCGGGGGATCCTGCGGGTGCGGCGGCGCAACTATTTCTCCGCGACCAGCCGCTTGCCGCCTGCGGACAACTGGCGCAGCGTCGTCTCGTTCAGCTGGACCACCGCGTCCGGCAGCTTGGCGTAGTCGAGGTCCTCCGCGTACGACTGCCCGTCGTGGATCGCCCAGTGGATGAACTCGGCGAGTGCCTTGGCCTGCACGGGGTCCTTGCCGTCCTGGTAGACGAGCAGGAACGTCAGGCCGGCGATCGGGTAGGCGTCGGGGGACGCGGAGTTCACGATCGGCGTCCGGACGTCCTTCGCCAGCAGCGCGGACGCGCCCTCGACGGCCGCCGTCGTCGAGGCGAGCGAGGCCTGCATGTACTTGCCGGCCTTGTTGCGCACGAGCGACATCGGGAGTTCGTTGTGCTTCGCGTACGCCAGCTCCACGTAGCCGATCGCGCCCGGCGTCTGCTTGATCACGCCGGCCACGCCGTCGTTGCCCTTGCCGCCGACACCGCTCGGCCAGCTCACCGAGGTGCCCACGCCGACCAGCTCCTTCCACTCCGAGCTCACCGCCGCGAGGTAATTCACGAAGATGTTCGTGGTCCCGCTGCCGTCCGAACGGTGGACGGCGAGGATCGGCGCCGCCGGCAGCTTGACGCCGGGATTCACGGCCGCGATGCGCTTGTCGTTCCACGTCGTGATGCGGCCGAGGTAGATGCCGACGATCACGTCCGGCGAGAGCTGCAACGGGCTCTTGAGATCCGCCAGGTTGTAGGCGAGCACCACCGCGCCGGCCACGGTCGGGAAGTGCAGCACCTTGCGCGGCATGTCCTTCAACGCGGCGTCCGAGAGCGCGGCGTCGCTGGCGCCGAAGTCCACCGTGCCGGCCTTCACCTGCTGGATGCCCGCGCCGCTGCCGATCGACTGGTAGTTGATCTCGACGCCCGTCTTCTGCTTGTAGACGTCGAACCACTTCGAATAGATGGGGTACGGGAACGTTGCGCCCGCGCCGGTGAGGTTCTGGGCGCCGGCGCTCGACGCCAGCACGACGCCGAGCAACGCGCTCAGCGCGGCGCGGCGGAGGATACTTGCGTTCATAGGCTGGAACTCCTGGGTTGGAGGGATCAGGACGTCGGCTTGGTGAACTTCCAGAACAGGGTCAGGCGGAGCTGGAGATCGTGATGCGGGGGCACGACACCGGTGCCCTTGGCCACGTACTGCATGCTCTCGACGTTGGGCTCGATGTGCACGTCCTTGAACGGCGACCAGTCGAAGCCCGCGATGTAGAGCTGCTGGTTCACGCGGTTCGGCGTGTTCTGGTCCGGCGCCCACAGGTCGAGCCGGGCGAAGGCGGCAAGCGTCGGCTTCGCCGAGTAACGCGCGAAGAACGAGTGGCCGACCGCGTATCCGTAGGCGCCGACCGGCTTGTGGGAGACCTGCTCCACGTACTCGTAGCCGAGGGCGCCGTGCGGGATGTCGTACCCGGCGAACACCTTGTAGGTCGCCTTGTCCTTGGCGTTGAAGATGTTCTCGTAGTCCACGTACGGCTCGAGGTGCACGTCCTTCCAGCGCAGCGGCAGCGCGAAGTAGGCGCGCTTGTCCCGGTTGGTCTCGGGCTTCTGGCCGACGCCGTTGCCCACCATCGCCGAGTAGCCGACCATGTGCTGCTCGTCCACGAAGCCCTTCGTCTCGAGGCCGAAATCCGCGGACGGAGCCAGACCGCGAAAGTCCGCGATGGTCTTCTCGATCGAGCGGTACTGCCAGTAGTCCTCGGAGTTCTCGAACGTCGGCGTGGCGATGATGCCGAAGTACATGTCCCCGCGCGGGTACAGATTGCGCACCTTGAAGTACGCGGCCTTCACGGCGACGCCGACCTTGCCGTCGGACGTGAGCGACTTGCTGTCGGCCTCAAGGCGGAAGCGCGACGAGTACTTGATCGAAAGATCGTTGTCGAGCTGGAAGTAGACGCGGCGGAGCTGGATGCCGTTCAGGTCGCGCGTGATCGGAGCCGGGGGGTTGTTGTTCCCGATGTTCACATTGCCGAGATCGTTGCCATTGGCGTCGTACACGTGGTTCGGGTTGCCGGCGGCGTTGTAGTACAGATCCCCGAACATGTAGCCGCTGATCGAGCCGCGCGGGAAGTCCGGCGGCGTGGGAGTGACGGTGCTCTGGGCGTGAACGGCTGCGGGTAGGGCGGCGATCAGCATCCAAGCTGCGAACCAGCATCTGGGGTTCATGGGGGCGAGCTCCAGGTCCCATCGGTTGGTCGGCCGCGGCGAAGCCTTGGCCGGGGTGGGCGAGCCCTCATCCTGATGCCCGCGTGGTTTCGGCAACCCATCCCCCGCGTTACGGCCCGGTAACAAAGTTGCTGGAACGGCCCGGCGAGCTCAGCGCGCGGCGTTCTGCCGCGCGCGCCGCCGCGTCTCGATGGCACGCCGGCGCGCATCGGCCACGGCGCGGTCGTGATCCACGCCGGCCTCGGCCACCGCAGCGGCCCACGTCCCGAACAGCCTGCGGGCGCGGGCATAGAGGCCGGGGTGTTCGCGATGCATGCGGAACAGCGTCCCCCGCGCGTACTCCTCGCGGATCCGGTGCAGCACTTCGGACGGCGCCATCTCCAGCGGCCGGCCGCGCTTCCGCGCGGAGCCTGCACGGCGAACGGTGGGTTCCATTCCGATCGGATCCGGGGTTTCCATGCACGTGGCCTCGTGGAGGACATGCGACCGAAGGCCGCGGGAACGCCAGCAGACCATCGCGCGTGTTACCGGCGTGTTTCCGGACCGTATCGCGTGAGAAAGAACCGGCGACCGAAGTGCGGGGCGAAGCCCGGCCGCCGGCGGCGAGGCCGGCGGACCGGGCACCGGTCGAGCGTGAGGACGGACAGGCGGTGGGGGATCCAGGCAAGGCGAACATCCACCACGACCCGTGCGATGCACGACAGCTGAGGTGAAGGCCTGCAGGTCGCGGCCGCCCCCGTCTCACGCTCCGGAGGATGCCGGAGCGGGGCGCGCCGGCAGGTGTCCGCCGCGTTTCCGGCGTGATAATTCGCTCCCGTCCCCGGGGGGGACCGGCGCTGCGCTGCCCGCGAGTGAGTCGGCCGCGGCTCAGCGCGGCGGCGTGGCGGGGATCTCGAAGCGGAACGTGGTCCCCTCCCCCACGCGACTTTCCACCGCGACCACGCCGTCGTGGAGCGCCACGGCGTGCTTGACGATCGCGAGGCCGAGGCCGGTCCCGCCCTTCTCGCGCGAGCGCGCCTTGTCGACGCGGTAGAAACGCTCGAACACGCGCGGCAGGTCCTCCGCCGGGATGCCCGGTCCGGTGTCGCGCACCTCGCACCACGCCCGGCCGTGCGCCTCGCCCACCGCCACGGTGACGCTGCCGTGCTCGGTGTACTTGACCGCGTTGTCCAGCAGGTTCGCGAGCACCTGCGTCAGCCGCACGCGATCGCCCACCACCCGCACCGGCGGCGTCCCCTCGAGCGAAAGCTCGAGCCCGGCACGAGTCGCGGCCTCGCGCACCTGCGCGACCTGCTCGGCCGCCAGCGCGTGGAGATCGAGCGGCTCGCGGCGCAGCGTCGCGTCCGGGCGTTCCATCTCGGACAGCGACAGCAGGTCCTCGACCAGCGCCTGGAGCCGCACCGCCTGGTCGCGCATCACGCGCACGAACGACTCGCGGTGCTCGGCGTCCTCGAGCCCGCCCTCGAGCAGCGTCTCGGCGTAGCCGCGCAACGACGTCAGCGGCGTGCGCAGCTCGTGCGAGACGTTGGCGACGAAGTCCTGCCTCATGCGCTGCAGTGCCTCGCTCTCGGAAAGATCGTGCAGCACGAGCAGCACCGGGCCCGGCGTGGTGCTTCCGAGCGGCGTGGCGGTGGCACGCGCGGTACGGGTGCGCGTGGTCCACGGCTTCAGCTCGCGCTCCACCGTGCGCCCGGTCCGGCGCGCCGCCGCCGCGATCTCGGCGAGCTCCGGCACCCGCGTGAACGCGGTGAACAGCGTGCCGGGCCCGGGGCGGAGCGGCGCGTCGAGCAGTTCCGCGAACCGGTGGTTCACGTGCACCACGTGGTCCGTCCCGTCGATGAGCGCCACGCCGTCGCTCATGTGGGCGAGGATGAGCTCCCGGTCGTCGCGCTCGCGGCGCAGCGCCTCGAGCCGGGAGTCCAGCTCGCCGTGCATCTCGTTCAACGCACGCCCGAGCTTGCCGAGATCGTCGTCCGGCGCCTCGGTGGCCCGCGCCTCGGCCTCGCCCAGGCCGATGCCGCGGGCCACGCGCTGCAGCCGGCGCAGCCGGCGCGCGAAGCGTGCGCTCACGTAGGCCAGCACGAGAATGCTCGCGAGCAGCGCCACCGATGCGGCGGTCACCGACAGCCGGGTGAGCGTCTCGGACATGCGTTCGACAACGACGAGCGGCTCCGCGAGCCGCAGCACCGCCGCATCCGAGCGCGCGAGCGGGACGGCGCAGTACAGGAACTCGATCCCGAGCGTCGCTGACCGCCGCACCCCGAAGCCCATGCCGCCGCGAAGCGCGGCGGAAACCTCCTCGCGCCCGGCGTGGTTCTCCATCGTCGAGGCCTGCGCGCGGGAGTCCGCCAGCACCCGACCGTCGCGGGCGATCACCGTCACCCGCACGTCGAGCCGCGCGTCCAGCGAATCGGCATAGAGCTGCCAGCCGTTCGCCGTCGCGCCCGCGTCCGGCGCGGGGGCCGCCGTGCGCGCGACCTCGCGCAGGGTGCGGCCGAGCACGTCGCTCTCGTGGGTGATCAGCCAGCGGCGCTGGTCCGCGTGTTCCAGCACCGTCAGCAGCGCGACGGCGGCGACCACGATCAGCGCCGGCACCACCAGCAGCCGGGCGCGGAGCGACAACCTCACGCGTTGGCTTGCGGCGAGGGAGGCGGCGCGGGCCCGGGCGGGACGAACTTGTAGCCGGCGCCGAGCACGGTCCCGATGCAGCCGTGCGCGTCGCCCAGCTTGGCGCGCAGCCGGCGCACGTGCACGTCCACCGTGCGGGTCTCGCCCACGTAGTCGTAGCCCCAGACCTTCCGCAGCAGCTCGTCCCGCGACAACGCCCGGCCCGGGTGGCGGGCGAGGAACGCGAGCAGGTCGAACTCGCGCGGCGTGAGCTCCAGCCGGGCGTCGGCCAGCCGGGCCTCCCGGGCGTCCAGGTCCACGGTGAGCGCCCCGGAGACGATCGCCCGCATCATGCCGGACGGTCGCGCGCGCCGCACGAGAGCCTTCACGCGCGCGACCAGTTCGCGCGGACTGAACGGCTTCGTCAGGTAGTCGTCGGCGCCGTGCTCGAAGCCCAGCAGCTTGTCCATCTCCGCCGAGCGTGCGGTCAGCACGAGGACCGGAAGGTCGTGCGTGGTGGGCTCGCCGCGCAGCTCGCGGAGGATCTCGAGGCCGTTCGCCCCCGGCAGCATGAGGTCGAGCACCAGCGCGTCCGGGCGGGACGCGAACAGCTGGGCGAGGCCCTCCTCCCCGTCGCCGGCGACGGCCACGCGGAAGCCGGACTTCTCGAGGTTGTAGCGGACGAGGTCGCGGATGTCCTTCTCGTCCTCGATGACCATGACCAGTTCGCTCACGCGCGTGTCCTCCGTGCGCATGCTACGCATTCCGCGCGACGCGCGTCCACGGCTGGATTGCCGGAATGCCGGGCGGCGAAATGCTACAGTCTCACGCGCACGACCATGGCACTGCATCCCGGCATCGGCACCCCGGTCCTCGACCGGCTTGGGCCCCGCGACGTCCCCGAGGTGTTGTCGTTCCTCGAGGACGATCCGGTCCTGAACGTCTACCTCATCGCGCTCGTGCTGCGCGACGCGCTCGCACGCCCGAACGACGCCTGGTGGGGCGCGCGCCGCGACGGCCGGTTGAGCGCGCTGCTGTTCGTGGGCGCCCACTCGGGTGCGGTGCTGCCGGCCGGCGACGACCCGCGGGCGCACGCGCTGCTCGCCCAGGCCGCCGCGGAGCAGAAGCTGCCCCGCCCGGCGCGGCTCCAGATCATCGGCCCACGGGCCGCGGTGGCGGCAGTGCGCGAGCATTTCCCCGCGCCCGGCGCGCGGCCGCGGCTCGAGCGGACGCAGGTCTACCTTTCGCTCGAGCGCTCGCCCGGCGCCCCCGGCACGCTCGCCCCCGAGCTGCGCACGGCGCGGCGGGAGGATTACGCGTTCCTCTACCACGCCGGCGCGGACCTGCGCGCCGAGGAGCTGCTCGAGGACCCGCGGGCGATCGACCCCGTGGCCTACGCGCGCCGCGTCGAGGAGGAGTGCCGCGACGGCTGGACCTGGATCTGGCGCGACGGTCGCGGCCTGTGCTTCCGTGCCGGCATCAGCGCGCTCACCGCGGAGGCCGCGCAGGTGTCGGGCGTGTACGTGCCGCCGCCGCTGCGCGGGCAGGGCATCGCCTCGCGGGCGCTCGCCGAGCTGTGCGCCCGGCTGATGCAGCGTTCCCGCGTCGTGTGCCTTTTCGTCAACGACGTGAACGTCCCGGCGCTGGCGCTCTATCGCCGGCTCGGGTTCCGCGAGCTGGCGCCGTGGGCGTCGGCGTTCTACCTCCGCGACGGCGAATCCTCGTAAGCGTTCACACCGCGGCGCGAAAAGCCGATACACTCGGGAGAGCCTCGGCCCCTGGAGGATCCGCGTGCGCATCGCCGCCATCGACATCGGCACCAACTCGATCCACATGGTCATCGCCGACGCCACCGTCGGCGAGGCGTTCGCGGTGCTCGACCGCGAGCGCGAGGTGGTGCAGGTCGGCCGCGGCTCGTTCCGGGACGGCCGCCTGCGCGGCGACGCGATGCGCCGCACCGCGGCGGCACTGCGGCGCTTCGTCCAGCTCGCGCGCCGGCACGCCGTGGATCGCATCCTGTGCACGGCCACCGCGGCCGTGCGCGAGGCCCGCAACGGCGGCGACTTCCTGCGCCTGGCCCGGGACGAGTCCGGCATCTCGCCGCGCGTCATTCCCAACGAGGAGGAGGGCCGCCTCATCCACCTCGCGGTCCAGGCGGCGCTGCAGCTCGACTCGCGCCCGGCCCTGATCGTGGACATCGGCGGCGGCAGCGTTCAGCTCGTGCACGTACGCGGCCGCGAGCTGCTGCGCGTGGCCGGCGTGCCGCTCGGAGCGCTGCGGCTCACGGAGACGCGGCTCGATCACGACCCGCCGTCCGAGCGCGAACTGGAGGCGCTCCGCCGCCACGTGCGCAAGGAGCTCCGCGGCGCGCTCGAGACGCTGGGGGATCCCGCCCCCGAGGTGGTGTACGGCTCGTCGGGCTCGATCCACGCGCTGGCGGGACTCGCGCACTGGGCGGACTACGGCCGGGCGCTGCCCCAGATCAACGGCCACGTGCTGGAGCTATCCGCACTGGCCGAGCTCACCCGGCAGCTCGAGGGCATGCCGCACGACGAGCGCCAGGGGCTCCCGGGCATCGACGCGGCGCGTGCCGAGATCCTGGTGCCGGGCGCGATCGTGCTCGAGCAGGTGCTGCGGTTGTCGGGCGCGCGCTCGATCACGCTCTCGGACTACGGCGTGCGCGAGGGCCTCGTCACCGACTGGATCCGGCGACACGCGCAGGAGCTGTCCTCGCTCGAGGCCGCCGGCGACCTGCGCATGCGGAGCGTGCTCGGCCTGCTCGCGCGCTTCAACGCCGACGGCGGCCACGCGCGGCACGTGGCCGCGCTGTCGCTCCGGCTGTTCGACGAGTTCGAGCGCTGGCACAAGCTCGGGGCGAGCGAGCGCGAATGGCTCCACTTCGCCGCACTGCTCCACGACCTGGGCTCGGCCGTCGCTTACGACGGCCACGCACAGCATTCCGCGTACATCGTCCGCAACGGCGGCCTGCGCGGCCTGACCGCCGAGGAGATCGACATCGTCGCCTCGATCGCGCGCCATCACGGCGGTTCGCGGCCGCGACGCCGGCGCGACGACGTGTACGCCGCACTGCCGAAGCGCGCGCGCCGCGCCGTGCGCTGGCTCTCGGCGATGTTGCGGGTGGCCGAGGGACTCGACCGCAGCCACTACCAGCTGGTGCGCGACCTGCGCGTGCGCCAGCGCGGCGACACCTCCGTCATCGTCGTGGAGGCGGGCCGGCACGCGCAGCTCGAGCTGTGGGCGGGGCGGCGGCGCGCAACGGACCTGGCGCGACTCGCCGGCCGCGCGGTGACCGTCATGCCCGCCGCCCGCGAACGTGCGGTTTCGAGACCGGCGCGTCGGGAGGCCGGCGGATCCCCGCCACCGCCGCGAGCCGCAGCGCCTCGAGGCGCGGGACGAGCCGCCGACCCTGCGCCCCCGACGAGCGCGCGTACGCGATCAGGAGCGCGCGATCGCTCAGCTCACCCAGCAAGCGCTGCCAACGGCGCAAGGAAGCGACCGGCTTCCCCGCGCGCTCCGGCGGCCGGCGAGCCTCCGCCGCCCGCGGCACCTCCACCTTCGCGAAAGCTGCTCGTTCTTCCTCGGCGTAGCGCCAGCGCTTGACGGCGAGCCGGGCGCGATGGAGCGCCCGGGCTTCCCCGCTCGCGAGCCCCGCGGAGAGTCGCGACAGGCCCGAGCGCCGCCAGCGCGCCAGCCGGCGGTCCGCCCGCGCCGCGATCTCCGCATCGGGCTCGAGCGCCTGCACCACCCGCTCGACCCGGGCCGCGAGCCGTTTCACCGCACGCGGGCCCGGGAACGCGCTGCGCCGCGCGGCGTCCGCCCCGCGCGCGAGTCGCTCGAGCCATTTCGCCCGCAGCCCGGAGGGCACAGCGGCGGCGCCGAGTCGGCGGGTGCGCAGGAGCGAGGAGAGCACCTCGCGTTCGCGCGCGGGGCCGCCCGCCCGCCGCAGCGCCCGCGTGTACCGGCGCGCCTCGCGTGCGTCGGCGCCGCGCGCCCACATTCGGAGCGCGGTCTCGAGCCGGCGGCACGCCACGCGCAGGTCGTGGAGCTGCGTGTCCCCGGCCGCGGGCCCCGGCTCTCCCCCACCGTCCGGCGCGGCGGCGGTGGTGACGGCCGCCAGGCGCTCGCGAAGGCGCGCGGCGGCTGCCGCGGCGCCCGCGTGGTTCACGCGACCGGGCCCGCGACTTTCCGGGTCAGGAGTCCCGCGACGCGTGTGCACAGTTCCTCCGTCACCTCGTCCACGTGCAGCGTGGCGTCGAGGGTGTGGAATCCGTACTCGCGCGCCAGCCCGTCGAGCTCGCGGATGATGCGGGACTGGTAGTTGACGAACGAGTCGTACAGGTCCTCGCCCATGGGCATGTCCATGCCCGATTCCCAGTAGTCGAACGGCCCGTCGGCGAGCACGCGCGGCACGAGTTCGTCCGCGGTGATGCGCAGGTAGAACACCGCGTCGGGTTTGATCGCGAACGAGTAGACCTGCTTGATCCAGTCGGGGTCGGCGCCGCGCACGATGGCGCGCGCGATGAGCGAATAGATGTAGCGGTCGGTGATCATGACGAATCCCGAGCGCAGCGCGGGGACGATCTGCTGCTCGAGCCGGTCCGCGAAGTCGGTCGCGTAGAACAGGTTGAAGGCGTTGCTCCCGAGCGTGTTGCCCTGCTTGGCGCGGCGGATGCCGCGGCTGGCGAGGTCCGACCGCGTGAAGCCCGTCTCGGCCACCGCGTAGCCGAGGCGCTCGAGGTGCCGGCGCAGCCGGTTGACGTGCGTGGTCCGGCCCACCCCGTCCGTGCCCTCGACCACGATGAGCCAGCCCGACAGGTCGTCGAGCGGCGTTCCCGGCACGCCCTGCCCGTACGATTCGAACCGCTTCATGCCCGCCGGCCCTCGCGGATCTCGGGCGATTCGCCGCGCGGATCGCGTGCGATGCCGACGAGGTGCGGGCGCACCAGCTCGCGCAGCGCACGTTGCTGCACCTCGACCGGCTGCGTCGCGTCCATGGAGGCGAGCCCGTACTCCGCCACGATGCGCTCGTACTCCTGCTGGATGCGGGCCTGGAAGAGCCGGTAGCTCTCGGTCGGATCGAGGCTCAACCCCAGGTCCATGCCGGCCTCGTACCACTTGAGCTTCGGCCGGCCAGACAGGATGCGATGCAGTGCCACCTCGAGCGGCACGCGGTAGTACACCGCCAGCGTCGGCACGACGGCGAAACGGTAGAGCGAGCGCACCCAGTCCCGATCCACGCCGCGCGCCGCGTCGCGCGCGAACGCCGTGTACACGTAGCGGTCGGCGAGCACGATCGCGCCCGCCTTGAGGGCGGGCACGATGTCGCGCTCGACGCGGTCGGAGAAGTCGGTGGCGTGGATGAGCGAGAACGTGAGCGGGGTGAGCAATTGCCGCCGCTTCCCGCGCGACGTCGTGGCGCGCACGATCGGCGACGAGTTCCATTCGCTGAAGATCACCAGGTGCCCCTCGCCGCGCAGCCACTGCGCGAGCAGGCCGAGCTGCGTGCTCTTCCCCGAGCCGTCGATCCCCTCGACGATCACGAGCTTGCCCGGATAGGGACTCGGCTGGTGCCCGAAGTCGGACGTGGGGTTCACGCCTTGCTCCGCTTCTTCGCCAACGAGCGCAGCGCTCCCGGTCCGAGGAACCAGCGCAGCTGGCCGGCGGCCGGCTCGAGCGCCTCCATCTCGATGGCGCACGCGCCCGCCTTCCGGAGCGGCACCGCGGCCGGCGCCCCGAACTGGAGCGCGCTGGCGAGCTCGCTCAGGTCGGGCTCGTGGCCAACGAGGGCGACCACGGTGTTGATCGGCTCCCGGGCGAGCGCTCGCAGCGTCTCGCGCCACGATCCGCCCGGGGCGAGCGACGGCAGCTCCTGCACCTTGGTGGGCGTCGTCAGCTCGCCGGCCAGGATCTCCGCCGTCTTGAGGGCGCGGATCGCGGGGCTGGTCAGCACGCGCCGGAGCCCGGGCTCGAGCATCACGATGCCGCGGACGGCACGGCGCGCACGCACTTCGCCGCGCGAGGTCAGCGGGCGCAAGAGGTCGTCGGACCAGCGCTCGGGGTCGCGCGGCTCGGCGGGGGCGTGTCGGAAGAGGACGATGCGCATGGGCTCCACGGACGGGGCATGCGAGGGCGGAGACGGACGGCGAGCTTAGCACGGCGGCCCCAGAAATCCCGTATCTGCGCGGATTTCGGTTGCCGGAATACCCTTCCCCGGCGGGCGCTAGACGTTGCCGATGGCGGGGTTGGCACCGCGGGGCGCGCCGGGTCCTCGCCGGGAAGCTCGGCGGCGCCGGGTCGAGGTGGAGCCTTCACCCTCATCGGCGCCCGGCGCCCCGTGCTTGAGCGCGCGCCCCGGCGCGCGCGCTCGAACCCGCGGCCAGGTCCGGCGGCGACGGACCGGCTCGCCCCTCCCCCGCCCGCCGCGAACCGGGGCCGGACTTGTAACGGAGTTCGCTTGACCTCGGCGCTCACAGGAGTCAGGTTGAGGACACGCTTCCCACATTCATGGACGAATGTCTTGCCAGACCGTCTTGCCCGACACGGAAGAAGGGAGATTCCCGTGAAGCGCTTCATCCTCGCCGCTACATTGCTGCTCGCCGTGGCCGCGCGCCCCGCGGGCGCGCAGGTGCACGGAGTGCTGTGCGACGCCAGCGTCCTGCCGGTCAACACCCGCCTCGGCGGCACCTATCTGCAACTCGACCAGAGCAGCGCGACGCTGTCCGGCCAGCTCCGGATGTCGTTCTACCAGGGCTTCGACTTCGGGTTCCAGGGCGGGCTCTCGCGCGTCGGGCAGGGAAACAATGCCCAGGAGACCTCGGTTCGCCTGGGCGGCGACTTCCGCGGGCAGATCGCGAAGCAGAGTTCGTCCTTCCCGCTCAACGTCTCGCTCGGTGCGGCGATCGACGTGGAGAGCGCCGATCGGTTCACCATCCTCTCCGTGGGGCCGCAGATCGCGATCTCGCGCAACCTCGACTCCGAGGGCAGGTGGATCGGCTACGGCGGCGCGAGCCTGCTCCTGTCCCGCTACGAGAACGGGAGCACCCGGGACAACGACACGTCCTTCCCGCTCCGGGCGGGCGCGGAGTACCGGCCGACCCCGGACCTGCGGCTGATCGGCGAGATGCAAGTTGCTGTGAGCGATGCGATTAGGGATGATCTCTCGTTCACGCTCGGGGTCCTGTTCCCGTTCTGATGTGCCCCCGGTTTTCTGCTGCCTGATAAGGCATTGTGCGGCAGCATGTTACAGAATAGTCACTCGCGGCTTGTCGCCCCCCGGGGTGGATGCTAGCCTGTCGTTCCGCCGCGTGGCCGTGTGATCGATGAGCGCGACGCAAGGCCGGAGCAGCACCGACAAAACATTGCCCTCGCGTGTTTTGTGGAACCCAGCCCGACAGGGCCGCACCCCACGGCGGGCCCGGATCCGATCCCGATTCCAGCGCTGTGGACTCTGTGTGGATGAAGCCCTGGGAGGAGCTTTCATTTCGTTGTAGGACATGATCTTGGAAGTTTGTCCACGACTGTGGACAAGTCCCGTCCCCGAAGTCTACACAGCCAGAGCCCCCAAGGCCAGCAGCCGTAAGCGCAATCACTTGCGAAGGCTTCCAGCCCCGCGGACGACGGCACGAACCATCTCTGCAAGGATGTTGGATATGGCCGTCCTACCTGTATCCCCTGATCAGGTCGCGGTCGTCTGGGAGCAGGTCCTGGGCAGGATCAAGGACCAGCTCGCGAGCCCGCAGGCCTACGACACGTGGTTCCGCCCCATCCTGGCGCGCGAACTCTCCCCGGAACGAGTGGACCTCGAGGTCCCGAACGCGTTCTTCGTGGATTGGATCCACGAGCACCACCTGACCCGCCTGCGCGCCGCGCTGGCCGAGACGCTCGGCAGCTGTCCGGACGTGCACTTCTCGCCGCGCGAGCCCGTGCCCGTGCCACCCCAGTCGGGCTCCCGTCCGGCGGCCACCGCGCCGCCCGCCGGCGGCCACGAGACACCGGCGCCCGCGCGCGAGTGGCTCGACAGCCAGCTCCACCCGCGGCTGACGTTCGAATCGTTTGTCGTCGGCGCCAGCAATCGCTTCACGCACGCCGCCGCCATGGCCGTGTCGCTGCGGCCGGGCGAGGTCTACAACCCGCTCTTCATCCACGGCGACTCCGGCCTCGGCAAGACGCACATCCTGCACGCGGTCGGACACGAGGTGAAGCGCCTGCGGCCGGACGCGCGTGTGTTCTACGTCTCGGCGGAGCGGTTCACGAACGAGATGATCTACGCCATCCAGCACGCCGAGACGCTCGCGTTCCGCAACAAGTACCGCACCGTGGACGTGCTGCTCGTGGACGACGTGCAATTCCTCGCCGGCAAGGAGAGCACGCAGGAGGAGTTCTTCCACACGTTCAACGCGCTGCGCGACGGCCACAAGCAGATCGTGGTCACCGCCGACAAGCCTCCGAAGGACATCGCCGGCATGGAGGAGCGGCTCATCTCGCGCTTCAACCAGGGGCTGGTCGCGGACACGCAACAGCCGGACCTGGAGACGCGCATCGCCATCCTGCGCAGCCGCTGGGAGCAGGAATCCGGCGGCTTCAGGCTCGCCGACGACGTCGTGCTGCTGATCGCCGACCGCGTGCGCGGCAACGTGCGGGACCTGGAGGGCTGTCTCGTGCGGCTCATGGCGGTCGCATCGCTGACGCATCGCGAGGTGACGCCGGAGCTGGCGAACGAGGTCCTGGCGCAGTACGTGAAGCCGGAGCCCGACAACCACACGCCGGAGCGCATCCTGGCCGCCGTGTCGGAACGCTTCGGCGTGCGCCCGGAGACCCTCGCCGGGAAACGCCGCACGCAGACGATCGCCTTGCCGCGCCAGGTGGCGATGTACCTGATGCGGCACCTCACGGAGCTGTCGCTGGTCGAGATCGGGCGCGTGTTCGGCGGCCGCGATCACAGCACCGTGATCCACGCCTGCCGCCAGGTGGCGTATCGCATCCAGCACGATGAAGCCTTCCGCGACAAGGTGAACGGGTTGTTCTCCACGGTGGCCTCGTGAATCGGTGTGGACGCGCTGTGGGTGGGCGCGGAGAGCGGGGAAGACGGGGAGGGCCGCGTGCTGAGGTGTGCACAAGCGACGCCGTTGTGCACACCCCACCGCGCGAGCCAAGCCCGCCCGGAGCATCGGTTTGCACGCTCGCTTCGCGGGTTGTGAACCGCGTCCACAGCTCCTACGGTTACTTGGTTCTTATTGATTGAAACAAAAAGACTTAGAACCAGGCATCAGGGTCGGTATCCGCTTGCCTTCGGGGAGCTTGCTGCCTAGAATGGCGCGGCGTTTCGAAACGCCCCCGGACGAGCGGTCCGGAAGCGGTGGAACACAAGGCCGGACATGAAGTTCCTTGCCGTCAGGGAGTGACCCATGGACCTCACCATCCAGCAGGGCGATCTGGCATTCGCCGTGGCCCGCGCCCTCGGATCGGTACCCCAGAAAAGTGCCCAGCCGCTGCTCAACTGCCTGCTGCTCGAGGCGGACAAGACCAGCCTGCGCGTGACCGGTAGTGACCTGGATCTCACGACCAGCGTCACCGTGCCGTGCATGGGCCGCGCCCCGGGTCGAGTCGCGGTGAACGCGAAGCATTTCCACGAGGTCGTGCGGAAGATGCCGCGCGGCGCCGTGACGTTGCGCCTGGAGAAGAACCAGCTCGAGGTCGGCTATGGCGACGGCAAGGGCTGGTCGCGCTTCCCGGTGCAGAAGAGCGACGAGTATCCCTCGCCGCCCGAGTTGAAGGCCGGCCTCAAGATCTCGCTTCCGGGCGAGACGCTCGCCCGCCTGGTCGAGCGCTCGGCGTACGCGGTGAGCGAGGAGACCACGCGCGCGAGCCTGAACGGCGTCTTCCTGCACGGCAGCAGCCAGCAGGTGGCATTCGTGGCCACGGACGGGCACCGCCTCGCGCGGGCCACGTGCCGCGGCGCCTACGGCGACCTCACGCGCGAAGGTGTCATCATCCCGGCGCGCGCGCTGTCCACCATGAGCCGCACCGCCGCAGAGGCCACGAGCCCGGTCGAGATCCGCATCGCCGACGGCAAGGGCCACGCCGGCTTCGTCGCGCAGGTGGGGGAGTTCCGCGTGCAGGTGACGGCGCGGCTGCTCGAGGGACCGTACCCGAACTACGAACAGGTGATCCCCAAGGACAACCCGCGTTCGCTCACGGTGAGCCGCTCGGACCTCATGGAGGCCGTGGACATCGTCGCGTCGCACGCGGACAGCAACACGCAGCAGGTCCGCTTCTCGCTCAAGGGCAACCAGCTCTCGGTGTCGTCCGCCACCGCCGACTTCGGCGCCGGCGAGCAGAAGGTGGATGCCGAGTACCAGGGTGAGGACATGGACATCGGCTACAACGCACGCTACCTGTTGCAGACCCTGCGGAACATCCCCACGGAGAAGGTGGTGTTCCGGCTCAAGACGGCTCTGTCGGCGGGCATCGTGGAGCCCGTGGGCGCGCTGGCGCAGGCCGACGAGGAACTGTTGTGCCTGGTCATGCCGTTGCGCCTGCCGGACGTCACGGAGCTGGAGCCGCGGCCGGTGGGCGGGAATGGGAAGAAGTAGCCACGCATGAGCGAGATGAAGTCCGTCGCGGCGATGCTGCCCGATCTGCTCCGGCAACTCGGGCTCGCAGAGGCCGCGGAGGGCTGGCGAGCGGTCGCGGATTGGCCCGTCGTCGCCGGAGTCCGCATCGCCAGGCGGTCGCGGGCGGTGTCGTTCCGTGACGGCGCACTGATCGTGGAGGTCGAAGGATCGGCCTGGATGCACGAGCTGGGATTCCTGAAGCCCGAGCTCGTGCGCAACCTGAACCGGCACCTGGGTGCGAACGTCGTGCGCGACGTGCGCTTCACGCCGGCGGGTACCCATCCGAGGAAGGATCGGGGCACCCATCCGGAGGATGGGTCGGGAGGGAGCCTGCAGTGAGCATGAAGGAAGGAGAAGCCATCTTGTCGGCGGAGCCCAAGGGTCACCATTACGACGCCACCAGCATCACCGTGCTCGAGGGTCTCGAGGCGGTGCGCAAGCGGCCGGCCATGTACATCGGCGACACCGGCGTGCGCGGCCTCCACCATCTCGTGTGGGAGGTCGTGGACAACGCGGTCGACGAGGCGCTCGCCGGGCACTGCGACGACATCGCGGTGACGCTCGAGACCGACGGCAGCCTGACCGTGAAGGACAACGGGCGCGGGATCCCGGTGGACCTGCACGCGGGCACGGGCAAACCGGCGCTCGAGGTCGTGATGACCACGCTGCACGCCGGCGGCAAGTTCGACAACGCGTCCTACAAGGTCTCCGGCGGCCTGCACGGCGTGGGTGTGTCGTGCGTCAACGCGCTCGCCGAGACGTGCTCGGTCGAGGTGCTGCGCGACGGCAAGCTCTACGCGCAGTCCTACGTGCGTGGCACGCCGACCGGCGCGATGACGACGAAGCCTGCGGACAAGAAGGACAAGGGCAGCGGCACCACCGTGCGATTCAAGCCCGACGCGACCATCTTCGAGACCACCGAGTTCCACTGGGACACGATCGCGTCGCGCCTGCGCGAGCTGGCGTTCCTGAACAGCGGCCTCACCATCCACCTGCTCGACGCGCGCACCGGCAAGTCCGCGGATTACTTCGCCAAGGGCGGCATCGCCGAGTTCGTGAAGTACCTCAACACGAACAAGGAGACGCTCCACCCGAAGCCGGTGATCTTCAGCCGCGAGCGCGACAACGTCTCCGTCGAGGTGGCGTTCCAGTACAACGACACCTACGGCGAGACGCTGCTGTCGTTCGTCAACAACATCAACACGATCGAGGGCGGCACGCACGTCGGCGGCTTCCGCTCGGCGCTGACCCGGACGCTCGTGAACTACGCCAATCGCGAGGGGCACACCAAGAACCTCAAGGCCGACATCGGCGGCGAGGACGTGCGCGAGGGCCTGGTCGCGATCATCTCGATCAAGATGCAGAACCCGCAGTTCGAGGGCCAGACCAAGACCAAGCTCGGCAACAGCGAGATCAAGGGTGCGGTCGAGACCGTGGTGGGCGAGGGGTTGCGCGAGCACTTCGAGGAGAACCCCGCGGTGGCGCGCAAGATCGTCGAGAAGATGATCGCCGCCGCGCGCGCGCGCGAGGCGGCGCGCAAGGCGCGCGACCTGGCGCGCCGGAAGACCATCCTCGACGGCGGTTCGCTGCCCGGCAAGCTCGCGGACTGCGCGTGGGACAACCCGGAGGAATGCGAGCTGTACATCGTCGAGGGCGACTCCGCCGGGGGCTCCGCCAAGCAGGGCCGCGACCGGCGCTTCCAGGCCATCCTGCCGATTCGCGGCAAGATCCTGAACGTCGAGAAGGCGCGCATCGACAAGATCCTCGCCAACGAGGAGATCCGCAGCATCATCACCGCGCTCGGCGCGGGGGTGAAGGAGGAATTCGACATCGCCAAGCTGCGCTACCACCGCATCATCCTCATGGCCGATGCCGACGTCGACGGCGCCCACATCCGCACGCTGCTGCTCACGTTCCTGTTCCGCGAGCTGAAGCCGCTCGTCGAGGCGGGGCACATCTACATCGCGCAGCCTCCGCTGTTCCTGGTCAAGGCCGGGAAGGAGGAGATCTACTGCTTCGACGACCGCGAGCGCGAGGAGGCGCTGGCGCGCATCGGCAAGAAGAACGTGCAGGTGCAGCGCTACAAGGGCCTCGGCGAGATGAACCCGGAACAGCTCTGGCGCACCACGATGAACCCCGAGACGCGCACGCTGGTGCGCGTGACCACGGAGGACATGGTCGAGGCCGATCGCATCTTCACGATCCTCATGGGCGAACAGGTCGAGCCGCGGCGCCAGTTCATCGAGGAGAACGCGCTGGCGGTGAAGAACCTGGACATCTGATGCGCGGGCTCCGGCGCGTTCGGGAGCAGGTGGCGGGGCTGGCGGCGTCCGCCGTGCTGCTCGCCGGTGTGCGCGCGGCGAGCGCCGCGACACCCGCCGCGCCTGCCGCTCCCGTGACCGCGGCCGCCCCGGCGCCCGGCCCGTCCGGGACGGGAGCGCCGGAGGTGCTGCTGTCGGTGGGCAGCACGTTCGGCGTCAACGGCGTCCCCGGCACCGGCGGCGCGACCGTGACCGCCGGCCTGGTGTGGCCGTTCGAGCACCGGTTCGCGTTCGGCGGGACGCTGTTCGCGGACGACCTCGGCACCTCGCTCGAGGAACTGAAGGATCCGAACACCGGCACGTCGCTCGGCACGGTGGGATCCGAGCACCGCTCGTCGCGCGGTGCCGAGTGGCGAGGCGAGATGAGCCTGCACGATTCGCAGAGCCTGCGGCTACGGTGGATCGCAGGCTTCGGCTACGCCCAGCAGGTGCTCGACGAGTTCGGCACGGCGAAGGACGCGGTCTCCGGGGTGATGGCGTCCACGGGACTCACGTTCCTGTACAGGATTTCCCACGGGCACGCGTTCGGCACGACGCTCGCCTACCGGCACCAGTTCGTCCACCTGGAGCACGATCCCAATCGCTCCACGACGTGGGCCACGGCAACGTTCGATTGGCGCTGGCAGGGCACTCCGAAGGATTGACGACATCGTGCGCTGCGGGCCGTGTCCGATCCCGGACGCCCGCGGCGCGACGGCGAGACGAAGGAAGAGGAAGAGACCATGGCCCTGAATGACCGCTCCAAGATCATCGATCTCCACATCGAAGAGGAGATGAAGACCAGCTACATCAATTACTCGATGTCGGTCATCGTCTCCCGCGCACTCCCGGACGTGCGCGACGGCTTGAAGCCCTCGCAGCGGCGCATCCTGGTCGCGATGAACGACCTGAACCTCGCGCCCGGGCGGGGCTACCGAAAGTGCGCCAAGATCGCCGGCGACACGTCGGGGAACTACCACCCGCACGGCGAGGGAGTCGTGTACCCGACGCTCGTCCGGCTGGCCCAGGACTGGGTGATGCGCTACCCGCTCGTGGACGGGCAGGGCAACTTCGGCAGCATCGACGGCGACGCGCCGGCGGCCATGCGCTACACCGAGGCGCGGCTGACCGCGCTCGCCATGGAGATGCTCGCCGACCTCGAGAAGAACACCGTCGATTTCCGCCCGAACTACGACGAGACGCGCGAGGAGCCGGTGGTGCTGCCCGGCGTCGTGCCGAACCTGCTCGTGAACGGCTGCTCGGGCATCGCGGTCGGCATGGCCACCGAGGTGCCGCCGCACAACCTGCGCGAGGTCTGCGATGCGATCATCGCGATCGTCGAGAAGCCCGAGACGGCGGACGAGGACCTGCTCAAGATCGTGAAGGGGCCGGACTTCCCGACCGGCGGCATCATCTACGGCACCCAGGGCATCCGCGACTGCTACCTGAACGGGCGCGGCGGCATGAAGATGCGCTCCAAGGTGCAGGTCGAGGAGGGCAAGGCGGGGCGCATGAGCCTCGTCGTCACGGAGATCCCGTTCCAGGTCAACAAGACCTCGCTGCTCGAGAAGATCGCCGACCTCGTCCGCGAGGGGAAGCTCGCCGGCATCTCCGACCTGCGCGACGAGTCCGACCGCGACGGCATGCGGATCGTGGTCGAGCTCAAGAAGGACGCGAACCCGAAGGTCGTGCTGAACCAGCTGTTCGTGCACACGCCGCTCCAGACGTCGTTCGGCGCGATCATGCTGGCGCTGGTGGACAACCGTCCCCAGGTGCTCACGCTGCGCGCGCTGCTCGACCAGTACGTGCGGCACCGGCGCGAGGTCGTCCGCCGGCGCACGGAGTTCGACCTCGCCGAGGCGGAGAAGCGGGCGCACATCCTCGAGGGGCTCAAGATCGCGCTCGACCACCTGGACGAGGTGATCGCGCTCATCCGCAAGTCCAAGGACCCCGAGACCGCGCGCGCGGGGCTCGTCGCCCAGTTCAAGCTGTCCGAGATCCAGGCGAACGCCATCCTCGAGATGCGGCTGCAGCGCCTGACCGGCCTCGAGCGCGACAAGATCCAGTCCGAGTACCTCGAGGTCATCCAGTTGATCGAGCAGCTCCGGTCGATCCTCGCGAGCGACAAGAAGATGCTCGCGATCATCCAGGACGAGGTGCGCCGTCTGCGCGAGAAGTACGGCGACGACCGCCGCACGCAGATCGTGGCCGAGGAAGGCGAGATCAACTACGAGGACACCATCGAGCAGAAGGACATGGTGATCACGATCTCGCACGCCGGCTACATCAAGCGCCAGGAGATCTCGGCCTACCGCGCGCAACGCCGCGGCGGCAAGGGCGTGATCGGCGCGCGCACCAAGGAAGACGACTTCATCGAGCACCTGTTCGTCGCCAACACGCACGCCTACCTGCTGTTCCTCACCGACAAGGGCCGCTGCTACTGGCTCAAGGTGCACGAGATCGAGCAGGCGGGCCGGATGGCGAAGGGCCGCCCGCTCGTGAACCACCTCGAGGGCATGGCGCGGGACGAGCGCGTGCAGGCCGTGGTGGCCGTGAAGTCGTTCGACGACCAGCACTACCTGGTGTGCGCCACGAAGAAGGGCCTGATCAAGAAGACGCTGCTCTCCGCGTACGGCAACGTCCGCAAGGCCGGCATCAATGCGGTGCTGCTGGAGGAGGGCGACGCGCTGATCGAGGCCACGATCACGGACGGCACGCAGGACGTCATCCTCGCCAAGAAGAAGGGGCTCGCAATCCGCTTCCACGAGGGCGAGGTGCGCGCGATGGGGCGCACGGCCTACGGGGTGAAGGCGGTGACGCTCGACGACGCCGAGGACGAGGTCGTGAGCATGGTCGGCGTGAAGCGCCAGGCCACGCTGCTCGCGGTCACCGAGAACGGCTACGGCAAGCGGAGCGAGATCTCGGAGTACCGGGTGTCGCACCGCGGCGGCAAGGGGATCATCACGATCAAGACCACCGACCGGAACGGCAACGTGGTGGCGGTGAAGGAGGTCGTCGACGGCGACGAGCTGATGATCGTGACGAAGCAGGGCCAGTTGATCCGCATGCCGGTCAAGGGCATCAGCGTGATGGGCCGCAACACGCAGGGGGTCCGGCTCGTGAACCTGAGCAGCTCGGAGGAGGCGGGCAACCTGCTTCCCGACATGGTCGGCGGCGTGACGCGCGTCGTGCCCGAGGACGACGACGGCGTGGTCATCCCAGAAGGCGCGATCGAGGGGGCGGGCGAGGCCCCGACGGGTGCGGGTGAGGCGGCGGACGACACGGCCGAGGACGCGGCCCCGGAGGAATAGGCACGGACGTTCGGGCAGCGGACGGATTCGCGTTCGCTGCCCGCGTTCGGCCGCCGTTTGTGAAAAGATTCACGAACAGGGGGAGCATGTCGCACATCTCCGAACCCACCGTCCGCCGGCTGTCGAACTACTACCGCGTGCTGGAGGAGGTCGCGGCCGAGGGCAAGCGGATGATCTCCTCGCACCTCCTCGCCGAGCGCGAGGGCATCACCTCGGCGCAGGTGCGGAAGGACCTGTCGAGCTTCGGTTCGTTCGGCCGGCGCGGGCTCGGCTACCACGTCGAGCACCTGCGCGACGAGATCCGCGCGCTCCTCGGGCTCGACCGCCGCTGGCGGGCCTGCGTCGTGGGTGCGGGGCACATCGGCGCGGCGCTGCTCGGGTACCGCGGCTTCGCCGACCAGGGCTTCGACATCGTCGCCGTGTTCGACGCCGACGTCGCGCGCATCGGGCGCACGCTGGAAGGGCTCGTGGTCCGCCCGATCGGCCAGCTGTCGGGCAAAGACGGCTTCGAGATCGGCGTCATCGCGACGCCGGTGCGCGCCGCGCAGGAGGTGGCCGACGCCCTGGTTGCAGCGGGCGTGCTCGGGATCTTGAACTTCGCGCCGCGGAAGCTCCGCGTGCCCGCGTCGGTGACGCTCCGCACCGTCGACATGACGATGGAGTTCGAGAGCCTGTCCTACGCGCTGACGCACGCGCGTTCGATCACCCCGCGCCGCCGGCGCGGCGCCCCGCGCCCGTGAGCACGCGCCGATGAGCCGGCGCGGCGCCGAACGCCGCGCCCTCGCTGCGATGGTCGCCGCCACGCTGCTCTGGGGCGGTACGTTCGTGGCGATCCGCGACAGCGTCGCTGCGGTTCCGCCCGCGACGCTCGTGGCGTGGCGCTTCGCCGCGGCCGGACTGCTGTTCGCGTTCGTGCTGGCGCTGCGGCGGCGGCGGCCGACGCGCCACGACCTCGCGGGCGGCCTGCTCTCGGGTCTCCTCATGGTCGGGGGCTTCTATCTCCAGGCCGTTGGCCTCCGCTCGACCGCCGCGGGGACCTCGGCGTTCCTCACCTGCGCCGGCACGCTGCTGGCCGCGTTCTGGGCCTGGCCGCTGCTTCGCCAGCGGCCGGGCCGCCGGCTCGTCTGGGGCATCGCGCTCGCCATGGCGGGCGTGGCGCTGCTGTCGCTGCACGCGGGGTTCACGCTCGGGAGGGGGGAACTCCTCACGCTCGCGGGCGCGGCGCTCTTCGCGCTCCAGGTCGTCTCGCTGGCGCGATTCGCGGCGGGCGCCGACCCGGTGGCGCTGGTGTGCGTCCAGTCGCTCACCGCCGCCGCCGTCCTCTTCCCGTTCGCCGGCGCACCGCACACCGCGGCCGCGCTGTTCGTGGGCGCGGATCGGTGGCGCTTCGCCTACCTCGCGGTCGCGGGCAGCACGCTCGCGCCGCTCCTCCAGGTGTTCGCGCAGCGCACACTCCCGGCGGGCCGCGTCGGACTCCTGTTCGCGCTCGAGCCGGTGTTCGCGCTCCTCTTCGCGCTCACGCTCGGCGGCGAACGCTTCGACCTCCGCTGGTGGGCGGGGGCGGCGCTCATCCTCGCGGCGGTCGTGCTCGTGGAGTGGCGGCCGGAGGATCCACCTCCCGCACGCTGACGCCGCGCGCGGGCCCACCCCTCACTTCGCCGCGGGCTTCTCCTCGAGCCACTCCAGCAGCCGCTCCGGGACCCTGGGATCGCCACGGAAGATCGCCGCCCCGCGGCCTGGGAGTCCGGAGTCCGCCACGCGCACCTGGCCCGGCAGCGTGTCGCGCGCGAGCAGGTCGCCGAACTCGAGCGCCCCGGGTTCCTCGGGGGAGACCTGGACGTAGGTGCGGGTCTTCATCGCCCGCAACCGCGCGCGATATTCCGCCACCTCCACCACCGGGACACGCGGGGCGAGGAGCAGCAGCGCCTTCGCGTTCTTCCGCGCGCGCGCCACCGCGAGCCCGGCGAGGGCCCGCTCGCCCACGGCGCCCACGATCCAGGGACCGCCGGTGAAATCGGCGCGCTTCGCGAGCAGATCCAGCACCTTCATGGCATCGGTGGTGGTGAGCGCCTCGAACTGCGCCTCCCGTCCGAGCCAGGCCTCGGGGCCGTAGACGCCCGCGCCCAGGGATCCCAATGTTCCACGCGGCGAGAGGAGCGCGACCGGATGACCGGAGCGCGTGAGGGCGGCGACGAGCGAATCCATGGCGGCGACGGTGTCGGCCGGGGAGAGGAGGAAGAGGCATGGCGCGCGCCGAGCGCTGTCCGCCGCGGCAGCGAACGTGAAGCACTGGAGCGGGAAGCCATCCTTGGCGGTCAGCGACTCGATCCGGCCGCCTCGGGCGCTCGTGAACGACAGCTCCTCCTTCGTGACCCGATCGAGGATCATCCCGACCGAAACCTGCCGGCGTTCGTCGCTGTAGTGGAGCGCCTTCTGCACGCGTCCGACGAGCGCCTCGAGCTCGGGATCGCGCCTGCGCGTCCGCGCCGATGCAACGACCAGCCAGCGCCATGCCGTCACGGTGTCGCCCGCGGCCAGCTCGATGTCCGCAAATCGCCGGGTCCAGGCGGGCCGGCGGTAGAGCTCGCCGCAATGTTCGCGGATCTCCGCCCGCGCGCTGTCGGGGTGGCCGAGCCGATCGAGCGCCCACGCGAGGCGGGCGTGTGCTTCCGGCGCGCGGAGCGGCATGGACAGGCTCGCCTGCGTCGCCAGCTCCTGCGCGAGCCCGCGCGCGGCGCTCCAGTCGCTCGCGCCGCCGCGGCGGAACAACGCGTCGATCACGGCGAAACCCTCGTCGAAGTCACCCCGCAGCCGCACGGCCCGGCGCCACTCGGCGAGCGCGCTGTCGGGACGTCCGGCGTGCGCGTCCTGCACGCCGAGCCAGTAGGCGGCCTCGCCGCCATTTAGCCGGTCGGCGGCGCTCGCGCCCGGGCGCTCTCCCGCGGCCGCGTAGCGGTGGAGGTCCGCACGCACGCTCGCGCCATCCTTGCCGTTCCACATCGCGAGGATGTGCGGCGGTGCGGGGATGCCCGCGGCCGTCGCGGCCGGCGGCGCGGAGAGGATGCACGCGACCGCGAGGAGCGCCGCGCGAAGCGAGCGGGCGAGCGCCGTGCCGGACCGGGGAGCGGACGATCGCGGGGACAGCGGGCGCAGCAGCGGGCCGGACCTCATCGCACCTCCTCCACGGGGGTCTGCTGCAGCACGTCCAGGAACATGCGCTCGAGCGGAGAGTGGAGGTCGTCCCCCGCGCCCCATTCGGCGCGGTTCACCTCCCGGGCGACACGTCCGCCGTGCAGCAGCACGACGCGGTCGCACAGGCGCTCGACGGTCTCGGTGACGTGGCTCGAGAACAGGATGGCGGAACCGCCCGCCGCGAGCTTGCGGAGTTCGGCCTTCGCCGCCAGCGCCGAGGGCGCATCGAAGCCCTCGAGCGCCTCGTCGCACAGCAGCACCGCCGGCCGGTGGAGCACGGCGGCGAGGAACGACAGCTTCTTCCGCATGCCGTGCGAGTAGGCGCGCACCGGCTCGTCGAGCCGTGCTTCCAGATCGAACGCGCGGGCCAGCTCCAGCGTGCGCGTGCGCGCGGCGCCGGGCTCGAGTGCCCGCACCGCGGCGACGAACGCCAGGTACTCGTGCGCCGACAGCTCCTCGTGGAACGACGGCTCCTCCGCCGCATAACCGAGCGCGCGCTTGGCGGCGAGCGGCGCGGTCCACACGTCCTCGCCGGCCACGCGCACCTCGCCCGCGTCCGGCGGCTGGAGCCCCGCGGCGGTGCGCAGCAACGTGCTCTTCCCGGCGCCGTTGGCGCCGAGGAGCCCGACGATCTCGCCGGGCTTCACCGCCAGGGAGACGTCATCGAGCGCGACACGCTCACCGTAGCGCCGCGTGACCGAGACCACCTCGAGCATCAGCCGACCTCCGGCCGGTACCAGTGCCCGATACGGCGCGTGGCGTAGACGAACCCGCCGATCAGCACGCCCCAGCCGAGGAGAGGGATCGCGAGGCTCGAGACGATGCCCACGGCGAGCCAGCCGTAATAGAGGTTCTCGGCCGGCGCGGGCTCCCCGGGGAGCGAGAGCCCGATGTGGAGTCCGATGAGCGTGACGAGCAGGGCGGGCAGGAGCCAGGTGACGACGAGGCCCACGCGCATGAGACCGGGCAGCGGCACGGCCACGACGGCCTGGAGGGCGAGCACGACGCCGATCGCGAGCAGCATCGGCACCGCGCGCGCGCGCCACGCGTCCGCGAGCGCGAGCGGCAGCGGGCGCACCGCGGCCGGCGGGTCGGCTGCCGCGCGCCACGCCGCCCACGCCCCGAGGCCGGTGCACGCGAGCATGAATACCGCGAACGCCTGCGCCCGCGTCTCGAGTGGTTCACGGCTGCGAAGGAACCACGCCGCCACGCTGAGGCCGAGGAAGATGAGCGAGAGCCCGAGCCGTGCGCGTGGCGATCCGGCGCGGCGCGAGACCATGCGATCGAGCCGGGCGAGCGCGCGCCAGCGCGACTCGCTGCGGAAGCGCGCCGGCGCCATGCCGCGCACGCGCGTCGCCCGGCGGGCGCTGACCATCGCGCGCCACGCCGCGGGAAGCTTCTTCGCGGGACCGGCCGCGGGACTCGCGGCGCGGAGCGCGATCCAGCACGCGCCGCGGGCGAGGAGCCACCACGTGACCGGGAACGCGAGGGCAAGGAGCGCGAGCCACCCCGCGCCCACGAGGCCGAAGCCCGCGAGCCATGCCGCGCCGGCGGGGACGAACACCGCGAGCGCGGGCAGGCACGCTTCGCGTGCGAGGTGGCGCTCGACGTGCGCGGGCGGGAGCGGAAGCGCGAGCCATTCGGGGCCGGGCGGAGCGGCGGCGAGCGTCACCTGCCGCGCCGCCGCGAGCACGCCACCGGCCAACACGCACGCGGCGAGGATGAGCGCCAGCATGCCGGCCCCCGTGGCGGTGCCGAGGTGATGCACGACCCCGTCGAGCGGCACCCGCACCCGCCAGTAGGTGAACGCGGCCACGCACAACACCAGCACGGCGCTCACGATCCACAGGCGCACGCCCAGCGAGGCCGCGCGGCGCGCGGCGAGGCGTGCGGCGAGGGCGCGGAACGCGTGGCTGAGATCCGGATCGGACGTATGCGCGAGCGGCGTCATGAGGGGTATTCGGTCGGACGGCGTGAGAAGGCCAGGGGAGACGGCATGGGCGGCGGGGATTGTAGCCGAATCACGCGCCGCGACCGTCGTCCCTTTGTCACGTCCGTGGGTCACGTCGCATCGGCCCGGGTCCGCGTCCGCACCGGGCGGCGAACCGGCCCGACGCGGCTCCCGGGGGCGGTCGCGTTGCCACGTCGCGGCTCACGATGGCACCCTCTCCGCATGTCGAATCGCGCCGCAGCCGTGTGGTCGCCCCGCTACGCCTGCGATATCGGTACGCACGTCTTCCCGACGGACAAGTTCGAGGCGGTCCATCGCGCGCTCGTGACGTCCGGCGACCTGTCGGGAGAAGCGGCAGCGCTCGAGCCGCCCCCGGTGGCGCGGGCGCTGCTCGCCTCCGTGCACGACGCCGCCTACCTCGACGATCTCGAAGCGCTGCGCTGGACCCCGCGCACGCAATACAGCGAGCTGCCGTTGACGCGCGAGATCGTGGACGCGTTCGCGCTCGGCGCCTCGGGAACCACGCAGGCGGCGCGGCTCGCGCTCCGGTTGGGCGCCGCGGCGCACCTGGGCGGCGGGTTGCACCACGCTTACGCCGGGCACGCGGAGGGATTCTGTTACATCAACGACCTGGCCGTCGCGGCCCGCACCATGCTCCAGGAGGGCCTCGCGCGGCGGATCGCCGTGGTGGACCTGGACGTGCACCAGGGCAATGGCACCGCGCACATCTTCCGCGACGAGTCCGCGGTGTTCACGCTCTCGATCCACCAGGAGAACAACTACCCCGTCCCGAAGGACCGGAGCGACCTGGACGTGGGGCTCGACGACGGCACGGGCGACGACGAGTACCTCGCGAGGCTCGCACCCGCGCTCGAACGCGTCTGGGCGTTCGCGCCGGATCTCGTGCTCTACCAGGCCGGCGCGGATGTCTTCGCAGACGACCAGTTGGGCGGGTTGCAACTGTCGTTCGCCGGCATCGAAGCGCGCGACCGGGAGGTGATCGAAGGCTGTTCGCGCCGCGGCATCGCGATCGCGACGACGCTCGGTGGCGGCTACGCACGCCGTCTCGACGACACGGTGCGCATTCACGCCACGACCAGCCGGATGGCGCTGGCGATCGCCCGCAGCGGGGCGGGTGCTTGATCCGGGGGCGGATCAACGGCGCGCGGGGGGCGCGCAGCGCGACACGCAGGGACGGCGCGCAAGCCTCGACGCGGGACGATCGGGCCGTGAGTGTGAAGGGGTGGAGTCGGTGTGGATCCGGTGCGCGGGTGGGACGCGCGGCACGGTGACGATCCAGAAGTAGAGGGGGGGCCCCTACCGACGCCCGCGAGGGTATCACCCAGGGCTGGTGAAGCGGACGCCCAGCAGCTCCCTTTCCGCGCGGCCCTTCTGCCTCACGCGATTCACCTCGCTCGTGATTCTCGCGCTCCGGCAGAGTGAAGCAGGCTCCGTGCAGCGAACGAAGCCCCGGATCGGGTTAGAAAGCTCCCTGCCAAGGAGGTCTTTCTGCCCAGCTGCTATGCGAATTCTGTGTCCGCGCCGCGGGAGTGTCAAGGGGTGGTTCGCAAACGATTGCGAATGCGAACTCACTCGAGTGCATGCCGTCTTCGCGCGCGAGGCCGATCGTCAGTGTTTCGCGCCGGTCGCGGGCTTCTTCGCAGGGGCCGCAGCGGTTGCAGCGGGCTTCGCGGGCCCCACGACTTCGAAGCTCGCATCATCGATCCACACCGTGCCCACCGCGGGGGCGATTGCGAGGCAGTTCGCCCACACCAGCTCGGCATCGTTCGGGATGTCGAGTTCGATGCTGAGCTGGTGCCAGTCCCACGTGCCGGACATGAGTTCGGCGGCGGGGGACTGGAGCACGTGCGTCTTGAGGCCCTGCGCGTAGATCTTCACCAGCGCCGTGCCCTGCAGCGAATCGCCCTTGAACCAGGCGGACAGTCGCACCCGCTGGCCGCGCAGTCGCCGGCCCTCGAACGGCTGGCCCACGCCCATGCGCGCCTCGACGAGGCCGTCGTGAAAGTCGGCGAGCTTGATACTGCACCGCCCCGAGTGCGCCACGGTCGAGTCGACGACGATCTTCGCGCCCTCGTACGGCGGGATCGCCTCGTCCCACGCGAGCGCGTGCTGTTCGAAGCCCGGCTCGGCGAACAGGTTCTCGCCCTTCGGGGCGGGAGCGGGCGGCGGTGACTTCTCGAGCGTGAGCGAAGCGTCGTCGAACAGCACCTGGCCGGTGCCGGTCAACCCGCAGCGCACGAACAGCACGTTCGTGCCCGGCGGCACGTAAGCGCGCGCCTCGCGCTGCACCCAGTCGGTGAGCGGATCGTCGAACTGCGTGCGCTTCCAGCCGAGGTCCAGCAACGGATCGTCGACCTTGGCGAGGCCGAGCCGCTTCAGGGCCTCATCGCGACCCACGTTCCAGATGCGCGCCATGCGCGTGGCCGTGTCGCTGTAGGCCTGCACCATGATGTAGGCGCGTCCGTCGATGCCGTTCGTGCGCGTCCATACCTTGAACACGGCCGTCTTTCCCCACGACTCCGGCCCCACCAGCAGCGTCTGGCTCCAGTTGTGCGCCATCGGGAACGCGGCGCTCATGTTGGCCACGTTCACCGCCCACTTGCCGCTGTGCACGATGAACGAGTCGCGCCCGAAGAACACGGTGGGCAGGTCCGCCATGGACGTGTCCCAGCCGCTCGGCATCCACGGATGGGTGGCGAGCCCGCGCTCGAAGTCGGGGTTCTGGAGCAGCGAGTGCGCGGCGGGCTTCGCGGCATCGGCACGATGCGGCGCGAGCGCGGCGACGGTCGTGGCGAGCAGCAGCGCGGCCACGAGGATCACGCGAGACGGCTTCGGCATGAGGGGTGTCCGGGGTCGGGGTTGGTTCGGGTCGGGCAGGGGAGCCCGGCGGGGCGGCAGCCATGGCCCGCGCAGGGCGAAAAGTATCGGGAGTGGCTGCCGCGGATGCAAGTGGCACCGTGTCGCGGGGGGGACCGCACGAGCGCGCTGCGGCGGGTGGTGCGCGGTTGAGCGCTCCGCGCGGCTTGAGTAGCCTGCCACCGCGCGCACGCATCAGGCGCGGCGGAGGCAGACGTGTCGGAGTGGTTCTTCACGTCCGACCTGCACGGTCAGGGCGAGCTCTACGAACAGGTGGTGACGCTGGCGGCCGAGCAGAAGCCGGAGGCCGTGCTGCTGGGCGGCGACCTCGCCCCGCACGGCACCGGCAATCCCGGGCTCCGCCACCAGCGCGTGTTCCTCGAGGGCCTGCTGGTGGAGTTCGCGCGCCGCCTGCGCGAGGCGGTGCCGGGCGTGGAGCTGCTGCTGCTCATGGGCAACGACGACTGGGCCGCGAACCACGACGTGCTCGAGCGATACGACGGAATCCTCTGGCATTCGCTGCACGGGCGGGCCGTCCGGGTGCACGGCGTGTGGGTGGCGGGAATGTCGTGGGTGCCCATCACGCCGTTCGCGATCAAGGACTGGGAGCGCTGGGAGGACGGCGCCGACGAGGCGCCCGCGCGACTCCACGGCTGGCTTTCCGCCGGCGAGACGCTGCGCGAGTTCCGGTTCGACCCCGAGCGGCGCTCGCCCACGATCGCCGATGGCCTCGTGGAGCTGGCCGGCAAGTCGCCGCCTGCGGACACGCTCTATCTATTGCACTCCCCGCCGCTCGACACCACGTGCGACGTCATGTCCACGCGGCAGCACGTGGGTTCGCGCGCGATCCGCCGTTTCGTCGAGACCGAGCAGCCGCCGCTCGTGCTCTCGGGCCACATCCACGAATCGCCGCGCATCTCCGGCGCGTGGCGGGACCTCCTCGGCCGCACGACGGTGGTGAACCCGGGCCAGTTCGCGAGCCCGAAGCTCTCGGGCGTGTGGCTGGACCCTCGCCGACCCGGCGCCACGTTGCGCCACACGCTTCACCCCTGAGCGCCGCCGGCGTTCGTCCCGCTCCCGCCACCGGCCACCGCGTCCTCCGCCCGTGGTAGGCTCTTCTCGCGCCGGAGCGCTCACCCGCGGCGCAGCCGTTTCCCGCCTGGGGGTCGTCATGCAGAGCCACACGCCGTTGGTCCAGCGCCGCCGTTCGTTCCTCCACCGGGCGCTCGCCGGGCTCCCCGCGCTCGTGCTCCCGGCGCTGCTCGCCGCCGCGCCCGCCGGCGCCGCCGGCGTGGCCTGGCGCGGCTGGAACGAAGGGCTCGCCGCCGCGGCAGGCTCCGGGAAGCCCGTCATCGTGGACGTCTACACGGACTGGTGCGGCTGGTGCAAGCGCATGGACCGCGACACGTACTCGCGCGCGGACGTGAGCGACTACGTCAATCGCCACTTCGTCATGGTGCGCCTGAACGCGGAGAGCAACGAGCGCGTCTCCTACGGGGGTCACGCGTTCACCGGGCGCACGCTCGCGGGCGGGTTCCAGGTGACCGGATACCCCACCACGATCTTCCTGCGCGCGAGCGGCGAGCACCTCGTGAACGTGCCGGGGTACCTGCCGCCGGACAAGTTCATGAAGCTGGTGCGCTACATCGGCGACGGCGCCATGGACCGCGGCGTGAAGTGGGAGGAGTACGCACCCGACTGGGGAACGCACTGAACGCGTGCGCGCCGGGCCGCGTGAGCGGCGTCGCGTGAGCCCGCGCGCATGAGCCTCCTGTCGGGCGTCACCGTGCTCGCGGTGGACACCGAGACCACCGGCATGAGCCCCGCCGACGGCCACCGCGTGGTCGAGGTCGCGCGCGTCGCGGTGGCGGACGGGATCCTCGGGGAGGAGTGGTCGACCCTCATCGACCCCGGGCGGCCGATCCCGCTCGACGCGACGCGCGTGCACGGCATCAGCGATGCGATGGTGGCGGGCGCGCCGAAGGCGGCTGCGGCCGGGCGCACGCTGCGCGAGGCGTGCGGCGACTTGCCGCTCGTCTTCCACAACGCGCCGTTCGACCTGCCGTTCCTCGTGCAGCTCTTCCGCGAGGCCGGCGCTCCGCCGCTCGTGAATCCCATCGTGGACACGCTCGGGCTCGCGCGTGGCCTGTTCGGCACCGGGAGCAACGCGCTCGGGGCGCTGGCCGCGCGATTGCAGCTTCCGGCCGAGACCGCGCATCGCGCGCTCGGCGACACGCGCACCACCGCGCGATTGTTCGTGGAACTGGCCGGCCGCTGGGAGCGCGAGAAGGGCATCCACTCCCTGCTCGAGCTGGCGGCCGCGAGCCAGGACGTCATGCGGACGACGGCCCGGCGCTAGCCTGACACGGGTTCGGGCCCGGCGCCGGCAGGCGAGCGCCGTGCGCGGGTCGTGGTCGCTCCCGGGGCTGGACGAGCGCCGCGACGCGGGCCATGATGCTCGGGCACCCCGCGCCATCCCCCGATTGCGCCCCCCCATGCGCGCACAGGAGCCCACTCCCATGATGACCCAGACCATTCCCGTGCCAGGCCAGATGGCCCCGGACTTCAAGCTCAAAGGTCCGGGTGGCGCCTTCTACACGCTGTCCGAACACCGCGGCGAGAGCCCGGTGGTGCTGGTCTTCTTCCCGCTCGCGTTCTCGGCGGTGTGCAGCCACCAGCTGCCCGAGCTGCAGAAGGAGATTCCCGCGTTCGAGCAGGCGGGCGCCGTGGTCTATGGCATCAGCGTCGACAGCCATCACTCGAACGCCGCGTTCGCCCGCTCGCTCGGGCTCACGTTCCCGCTGCTCTCGGACTGGAGGCACGAGGTGAGCACCGCGTACGGCGTGTTCCTGCCCGAGCCCGGCTATAGCGCCCGCGCCACGTTCGTGATCGGCAAGGACGGGAAGCTGCTCTGGCGCGAGATCTCGGAGGAGACGAACAGCCTCGAGCACGTCCCCAGCCCCGAGCGCGCGCTGGCGGCGCTGACCCGCGGCTGAACGGGCGTCGTCCGGGACCGCGCGTGATCGGTCCGGTTCAGGCGCCCGGTGGCTGATCCGCGCCCGCGCGTGCTGGTGGCGCTGCACGGCGCCGAGCCGGGCCGTTCGCTCGCGGCGTTCCTCGGCGCGCGCGGCTTCGATGCGCTGAGCGTCCGCGACACCGAGTCGGCGCTCAACGCGCTGGACCGTGAACGCGTGGACTGCCTCGTGTGCGAGGCGCGCGCGCCGCGGCTCGACGGACTCGCCGTGCTGGATCGCGCGCGCGCACGACAGCCCGCGCTGTGCGCGGTCATGGTCGTGACCGGGGAGACGCGCAGCGTGGCGCTCGAAGCGGTGCGCCGCGGCGCATACGACTTCCAGGGCGAGCCCCTCGACGTCGAGAAGCTGCTCGCCACGCTGCACCTGGGACTCCAGCACCGGCGGCTCGCCGAACGCATGGTCGAAATGGAGGACCGCCTCGAGCGCCAGTTCGGATTGCGGGCGCTCACCGGCCGGTCGCACGAGATCCAGCGCGTGCGCGACCAGGTGCGCCATCTCGCCCCGACGCGCGTGACCGTGCTGGTCGAGGGCGAGCCCGGCACGGGGAAGAGCATCGTGGCGCGCGCGCTGCACCACAACAGCCAGCGCCGGGACCGGCGCTTCGAACGCCTGCGCTTCGGCGCACTGCCCGCGAGCGTGCTGGAGGTGGAGCTGTTCGGGGTGGAGGGCGCTCCGGGCGCGCTCGAGCGGGCGGACGGAGGCACGCTGCTGCTGGAGGGCGTGGAGCGCGCGCCCGAATCGCTGCAGCTTCGCCTCCAGAGCTTCCTCCAGGGGCGCGAGTTCGAGCACGTGGACGGCGGGAAACCGCGCCGCGCCGACGTGCGCGTGGTGGCCGCGGCCGACAGCGATCTCGCCGCCGCCGTCTCGGCCGGACATTTTCGCCCCGACCTCTACGGCGTGCTCGCGGTCGGGCGGGTCCGGCTGCCGCCGCTCCGCGAGCGGCGCGAGGATCTGCCGGTCCTGGTGGAGGAACTCGTGCGCGCCGCGAACCGGGAGCACGGCCGGCGGGTGCCCGGCGTCACCGCGGGCGTGCTCGATCGCCTGGCGCAGCACGACTGGCCCGGCAACATCAGCGAGCTGCGGAGCGTCATCGACGGAATGGTCGCCACCGGGCGCGGCCGAAAACCGCTCGATCTCTCCTGTCTCCCGGACCGGCTGCGGGCCGATCGGGCGGAGGAGGCATCGCTCGAGATCGGCGTCGGCATGACGCTCGAGGCCGCGGAGCGAAAGCTCATCGAGGCCACGCTCGCGCACACCGGGGGCGACAAGCGGCAGGCCGCGGCCATGCTCGGGGTCGGCTTGCGGACGCTCTACCGGAGGCTCGACGAATGGGGGCTCGGCTGAGCCGGGGCATACCCGGGGTGGGCCGCGCGCAGACCTGAAGCCGCGCCGCGGCCCTGCCGATGACACGGGGGAACCGTCGCCGGAGCATGGAGGCCCCATTGGGCGATCCCCTGCCGTACGAGGACGAGGACAAGCCGAAGCCGGACGCACCCGTCCCGGCGGTCGGTCCCCCGTCCCATCAGGACGCTGACAAGGCGAGCCGTGAGCTGCCGCGCCCGCAGATCGAGCCTGCCGACTGGCTGGTGGGACCGGAGGACGGGATCAACGCCGAGATCGAGCGCGTGGCGAAGGGTCCCGAGATCCCGATCGAGCCGCCACGGCTCGCGAGGCCCGAGGACCCCGACGCGGGCCGCCCGCGCCCCAGCTCGCGATCGATGATCTCCCCCTCGATCTCGCACTCGCGGCCCATGATGATTCCGCCGGTTCCATCCCGCCCGCGACCGAGCGCGCCCGAGTCGCCCGCCGCGCCGACGCCGGCGCTGCCGTCCTGGGACCCGAGCCCGAGCAGCGTGCCGACGCTGCGTCGTTCGACCGTTCCGCCGGAGGCGCGGCCGTCATCGCCGATCCCGGAACTGACGCGGGATTTCCCCATGGACGACGCCGAGGAACGAGCGCGCATCAACGCCCGGCTGGCAGAAGCCCAGGCCCACGAGGCCGCCGTCGCGGCACGCCCGCACGAGGTCGTGGCGCCGCAGGAGTTCGACCTCCCCGCGGTGCCGCTCCCGTGGTGGTCGCAGGTGCCGCAGATCCTCAGGACCGACCGCCGGGTGCAGCTCACGCTGCTGTCCCTGGCGCTCGTGGTTTCGGTCATGGCGTTCTGGCCGCGTGCGGAGAAGACCGTTTCCATCGGCCACCTGAAGCAACATGCCGACCGCTTCGCCGATACCGAGGTGCGTGTCGGCGGCCGCGTGAGCGAAGTGTTCGCGGTCGGCGGAAGCTGGGCCTACACGCTGGTGCAGGGCCGTGACACCATCGTGGTGTTCTCGCGCACGCGCCGGCCCGAGCCGCGCCAGGACATCGTGGTGATCGGCACGCTCAGCAACGGCTACCTGGACGGCCAGTCGCGGGCCGCGATCTTCGAAGCGACGCGCTGACCTCCGCGCTCAGCCCCGCTCGCGCGCAGCACGGGATGCGCCGCCGGCTGCCCCGGCACCCACGCCGTCCGACTGCTGGCCGAGCCTTGCCATTTTGGCAAAGCGATGCACATTGAAACACGTCTTATTACCACTAAGATAGTGTCGTTCATTGTGATACTTGACTTTGCAATTGAACGACTTGCAACAACCTCGAGCCCGATTACATTGCCTCGCGGAACCGCGTCACGACCGTGACCGCCGCCCGTTCGGGGCCGGTCGCTGAACGAGCGGGCGCGACAAACCCCCAGCAGGTTCGTCACCCCAAGACCGCGCAGCGTGCCGGGCGCTCTCGCGTCCCACGTGCGGTCGCATATGAAGGAGAGAACGCATGAACTTCCAGCCTCTCGCCGACCGGCTGCTCGTACGCCGCATCGAGGAGCAGGAGACCATCCGGGGCGGCATCATCATCCCGGACACCGCCAAGGAGAAGCCCCAGGAGGGCGAAGTCGTCGCCATCGGGCCGGGCAAGCTCACGGAAGAGGGCAAGCGCATCGCCGTGGAAGTCAAGAAGGGCGACCGCATCCTCGTCGGCAAGTACAGCGGCACCGACGTGAAGATCGACGGCACCGAGTACGTGATCCTGCGCGAGGAAGAAGTCCTCGGCGTGCTGCACAAGACCGACGCGCCCAGCAAGCACAAGTGACCCGGAGCGGCCGGGCAGGACTCGTCCAGCGGACGAGCGCCGCCGCGACCGCCTGATCCTATTCCTGGAGGCTCAATGGCTGCCAAGATGATGCTGTTCAGCGAGCAGGCTCGCGCCGAGATCCTGAAGGGCGTGGAGATCCTTGCCCGGGCCGTGAAGGTGACGCTCGGACCTCGCGGCCGCAACGTCGTGCTCGACAAGAAGTGGGGCTCGCCGACCGTCACGAAGGACGGTGTGAGCGTCGCCAAGGAGATCGAGCTCGACGATCCGTACCAGAACATGGGCGCGCAGATGGTGCGCGAAGTGGCATCCAAGACCTCGGACGTGGCCGGGGACGGCACCACCACCGCCACGGTGCTCGCCGAGTCGATCTTCAAGGAGGGGCTGAAGAGCGTCACCGCCGGCTCCTCGCCGATGTACGTCAAGCGCGGCATCGAGAAGGCCGTCGAGGTCGTGGTGGAGGAGCTGAAGAAGCTCTCCAAGCCGGTGAAGGACAACAAGGAGATCGAGCAGGTCGCGACCATCTCCGCCAACGGCGACACCGAGATCGGCAAGATCATCGCCGAGTGCATGGACAAGGTCGGCAAGGACGGCACGATCACGGTCGAGGAGGCGCGCTCGATCGAGACGACGAAGGAGATCGTCGAGGGCATGGAGTTCGACAAGGGTTACATCTCGCCCTACTTCGTGACCGAGAAGGACAGCATGGAGACGGTCATCGAGGACGGCTTCATCCTGCTCTACGACAAGAAGCTGTCGAGCATGAAGGACCTGCTCCCGGTGCTCGAGAAGGTCGCCCAGCGCGGCAAGCCGCTGCTGATCGTGGCCGAGGAGGTCGAGGGCGAGGCGCTCGCGACGCTGGTGGTGAACAAGCTGCGCGGCACGCTGTCCGTGTGCGCGGTGAAGGCCCCCGGCTTCGGCGATCGTCGCAAGGCCATGATGGAGGACATCGCCATCCTGACCGGCGGCAAGGTGATCACCGAGGACATCGGCTTGAAGCTCGAGAGCGCGCGCATCGAGGACATGGGCCGTGCCAAGCGCATCGTCGTGGACAAGGAGAAGACCACGATCATCGAGGGCTACGGCAAGAAGGGTGATCTCCAGGGCCGCATCGGCCAGCTGAAGAAGGAGATCGAGGACACCACGTCGGACTACGACAAGGAGAAGCTGCAGGAGCGCCTGGCCAAGCTGGCGGGCGGTGTTGCGGTGATCCACGTCGGGGCGGCGACCGAGACCGAGATGAAGGAGAAGAAGGCTCGCGTCGAGGACGCGCTGCACGCGACGCGTGCGGCGGTCGAGGAAGGCATCGTGCCGGGCGGCGGCGTGGCGTACATCCGCTGCCAGAAGGCGCTCGACACGCTCGCGGCCACGTTCGAGGGTGACCAGCGCATCGGCGTGATGATCATCCGCCGCGCGCTGGAGCAGCCGCTCCGCACGCTGTGCGACAACGCCGGCTCCGAGGGCTCGGTGGTGGTCGAGGCGGTGAAGAAGGAGAAGAAGTTCACCGGCTACAACGTGGACACCGAGCAGTACGTGGACATGTTCGAGGCCGGCGTCATCGACCCGACCAAGGTGGCGCGCACGGCGCTGCAGAACGCGGCGTCGGTGGCGAGCCTGCTCCTGACGACCGAGGCGCTGATCACGGAGATCCCGGAGAAGAAGAAGAACCAGCCGGGTCCGGGTCAGGGTGGCGGCGGCGGGTTCGACGGCGGGGACTACTAGACCGTCGCAGGTCTGAAGCGTCATCGCACACGAACGCCCTCGGGGGACTTCCCCCGGGGGCGTTTCGCGCGTGAAGGACCGAGCAGGGGAGATCATCGTTGCCGGGAGGTCGGCAGGGGCCTACGCTCGGCACGGGCGTCAATCGAAATTCGTATTCCGCTCCGGGGCGCAGCCGGTGGCGCCATCTGCGGTGCGAGCGGCGGCGGAAAGTGTGCGGCCGGTCCGGAGTCAGCTGGCTCACGATCGGGTGCGGGTCTCCCCGGAGCGCCCAGTGGAGTCGAGCGTCGTGAGTACGGTCGGTGGGTTGTGAATGGATCCAAAGCGCGTAAAACTCGACGTCATCTCGGCCTACGACTCGGCGATCGTGCGTATGTATTGCACGATCCGGTTCGTCATCATGAACATGCGCATCCTGGAGGAGGTGGGCCAGTACATCCCTGAGCGCGGCGATGTGCTGGACGCGGGCTGCGGCTTTGGGCTGTTCTCCCTGTACTTCGCGGCGTTGGGGCCGGAACGACGCTTCCTCAGCCTGGACCAATCGGAGCCTCGCATCGCCTCGGCGATGCGCGCGGCCGGCCGCCTCGGGCTCACGGAGCGGGTTGAGCTGCGGGCGCAGAAGGTGCAGGACCTGGATCCCGGCCAGCGCCGCTTCGGCGCGGCCTACACCCTCGATCTGCTGCACCACCTGCCGCCGCCCGACGTGCGACCGTTCCTGGAGTCACTGCACGGCCTGCTGAGCCCCGGCGGTACGCTGATCGTCAAAGAGGTGTCGCGACGGCCGGCGTGGAAGCGGCTGTTCACGCACGCGCTGGATCTGCTGGTGAGCCCGGATCAGCCGCCGCACTACTTCGAAGAGCACGATCTGGCGCGGCTGCTGCGCGAGGTGGGCTTCGACGTGAAACTTCATCGCATGCTCGACATCCTGCCCTACCCGCACGTGCTCTACGTCTGCGGCAAGTCCGCGTGATCGCCTTCCTCGCCCGCCCGCTCGGCCGGCTGCCCGCAGTGGTGGCCGTGGCGCTCACCGCTCTGGTGGCGGTGCTCGCGCTCGGCAGCCTGCGCTGGGGGTTGCAGCACGATCTCCCGATCCTGCTCTACGACGGCTGGCTCACGTTCTCGGCCGGCCGCGCGCCGTATCGCGAGATCTTCGAGATGAATCCGCCCGGCACGTTTCTCGTCTATGGCGCGCTCGATGCGTTGACCCACGGAAACGACTTGGCGCTGCGGTTCGTCGATCTCGCGTGCATGATCGGACTTGGCGCGCTCACGATGCTTGCGCTCCGCCGCCATGGCTGGCCGGCCGGGCTCATCGCTGCCGATCTCTTCCTCCAGGGCTACCTCAAGCTCGGGCCTCCAAACGCGCTCCAGCGCGAATACCTCATCCTGCCGCTGCTCGCCCTGTCGATCTACGTGGCGCTCGACTCTCCGGGCCGCCACGCCGTTCGCGACGCGTTCTCCCTCGGCATGATGGGTGCGCTCACCGCATCGGTCAAGCCGTCGCTGGGGCTCGCGTGGCTGGTGCTCGCCGCCGGACTGGCGATCCGCGCCGCCATGGCCGAGGGAGCCGAGGGCGCACGCGCGCTCACGGCGACGCGCGTGGGGCTCTCGTTCGTGGCCGGGTTGGCGGTCGTGACCGGCGGTTTCGTGGCGCTGCTTGCCACGCGCGGCGCACTGCCCGAGTTCACGCGGATTGCGCGTGAGTACTGGCCGCTCTACGTGCAACTCGACGGCCTGGGCCAGGTTTCGCCTCTCCCACATGGAATCGCGGGACTCGCCACCGTGCTGCTCGCGACCCTCGGGGCGATCCAGCACGTGCCGTTCACGCTGGCGGCTGGTGCCGGCGCTCTGGTGCTGGCCGCCGTGGCGCGCGAGCCCCGGCAACGGCTCGAGGCCGTCGTTCTCGCCGGCGTGCTGGTCGCAGTCGCCATGCACGTCCCGCTGGGCAACAAGTACTGGACGTACCACTACCTGCCGGTGCGTTACGTCGTGGCGCTGTTCGCAGGGATCGGATTCTCGCGCACGCTGGGCGATGCGGGCCTGCGCACCGGCGCGGTCGCCGTGGTGCCGATGCTGCTCGTTCTGTGCGGGCTGCCGAACAGCGGGGGCCGCACGCACATGATGGCAGGCTTCGCGCAGCCGGACGCGAGCGGCGTGGGGGGCGGGGACGTGGACCGCATCGAGCAGTATCTGCGGGCGAACCTGCGTTCCGGCGACCGCGTGCTGCCACTGGACGTCACCGGCGGTGCCGTGCACGCCATGTACCGTTGCCACGCCGCCCTCGCGGGACGGTTCCTCTACGACTTCCACTTCTATCACCACGTGAGCACGCCGATCGTGCGCTCCTTGCGGAGCGAGGTCGTCGCCACGCTGGAGAACGATCCGCCCCGATTCGTGGTGCAGTTTCCGGGCGTCTGGCATCCGACCGGCAACGACTGCGCCGCTGATTTTCCCGCATTCGATTCACTGCTGGCGACTCGCTATGAGCCGAGGGAGACGGCGGCGCACTACCGGATCCTCGAGCGCCGCGGTCCGTGAGCAACTGCACCGCGATCCGCCCTGATGATGTACGGACACAGCGCCATGCCTCTCGACAGCGACGGCGTCAGCGACGGCGTCAGCGCGGCTCCGGCATCCAAGCATGCAGATGTTCCCGCTGTGCCGGCGTTGCGTCCGGGCGGATCTCGAGCGACCAGCGTCCTCCAGCACGTGCTTCGCCCGATGCGAACTGCAGCCCGAACCACTCGAGTGCTTCGGTATAGTCGAGCTCTTCGGTCGAGGCGAGCGCCTGCTTGAAGAAGCCCGTCAGGCTCGTACGCGCAACATCCTCGGCCGCCAACTGGAATTGGGCTGACGTGAAGCCGCGGTCGCCCGAATGGCGCTTGTACGCCAGCCGCATGACATCGTCGAGCGCGTGAGCGTCGCCCGTGACACGCCGGATGTGCGCGTCCAGCAGGAACCCGACCACGGGCCCTTTCTCGTAATAGCTCACCGTGGTCGTCGAGTCGCGCCCGATGCCCGACACGCCGCCGCTCCAGACATCGAGCGACGATTGCTCCAGCGTCTGCACCAGCCGGCCGGGGGCGTTCTGCACGTGCGCGATGTGGGAGGACAGTCTCGCGAGGGCATCAGCCGTCGTGCCGATGCCGCCCCGCTGCACCAGCAGTTCGCCGAAGTAGCTCGTGAGCCCCTCGCTGATCCACAGGCTCGTCGTGCTCGGCGGGTGCTCGTAATCGAACGGCCCCAGCTCGACCGGACGCAGCCGCTTGACGTTCATGGCGTGGAAGTACTCGTGGCTCACGAACTGCAGCCACCTCAGATACCCGCTCGGTGACGAGATGCGTGCCACATTCGACGTCAGCAGCGCGGAGTTCCTGTGCTCGAGCCCGCCGGCGCCGCTCCTGAACACGTTGAGGAAGACATAGCGGGGATAAGGCAGCTCTCCCCAGAAGCGCCGGTGGGCTTCCACGATGACCGCCAGATCGCGCGCAGCGCGTGCGTCGTCCCATGCACCCATGTCGCCCGCGCTGGCCAGCACGTGTCGCGAACCGCCCACGGTGAACTCGCGAAGGCTCAGCGCACCCGCGACGATGGGCGAATCGACCAATTCTTCGTAGTCGCGCGCCCGATAGTGGTCGGGAAGGCCGTCGGGTGCCGGCGCAAGCGACGTGACCGACTGTTTCCAGAGCCCGGCCAGCTCGAGCCGCACCTCGTGTGGTCGATGCGCCTGCTCCGCGAGCGTGATGAACGTGGGCGCACCATTCAGCACGGCGAGCGTGTCGTCCACCCAGTCGAGAGTCACCGAACGCTCCTGGCACAGTAGGTCGTAGTGGATGACCACGCGTGCACGACCGGCGGTGAGGATTCGCCAGCGGTTCGGCGCGGGCTGCATGACGCGGAGCGCCGTGCCGTCCATTGCGTACGCGGCGAATGCCCGCACGCGCGACTCGTAGTGCTCGAGGCGGTAGTAGCCGGGCGACCAGACGGCCATCATCATCTCCACCGAGTCGCGGCCTGCGGTCGGCACCGACGCTTCGACCTGTGCGACGTGCGTGGCGGGCTGCGGCGCACGGACCGTGTAGACGATCGGCTCCAGGGTCTTCGCGCTGACCCGCCACGGCACGATCGCCAGCGCCACGCCGGCGAGGATGCGCGCAGACATCACCTGCACCCGTTGCGATCTCATGCTTGCCCCTCGCTGAGCGACACCCGTTCGGGATCCGCCGAATCCGTCGCGCTTGCGCCCGGCCAGGATCCGCCATGTCGGACCGTACAATGGAGGAGCGCGCGGGCATCCTCTACCACCCCCGGAGTTTCCGCTCGGCCTCATGGCAACGCGGGCGGGAGAGGGGTTGGGCATCGGCTGGGGCGGCCCCTATGCTGGCGCGGCCACAGAGCGAATCCCCGTCGGTCACCGGTTCGAGAGGAGGGTCATGAGACCCGGCAACGTCTGCAACGTGGGTGCGGGCCTGTTCGTGGTGCTCGGCGCGATCCTGGGTGCAGCGCTGGCATTCGCGCAAGCGCCTGCGGCGACGGCCGGAGCAGCACTCCGGCAACTGTTCGCCGACGAGCGTGCGTTCCTCTACCGCGAGGACCCGCTCACCGCGAGCGACGAGGGCGTGCACACGTACGACGACCGGCTGCCGTCGGTCACGCCGGCGGAGCAGCTGAAGCGACTGCAGGCCGACAAGGTGTTCCTTCAGCGCTTGCGCGCGATCGATCGCTCCGCGCTGACGCCACAGGAGGCCGTGAGCAACGAGCTGTTCGATTTCATGGTGTCGCAGCGCATCGCGCTTGCGGCGTATCGGGAATGGCGTGCACCCCTCAACAGCGACAGCGGGTTTCAGTCCGAGATTCTCTACATGCACGAGAACGCCGTGCTGCGCACGACCGCGGACTACGAGCAGTACATCGCGAGGCTCCGGGACGTCCCGCGCTATTTTCGCGAGAACGTTGCGAACATGCGTGTCGGCATGCGCGAAGGGTTCACGTTGCCGGCGGAGATCCTCGGGGGCGTGTCGCGCGTGGTCGCAGGGGAGCAATTCGCGCGCCCGGAGGATTGCCCGCTGTTCGAACCGTTTGCGACATTCCCGGCGACGATTGCCGAGACGGATCGGGTGCGGCTCGTCGCGGCCGGCCGTTCGGCGATCCAGGACTCGGTTCTCGCCGCGTACGCCGCGTTCCGGAGTTTCTTCGAGCAGGAGTACCGACCCGCGGCACGCCGCACGATCGCGGCCTCGGCGCTGCCGGATGGCCGGGCGTATTACGCCGATCTCGTGCGCTACTTCACGACACTGCCCGACGCCACCCCCGAGAAGATCCACGCCACCGGGCTCGCGGAGGTGGCGCGCATCCACAAGGACATGGAGGCGGTCGTCCGTGAGGTGGGGTTCAAGGGCTCGTTCAAGCAGTTTCTCGACTTCCTGCGCACGGACCCGCAGTTCTACGCGAAGACGCCGGACGAACTGCTCCACGACGCCGCGTGGATCGCGAAGGAGATCGACGGCCGGCTGCCGGCCTATTTCGGGAGGCTGCCGCGCAAGCCTTATGGAGTTCGCGCGGTTCCGGCGGCGATCGCGCCGAATTACACCGGCGGCCGCTACAACCCCGGCGCGGTCGGTGCTGCCGGCGAGTTCTGGGTGAACACGTACGCGCTCGACACCCGTCCGCTCTACAACCTGCCTGCGCTCACGCTGCACGAAGCCGTGCCGGGGCACCACCTGCAGGGCGCGCTCGCGCTCGAGCTCACGGACGTGCCGCAGTTCCGTCTCAGCCTCTACCCGCACGCCTTCGGCGAAGGCTGGGGGCTCTACTGCGAATGGCTGGGGCAGGAGATGGGCATCTATCACACACCGTACGAACGATTCGGACGATTGACGTACGAGATGTGGCGGGCTTGCCGGCTGGTCGTGGACACGGGCATGCACTCCATGGGCTGGACGCGCCGGCAGGCGGTGGATTACCTGGCCGCGAACACCGCGCTCTCGGCGCACGAGATCGATACCGAAGTCGATCGCTACATTTCGTGGCCGGGCCAGGCCCTGGCCTACAAGACGGGCGAGATGAAGATCCGCGAGCTCCGTCGCCGCGCGGAGGCGGAGCTGGGCAAGCGCTTCGACCTGCGCGCGTTCCACGACGCGGTACTGGAAAACGGCGGCGTCACGCTGCCCGTGCTCGAGCATCGCATCGACGCCTGGATCGCGAAGGCGCGTGCAGTGAAGTAAGGCAATTCGAGATTCGCGTGGCCGCGTGCGAACGTCGCGCGGCATTCACCGGACCCGCACTTGCAGGGAGGTCACCCAATGGCGCTCGTCCCCGGCCGGTTCGGGCGGTTGCGCCGCGTCGCGATCGTGGTCGTGGTCGCGTTGTGCGTCGCGCTCGGACTGGATCCGACTCCTGCCTCGGCAAGGGAGGGCCCGATCGGCTTCCAGGCCTCGGGAGGCTGGTATACGGAGCACGATGCGGCATTTCTCGGCGCCGGCCTGAGCGTTGGTCTCGCCACGGTCACCGTCATTCCCAACCTCGAGTGGGAGTTCGTGGAGAACAACTGGACCTACTCGCTCAACGTCGACGGCACGATGAAAGTGCTGCCGCTGGGGGTGGGCAGTGGCTACCTGGGAGCGGGGATCGGCTGGTGGCGGGCCGACCCGAGACATGGCAGCAGCCAGACGGACACGGTATTCAACCTGCTGGCGGGCTTCGGGCTCCATGCCGTGCCGTTCAAGCCATTCGCACAGTTGAAGTACGTGGTCGCGAACGGCGACGATCCCGTGGTGTTCTCGGTCGGGGTACGGTTCTAGCGACGCTCTCGCATCGAGACGTACTCGGTCGCCATCGCCACCAGGCCCTGAACGAGCGCCTCGTCGGGTCTGGATTTCACCGCGGACCCGTCCGTCGACGCCGTCACGGACGTCACGCCGGAAATGGCCCCGAAGAGCGCCCCCGCAAGCACCAACCGGTCGCGGCGACGCATTTCCCGGACCCGCGGAGAGCCCGCGAGCAGGCGCGCGAAGCCTTCGAGGTACGCCACCAGTGCGGTCCTCAACGGCCGCCATTCCGGGCGGTCGAACTTGAGCATCCCCCGCACCTGATGAAAGACGCGCATCATGTCGGGGTTCGCGGCAAAGAATTGGAAGTGAGCCCGGATCGCCCGCCGAAACAAGTCCCGCTCGCTCCTCGCGGGGCGACTCCGCGAGGACACGAGCGCCTCGAGTTCCGTGAACCCCGTCGAGGCGACGGCGCGAATGAGTTCCTCCTTGTTCGCGAAATAGGAGTACAGCGTTCCCTTTGCGATCCCTGCGGTCGCGGAGAGGTCCTCGATTCGAGCCTCGTACAGGCCCCGCTTACTGAACAGGCTCCTGCCCGCCTGGATCAACTCCCCGCGTGTCGCCCGCTTGCGACGTTCCCGAAGGCCGGGCCGAGCCGGCACGTCTTGAGATTGCACCCTCTTCATACGACTCCTGTCACGAACCTGACTTTCCGGCCACGGTCGAACTTGACCCGCGGGTCATGTTTGCGCAGGCTGAAGACCGTGTCAATCACCCTTCGGCTCGACCCGCGAACGGCCGATTCGCGAACGCGACGGCGCCACCCCGCGGGCGCGCCGAGGGTCAGGAGGAGGAAGATGAACGCCATCGCCGTACGCCCGCTCGCCCTATCGGTGGTCATCCTCTCGTGCATCGCCCTGGTCGCTGGTTGCTCGAAGAAGGCGGCCGAGACGCCTCCGCGCGCCGCAGCCACACCGCCCGCCCCGGCTCAGCCGGAGACGGCGCCGAAGGCGGCGCCGGCCCCGCCACCCGCCCCGGCGCCGGCGTCGGAGCCCTCGGTCCGGGCGAGTGATCTCGAGGATGTGTTCTTCGATTTCGACAAGTCCAATCTCCGGGATGACGCGCGCACGGCCCTCGACGCGGACGCGAAACTGCTGCGGGATCATCCCAATGCGAAGATCACGATCGAGGGCCATTGCGACGAGCGGGGCACCGTGGAGTACAACGAGGCCCTGGGCCAGCGGCGCGCCGAGGCGGCGAAGGCCTATCTCGTGGATGCGGGAGTGAACGCAGCGCAGGTCGCGACCATCTCCTACGGAAAGGACCGCCCGTTCTGCAACGACCACAACGAGGCGTGTTGGGCGAAGAACCGCTGCGGACACATGCTGCTCCAGTCCGGCTCGGTATGACCTGCACCGCACTCTGACCGCGCCGCTCCGCCGGTGCTCGCCGCCGCTTCGCGTCCTTTCCAGCGGGCTGCGATGACCCCGAACACCCGCCCCGATCAGGAGACGGGAGCGTTCAGGACCACGAACAGGCTGCCGCCCTGCCGGTTCACCCGCAGCAGGATGCTGTTCCTGTCCGCTGCCGAGGCGAGAACGCGCTGGAGCGCGGCGACACTGGCGACCGGCTTGCGGTCCACCTCGACGATCACGTCACCGGGCTGAAGGCCCGACATCGAGGCGACCGTTCCGGCTCGGATGCCCGAGATGATGACGCCCTGCACGTCCCCGACCCCATATTGCCGGGCGAGATCGGGAGTGAGCGGCGCCAACTCGAGTCCGAGCTTGTCGAGGAGATCTCCACCCCCACCCGGCCCGGCCGCCTGCGCAACGGGGCCGCTCGACTGCGTGCCGACCACCACGTCGAACGTCCTCTCCTGTGCATCGCGGATCACCACCAGGCGGACCCGCTTGCCGGGGGCGGTCGCCGCCACGTCGTTTCGCAGCTCTCGCGTGTCGCGGATGTCCCTGCCGTCGTAGCGGACGATCACGTCGCCCACCACGATGCCCGCCCGTTGGGCGGGAGAGCCCTGGTTGACCTGTGCGACCAGCGTGCCGTTGTCGCCCGACACATGGAACTGGCGGGCGAGATCCGGCGTGACGTCCTGGATCATCACCCCCAGCAGCCCACGCGAGATCGTTTCCCCGCGCACGAGCCGTGGCAGCTCGCTCCGAATCAGGTTGGCGGGAATCGCGAAACCCACGCCCGCGGATTGCCCGATCTGCGTCGCGATCGCCGAGTTCATCCCGACCACGTCGCCGTGCATGTCCACGAGGGGGCCTCCGGAGTTGCCGGGGTTGATCGGCGCGTCCGTCTGCAGGAAGTCTTCGTAATCCTCGATGCCCACGTCGGAGCGTCCGGTGGCGCTGATGATCCCCTGGGTGACGGTCTGCGTCAGTCCGAACGGGGCCCCGACCGCCAGCACCAGGTCACCGACGTGCAGCGAGTCCGAATTCCCGAAGCGTGCCGTCGCGAGGTCGCGTGGAAGCTCGCCCTGGATCTGGATCACCGCGATGTCCGTCTTGGGATCCGTGCCGACGACCCTGGCGGGAAAGGTGCGACGATCGGCGAGCCCGACCCGGATCTGGTCCACACCGTCGACCACGTGATTGTTGGTCAGGACGTGGCCTTCGTGATCCAGGAGAATGCCGGACCCCATGCCGCGCTCCGGCAGGGACCGTTCCCGCGGAGCGCTGAAGGGCAGGTCACCGCCCCCGAAGAACTGGCGCAGGAAGTCCTCGTCGGACCCGAAGGGCCGGGCGTCGGTCCGTACCTTGACGACCTTCTCCGAATAGACGCTCGCGACCATCGGGCGCGCGCTCGCCGCCACCGCCGCGTACGCCTGGCTGAGGCGTACCGCGGGCGCAACAACCTCGGAGGAAACTCCGCCGAGGCCCTCCGCGCGTACGCTGGCGCGCTCGACGCCCAGGTTCACCAGCAGGCCGACTGCGACCAATGTCACGATGCCCGCAACCATGCCGTTCGTGCGGGCGCTGGGTGGATGGCTCATCTTACGTCTCCTTTCCACCGGCATCGGGCCTCGCCACCACCGGCTGCACCGCGGTGACGTCCGCTTTCGCGGCGATCTCGGCCCGGACGCGACGGTTGAAGAACCCGAGGCTCGAGCGAAGACCCCGGGGGCCGAGGCCGGGAGCGCCCATCCCCGGGCCTCCCGCCGCCACACGATCCAGGCTGCTCGTCTGCGCCGAGACACGCCCCGCTTGCTCAGGGCCGCGAGCCGGGGGCTGACCTCGGTCGAGACACCAGCAGAGTGCGCCGGCCACGACGACCACGATCAGCACGAGGCGGGCGCGGTGAGGGCTCGAGGGGTGCCCGAGCAACTCGACTTCGAACGGTGGACTCATGATCAACATGCCTCCCCGGCACTGGCTCTCGCTCGTTCGAGGCTTGCTGTCGCGACAGCTGATCGAGGCGATCGACCCCGCGGTCCACTCCGCCGGCTGTCGCCGCGCGCCTCTATTCCTCTTAGACGGGGAGAACGGGCGGACCGGGTTCGCCGGCTGGCGCAAGATGTTCGTCAGGTCCCGACGCATCCCGCGGCGATCCCACGCCTTCCTTTGCATGAGCTTCGAACTTGAGATCGCGAATCGACTTCACCCCGGCCACACACGGATTCCGTCCGGGACGAAGCGAGCCGGGAGTGCCTGCTGAACGACGATCCGCGCCCTCACCGGGGGCGGTCCACTGCGCCGGATGGGGGGAATGGTCCCCGGTCTCGAACTCCGGTAACCTGCTGGACCCTCGCGAAATCGCAGTCGTCTCGGGGCACGACCCCGGGGCGGGGGTGCCGACACGAATCGATTTGCTCCCTCCGGTGACGGAAGCGCGTCACTGCAAGAGCCACCGCGATGCTTCCTGAGAACACGGACGCGACATGACCGAATACGCCGACGATCCAGACAAGCCGACACCGGTCGAACCGGGGCTCGATGCGCTCGCGAATGTTGCGAGGCTCGCCCGGAACGTGCGGACCTTCCTCCTCGACTGGCTACCGGTGTTCATCGTCCTGTTCGCGTACGACGAGATCCACAACGGCCTCGGCAGGTTCCTGCCTCCGGCGCACACCTGGCCCCAGATCCGCGCGGATGAGGCGCTGTTCGGCGCACCGGTGCCCAGCGTGCGCCTGCAGGAGGCGTTCTACTCGATGTCGCATCCTCACTGGTGGGATTACGCGGCGCTGCTGGTATACACCTCTCATTTCGTCGTGCCGGAGCTGATCGCGTTGCTGCTGTGGTTCCGCTCCCGCGGCCAGTACCTCCGCTTCATGACGAGCTTCGTCGCCATGACGACGCTCGGGTACCTGACCTACGTCCTGTTCCCGGCGGTTCCGCCCTGGCTCGCGAGCCAGCACGGAGACCTGGCGCCGACGCATCGGCTCGTGCGCGAACTCTGGGACCACCTCGGGCAGCACTCGATCGCCGGGCTCTTCTCGGGCACGAATCTCTACGCCAACGACGTGGCCGCGATCCCCTCGCTGCACGCGGCGTATCCGCTCATGATCGCGATGTTCTTCTGGGCGCGGAGCGGTCGTGTCGCACGCGCCCTGCTGGCGCTCTACGCGGTCGCGATGGCGCTGGCGCTGGTCTATTCCGCGGAGCACTTCGTGGTGGACATCGCGCTCGGCTGGGTCTACGCGATCGTGACCGCTCTCGTCGTGCAACGGGTCTGGCCGCGGGAGACCGAGCGGGCGCGACTCGTTCGCGAGCGCCAGTAGGCGGGCCGGCGGCTAACGCGCAGGGCGCGTACCGAGCACGCCGCCGAAGAAGCCGAGCGCGTCGTTCGCCCAGTTGTGCATTCCCTTCGCGCCGCCGAAGCAGTGCCCCTGCTGGTTCTCGGGCATGGTCGCGGGATAGACCTTGGTCGTGAACGAGGTCTTCCCGCGTCGTTTCGCTTCGCCGCCGAGCACTCTTGCCGGCTCGAGGCTCGCGTCGTTCGGGGGCTGGATCAGCAGCACGGGGATGTCGATGCGTCGCACCGCTTCGAGGAGACGTTCCTGGAGCACCAGGTGCCCGCGCCAGCTGAGCGCCGCCGGGGAGATCGCCATCGCGGCCTTGAAGCCCGCGCCGCGCTCGGCGGCGAGCAGCGTCTGGATGCCGCCATACGAGCATCCGGCGACGACGAGCCGGGTCGTGTCCACGAACGGAAGGGTCTTCGCGTAGGCCAGGCCGGCGAGCTGATCGCTCAACTGCTCGCTCTCCATGAGCTGCACCATGAGCCGCTCGGCGGCATCGGCACCGGATCCGCGGAACATGGCTTCGATCCGGTCCTGGATGTAGTCCCCCTCGGAGGCGCCGTGTCCACGGCGAAGGGGTGCGAGGACCGCGTATCCGGCGGGCACGAAGATGGCGGCAACCGAGTCGAACTGCGGGCCACCGCTGGGGTTCGGTTCGCTCCCGTGATTCCAGATGAGCGCGGGGAAGGGGCCGGCGCCCTCGGGCTTGTAGAGGTATCCGACCAGCGTGAGCGAGCCGTTCCGGTACCAGACCTGTTGCTTGTTGAACGGCGCCTGCTGCGCGGAAACGGAACCGGGAACCGCCCCGCCGGCGATCAGCGCGCAAATCACCAACGATCGCATGCCGCGAGGGCACATGAGCTCTCCTCGAAACCGACGCATGCGAACCACGCGGCTCGCCGGCGTGCGGAGCGTCGAGGATAATCCACCGGGCACGCGATCCTCGACCCGGCGCTCGACGTGCCGGCGCTGCTATGCTGTGCGCGGTCGCGCGGCCGCTCGACGCTGCCGCCGCGGGAGCGATGCCGGGATTGGCCCGCCCCGCGACGGGAGTGCGTGGGACGCGTTCCCTCTCCGGAAGGAGTGTCCTCCTCATGCGGATCCGACTGCTCTCCGCGGGCGCTCTCGCAGTCGTGCTCCTCGCGCCTGCCGCCACGGCCGCGCCATGGCACTGGGGCGTTCGGGCCGGCCTCAACGGCGCGAACTTCGCGGGCGAGTTCGGCGATGCCGTTCAGCCCGACCTCCGCTACGGGTTGTACGCGGGTCTCGTGGCCGAGGTCGGATTGACGCACGCCTTCTCGCTGCACGGGGAGGTCGCCTATTCGAGCAAGGGCGGGAAGAGTGCGGAGCACGGCACGGACATCAACGGCAATCCGCTGGGCTCGTTCGAGGACACCTGGAGCTACGATTACCTCGAAGTGCCGTTACTGCTGCGCGCACGGCTCAAGCGCGGTCACGGCACGAAGCTGTTTGCCGAGGCCGGCCCCAGCTTCGGCATCGCGCTCGCGGGCCATTTCGAGTCGGGGAGCCCGCTCGAGCTCCCGAGCACCGATCTCAAGGGCGTGATGAAGTCGGTGGACAGCGGCTTCGCGCTGGGGACGGGAGTGGAGTTCGCCGCCGGCCCCGAGCGGCTCGGCATCGAGGCGCGCTGGACGCGGGGATTCTCCGACCTGTTCGATCTTCCGGACAACGCGAGTTCCATCAACCAGGTGTGGACGCTGGCGCTGGCCTGGATGTGGTAGTGCGCGCCGGGCGGAGCGGGATCGGGGCCGGCGCGCTGCTGATGCTGTTGCTGCCCGCCGCCGGTTGCGCCCCAGGCCACGAGCCGGATTCGACGAACACGGCGCGAGCCGTTCTGGCGAGCGCGCCCTCACCCGCCGAGGTCGCCAGCGCGACCTACCTCGGCATTGCCGAGGCGGGTGGACCGGTGACGCTCGTCGACGGCCGCTGGCAGGGGAAGCCGTTCACGCCGGGCAGCGCGATGCGCCCGAGCGTGCGGATCGCCGGGCGGACGGATCTCACGGGCGACCTGGACGGGGACGGCGTGCCCGAGGCGGCCGTGTTCCTGGGTGCCGCCACGGGCGGAAGTGGCGTGGGCGGGTACGTCGCGGTGCTCGGTCGGCGCGAGTCCGGGGTGCTGCGCACCGCCACGGCGCCGGTCGGAGACCGCGTCGCGG